>CAIYDK010000168.1 GCA_903924955.1 uncultured beta proteobacterium | reverse complement strand
CATCGCTTACATCTTTTCGTTCTGATAACACCCTGAAATTGACATAGCGATGGGATTTCGGGGCCAGTCAATCTGGCCCCGTTTTTTTAACCTGCAACCAGGAGTCACTCCTCATGAATACCCCAAATTCCAGCCTTATTGGCCGCCTGTGGGCGACCCTCAGGGCACCCAGTGCCAAATACTCCCTACTGGCCCTGCTGGTGGTTGGCTTCTTCTCCGGCTTGATCTTCTGGGGCGGCTTCAACACCGCTCTGGAAGCAACAAACACCATGGAATTCTGCATTGGATGCCACGAAATGCGTGACAACGTTTACGTGGAGTACAAGGAAACCATTCACTACAGCAACCGCACCGGTGTACGGGCCACCTGCCCGGACTGCCACGTTCCCAGGGACTGGACACACAAGCTGATTCGCAAAGCCAGAGCGAGCCTGGAGCTGTACCACATGATCCGGGGCACAGTCGACACCAGGGAAAAGTTTGAAGCCAATCGCATGGAGCTGGCCACGCATGAGTGGGAGCGCATGAAGGCCACCAACTCCATTGAATGCCGCAACTGCCACAACTTTGACGCCATGAGTGGGGACATCCAGAAACAGACCATCTACAAGAAACACATGGCCGCCAAGGAAAAAGGTGGAACCTGTATTGACTGCCACAAAGGCATTGCGCACAAACTTCCCAAGGAATACAAGGAAGACGACGAGTGATGGCCTCATCGCAGCAAACCTGAAGCCCGTCTGATCATGCACAGCGTGCAACCCATGCTTGCCAACTGCGCGGTTGAAACCGTGCAGGCCGGTACGGTTTTGCTGCAACGTTCAGTTGCATCCGATTCAGTGCTGTTCATCGAGCGAGGCCGCGTCGTGGTCGGAATCGTTGGACAGGGCGCTACAGCGGGTTATATGGACCACCCACTGGGCTTTGTTGATGGGCCTGGTTGGCTGGAAACAACCGCTGCCGTGTTGAATGTTCCCAGTGCGGTGGATGCAGTTGCGCTGAATGAAGTCCGCTTTCGCAGGCTTCCTTTGTTGGAATTTCAGGGCAGTTTGAATTCCACCATACCGATCGTCAGATCCATGCTGCGAGATATTTCCAGGAGTCACCGCCAGCAGACGGAGCAAACGGTCAGTCGACGTTCAAAAGACGCTCAAGCGCGTTGCGCCGAGTGGCTTCTGAGGGAGTCCGTGGACTGCAAGCACGGCGGATCATCGTTTCGCATCAGGGAAAACAAGCGAGACATTGCCGCCCAACTGGGCATCGTCCCTGAAACGCTTTCGCGTGTGCTGAGCCAATTGCGTGAACAAAAATTGATCAGCGGCAGGGGCCGACTAGTCGATATCCTGGACACATCGGGTTTGCGCAAACTAGCCGGTCTGCCCGATTCCAACGGGACGTAGCGCGATTCTCTGCAGACCACTTGGGAGACAATGATGTCCTATGAACATCATTCCGCGAGACATTCCCCCACGCAGCGTCTGGGTGCTGGAGCAGGCTGGCATCCACCCACTGCTGGCACGCCTGTACGCCGCACGGGGTGTCACTGGCACCGAGGAACTCGATGACGCTCTGGCCAAGTTGCTGCCACCGTCCACCATGTTGGGGCTGCCAGAAGCAGCAAAGCTATTGGCAGATGCCATTGCTCAAAATAAAAGAATATGCGTTGTAGCCGACTACGACTGTGACGGCGCGACTGCTTGCGCCGTGGCGCTGCGTGGGCTGAAGCTGCTGGGCGCCCGGCAGGTGGCCTACATCGTGCCAGACCGCATTGTGGACGGTTACGGGTTGACTGCGCCCATTGCACAGCGGGTAAAGGAATCGGGCGCGGACGTGCTGGTCACGGTTGACAACGGCATTGCCAGCATGGAGGGTGTTAAACATGCCCGCGCCTTGGGGCTGCAAGTGCTGGTGACAGACCACCATTTACCCGCTGCCGAGCTTCCCGCAGCCGACGTCATCGTCAACCCCAACCAGCCGGGTTGCGGCTTTGCCAGCAAATCGATTGCCGGCGTTGGCGTCATGTTTTATGTCCTGATGGCGTTGCGAAGCGAGTTACGGGCACGAGGGCTGTTTGACGCAGCCACACAACCCAAGCTGGACGCCCTGCTGCCGTTGGTTGCATTAGGAACCATCGCAGATGTAGTCCGACTGGATGCCAACAACCGCCGCCTCGTAGCGCAGGGGCTAAAACGGGTTAGAGCCCTCGCCATGCCTTGCGGTATAGCTAGTCTTTTTGTAGCATCCGGTCGCTCCGCCCCTGCGGCGACCACCTTTGATTTTGGGTTTGCCCTGGGCCCTCGCATCAATGCGGCTGGCCGTTTGAGCGACATGACCCTGGGCATCGAATGCCTGCTCACCGATGAGCCCGCTCGAGCTGATGAATTGGCAAAAATGCTGGACGGCATTAACCGCGAACGCCGCGTCATTGAGGGTGACATGCGCGACCAGGCCATGCAAATTGCCGAATCGCTGTTTGAAGAAGGTGACGATCCGCCACCTGCCATTTGTGTGTTTGATCCGGATTTTCACGAGGGCGTCGTGGGTATTGTGGCCTCGCGCATCAAGGACAAACTGCACCGCCCAACCTTTGTGTTTGCCGCCAGTGCCGCGCCGGGCAAGGAACATGAACTCAAAGGTTCAGGCCGATCCATCCCGGGCTTTCACCTGCGCGACGCACTGGACCTGGTGGCCAAGCGGCATCCGGGCGTATTGCTGCGCTTTGGTGGCCATGCCATGGCGGCCGGTTGCACCATCCACGAAGACGGTCTCGATGCCTTTGAGCAAGGTCTGATCCATGTGGCACAGGAATGGTTAGACGCGGCCACCCTCACCCGCCGCATGGAAACCGATGGCCCTCTGGCCCCAGAATACCGTCGCGTGGATCTGGTGGACACCCTGCACAAGGAGGTTTGGGGCCAAGGCTTTGCAGCGCCAACCTTCAGCGAAGAAGTGGAAGTGCTATCACAGCGGCTGGTAGGTGAAAAACACCTGTCACTCAAACTCAAACATCAGGGGCAACCGGTCGATGGCATCTGGTTTGGGCATACCGAAGCGCTACCCGCTAAAGTCACGCTCGCTTTTCGACTGGACGCCGATGAATGGAATGGCGTGCGCCGTGTGCGCTTCCTCGTCGAGGGCGCGCAAATACCGGCCTAGCGCGTGACGACAACCTTTTGGTACAGGCCGCCAAAGTAGGTCTGCTTTTCCACTTTGGATACTTTGATACCCGTCGGCAGCCAATCGGCAATTTCGCCCCGCCAAACGTCCATGGCGAAGGGTTCCAGCGTCGTCAGAATGGGCACCATAATGTACCGAAACGGGTTCGTCGATACGGGTTTGTGATAGTCCACAAAGATCAGCTTACCGCCTGGCTTTGTGACACGCAGCGCCTCTGAAATGGTCTTGCGGCGCACATCGGCCGGTTGCTCATGCAGCAGGAAAAACACCACCACCGAGTCGTGACTTCCATCTTCAAAGTGCAGGTCAGTCGAGTCTTGCAACAGTGCATTGACATGCTGCGGGTTGCTCAACTTGGTTTGCAAGTTTTTGATCTGAATCGGCGCCACATCGATCACATCGACACTACCCTGAGGACCCAACCGGCGAACAAGATGCTCAGTGAAATCGCCATAGACACAGGCGACCTGCAAGACACGGCCATTGATCACGTCTCCCATCTCCTGCAGCGCAGCATCGCGAAGCTTTGCGAAGTTGCCCCACAAAATGAGATTAACCAGCCACTGGCGCTCAAAAATATGCACCGCACGGGGGTGCAGATACGCCCACCAGTAGGTATTGTGCAGATACTCAGGAATAACAGCGGGAGTTATCGAACGCCCACCGCCCAGCGTCTGGAGCGAATCGACTTGTGCAACGGCAGCAGTTTGTTTTGGACTCACAAAAAAACCTTAGGTATTGCCCACGGGCAGCCACTTCCGTCCTGAAGACGAAGTGGGCGAATGAAGTAAAGAATCAGATACGCAGCAAGTACACCACAGTCAGCCCGGTACCTGCTGCTGCGATCAGATAAACCACGATTGCGACGATGGCGTCCTGGCGCAATCCGAAGTCGTGCAGCGTTACCCGCAAACGGTGTGCAGCATGCCACAAAAACAGCGTGATGACGCCCAGTATGATTATTTTTCCAAGCCAGTTGGCAGCAAATGCATGCAAGTTGGCATAACTAAAAACGGCCGGTGCGTGACCCATGGCAACCATGAGGAACAGCAATGCCAGAACAGGCGCCAAAAAAGCAGCCAGCGTGCCGCCTGCAGCAAACAGACTCCAGAAGATCGGCTTATTGGATTTGGCCATGGCTAGATCACTCCCGCAAAAAACAGCACGACCAGCGAGGCAATGGCCCACACCGCGTAATGCGCACCGATGATGTACTTGCCAGCCAAAAATTCTTCACCGATCTGAACCGGCAAGGCCTTGGGTGTGACGTTGAACCAACTGGTAGCGTTGTGCAGGGCAAAGATCAACACCAGCAACATACCCATCACGCTCATTGGCCCTTGAATCGCGGCTATGAAGGACGCGTAAGCCTCTGGACCCTTGGCCAGGCGCTCTAGCGTACACAGCATCAGCAAAGCAAACGCACCGATGAAAACACAAGTCACTTCGCGCGACATGTAGCGCATATAGCGCGGGTGCTTCATCCACCAGCCTGTCTTGGAGACGGGGCGAACATACGGTTTACGACTCATTTTGAACCTCCGGGTAAAAGGCGTTCTTTGAACCAGTCGATCGTGCTTGCCACCTTGACTTGCTGAAGCGCACCAGCCGGGTCGACTGCCTTGGGGCAAACCTCGGAGCAGGCTCCTACAAACGAGCATTCCCAGACACCCACGTCGGTGGCAATCACTTCCTGGCGCTCGTCACGCCCGCCATCGCGCGAATCGAGATTGTATCGGTGCGCCAGTGCAATGGCCGCAGGGCCAATGAACTTGGGCTGCAGTGCGTACTCGGGGCAGGCCGCGTAGCACAGCATGCAATTAATGCACATGGAAAACTGCCGGTACTTCATCAACTGCGCCGGGGTCTGCTTGTACTCGCCTTGCGCGATGGTCTTCTTCTCTTTCGGGATCAGATAGGGCTTGACCCGCTTAAGCTTGTCAATAAAGTCATCGGCCACCGTGACCAGATCCCGCTCGATCGGGAAATTGGCCAGTGGCTCGACGCGAATCACACCTTCGTAGTCACGCAAGAAGGCGTGGCACGACAGCTTGGGCTCGCCGTTAACCATCATGCCGCAACTACCGCACACGGCCATGTGGCAAGACCAGCGATAGGCCAGCGTGGGGTCCAGACTTTCTTTCACCGCATTGAGCGCGTCCAGCACCACCCACTCTTCGTTGCACTCCACCTCATACTTTTGAAAGCGTGGCTCGCTGTCCTTCTCAGGGTCGTAGCGCAGCACTTCCAGTTGGACCATGCGCTTTTTAAGCTGTGTCATTTGTGATCTCCCGAATAGTCGCGCACACCAGGTGGCGACTTGGTGATAACCACGTCCAGGTAGTCAATACGGGGCGCATTGAGTCCCTGGTAATAGGCCATGCTGTGGCGCAGGAAATTCTGGTCATCGCGCTGCACATAATCGAGCCGCTGGTGCGCCCCGCGCGACTCCTTGCGTGCTAGCGCGCTGACGGTCAAGGCCTCGGCACAGTCCAGCATACTGCCCAGCTCCAATACCTGGAACAAGTCGGTATTGAAGACATTGCTCTTGTCGTGGAGCATGACTTTCTGGTAGCGCTGGCGAAGCTCCGCGATCTTGGCAACCGCCTCACGCAAGCCATTCTCTTCACGATACAGGCCAGCGTTCTTCTCCATCGTGTCCATCATTTCCTTGCGCAGGCCCGACATCGATTCATTGCCATCTGTGCGCGAGAACAACTCACGAACCCGTGCCTGCGACTCTTTGGCCTTGGCCTCCAGCGCCGCCCGGTTGGGCGCCGGCAAGCCCTTGATGTGCTCGATGGCCGACAGCGCTGCACTCTTGCCGAACACCAGCAACTCGACCAGCGAGTTGGAGCCCAGACGGTTTGCGCCGTTCAGACTGACGCAGGCGCACTCGCCGGCTGCAAACAGTCCTGGCAATGGCGTAGCGGCCTTGGTGTTGGTGGAGATGCCCCCCATCATGTAGTGCACGACCGGCCGGATCGGAATGGCGTCCTTGACGATGTCCACGCCCAAGTAGGCAATGCCCAGTTCGCGCACCAGCGGCAAGCGCTCATCGATGTACTTCTCGCCTAAATGGCGCATGTCCAGCATCACGCATTCGCCCCATGGCGTAGTCACGGTGTTGCCCTTTTGCAGTTCGTGCCAATAGGCTTGGCTCACGCGGTCGCGCGGGCCGAGCTCCATGGTCTTGAGCTGCGGCTTGCCCAATGGCGTCTCCGGGCCCATGCCATAGTCCTGCAAATAGCGTCGGCCATTCTTATTGAGCAGCACACCGCCTTCACCGCGGCAGGCTTCGGTCAACAAACTACCCGTGTTAGGCAGGCCAGTGGGATGGTACTGAACAAACTCCATGTCCTTGAGCGGCACACCCGCCCGATAGGCCATGGCCATGCCGTCGCCCGTCTTGATGGCGCCATTGGTACTGAACGGGAACATACGCCCCGCACCGCCACCCGCAATGATGACCGACTTGGCATGAAACTGCTTGATCATGCCACTGCGCATTTCCATGGCGGTAAGGCCCTGGCAGCGGCCGTCCTCTACCAGCAGATCGAGGGCGTAATACTCATCAAAACGGGTAATGGTGGGGAACTGCAGCGTAGTCTGAAACAGCGTGTGCAGAATGTGAAAGCCCGACTTGTCGGCAGCAAACCAGGT
>CAIYDK010000167.1 GCA_903924955.1 uncultured beta proteobacterium | reverse complement strand
GCCGTCTGAATCATCCCGACCATGGCTTCGATCGGGTTGACGTTGGACCCTTCGAGCGACCCAACCTGAAGTTTGGCTGTGTCGTCGTTGGGTAGCGGGTCACCCGACCGTGCCCGAAAGAGGCCATCCGCACCACGGCGCAATGGATCTTCTGCGTTGGGGGTGGCCATCTTCAGGCGGCCGATCGTATTGGCGGGTTGGTTGCCGACCTTGGCGCTCACCGTGCCGTCATTTCCAATGGATACAGCGGCTCCGGGAGGTACGGTCATGGGTGCGCCGCCGTTGGATAGAACGGGCAGGCCACCGGGGCTCACCAGTGTTCCGTCAGTCGACACCTCCAGATGACCATTGCGCGTGTAGGCTTCTGTGCCGTCGAGCCCCTGCACGGCAAACCAGGCGTTGCCGTTCGCCATGACATCCATGCCACGGTCGGTGCGTTGGGCTGGCCCGGCCCGGTCCAGGTAACCTGCGGTTGCTTCCACAGCGAAGACGCGGGTGCTGGCGCCGTCTCCTTGCAGGGGAACGGCACGATACGTCGACAATTCGGCTCGAAAACCGTTGGTTGATGCATTGGCCAGGTTGTTCGACAGGACCGCCTGGCGACTCGCTGCCGCGTTGGCGCCCGACATCGCGGTGTAAATAAGGCGGTCCATGGTGGTCTAGCTCCGGTGGGTTGGGTTTAACGCAGGTTCACAAGGGTCTGCAAGACCGTGTCCTGGGTTTTTATGGTCTGTGCGTTGGACTGGTAGTCACGCTGGGCCGTCATCATCGCGACCAACTCTGCGGTGAGGTCGATATTGGAGGCCTCCAGTGAGCCCGAGTTGATAGTGCCGAAATTGCCTTGACCGGGGGCGCCTTGAATGGGTTGGCCCGACGTTGGTGATTCAACCCAGTTTCCTTGTCCAACCGGCTTCAAGCCCTGCACATTTCGGAAATCAGCCAATGCCAGCTTACCTGTCGCTTGACTCTGGCCGTTGGAATAGCGTGTGGTGATGATGCCTTGTTCGCTGATCGAAATGCCGGTGAGTGTTCCTGCGGTGTAGCCATCCTGCGTAAGGTCAGATATGGCAAACGACGTTCCATACTGGGTTGCCTTGCTCACATCCAGCGTTACGGTAAACGCCCCGATGTTGGGGTTAGTGGACGTCAGCGTCATGTTGAGTGGCGCCACGGGTGTCAATATGTTGCCCGAGGTGTCAAAGGTCAGCGAGCCCAAGTTGTTCCCTGGCGTCGGAACCCCTGCTGGGTCTCCGTCATAGATGTCCCATGCATCTGCGGCAGTCTTGATAAAATACATTTTTACGGGCACGGACACTCCCTGTGCGTCAAACCCGTTCATCGTTGTTCCGTAGGTGGAATAAGGCGTAGGCGGTACCGCAGTGGCTGCTATTGGCGCACGTGCATCCAGGTTGAACTGTGCGGTGATAGCGCTCGTCGGATTTGCTGCAATGGGCGCTCCTGTCGGGATGACCAGCGCGGACGGAGACGCGCTGTAGGATGTGCCGGTCGCGTCTGGCAAGAATCCCATCACGTTTGCGCCAGTATTTGTAATCAGGTTCCCCTTGGAGTCCAGCTTGAACTGACCGTCGCGGGTGTAAGCGGAGCTTCCGTCCTTCAAGGTCAGCTCAAAAAACCCCCCGCCGTTGATAGCGCAATCCAGATTGTTCCCGGTGATGTTGATGGTGCCTTGCGAGAACTGCTGTGAAATAGTTGATACCTCGACACCAATACCGCTGCCGCCAGAGCCGCCGCCGCCGCTAGGGCCAATGGCGGACGCCACCACCGCGGAAAATTCTGCGCGGGATGACTTGGCGCCGACGGTATTGGAGTTTGCGATGTTGTTGCCAATCACATCGAGGTTCTTGGCGGAAGCATTTAAGCCAGAAAGGCCGGTCTGGAAGCTCATGATTTAGTCCTTGGAGAAGCGGGTTGGGTTCGGTACGGTTTGCTACAAGAGTGCTTGAACCGCGTCATAGGTCACGGTAGCGCGGCCTTTGAGCTGAATGTTCATCGTGTTGCCAGCGGTGCTGATGCCGGTGACGGTATCTACGGCAAGGGCAGTCGTGGCCACGGCTTGCTTTCCACTCGTGGCGACGACCTTAAACGTTGGATTGCCGACGTCGTTGTAATTCTTCGCGTCCCACTCGAATGTGTGGCGACCTGTGGTTTGCGCTCCCAGGCTCAGCGTGTCCAGCAATTGGCCCCCGGGTGAAAGTACTTGAATTTGCACACTGTCGGCGTTGCCGGACAAGTCGATGGCGCCTTTGGCCTTGCCTGCGTCGATCGAAAGGGTGTTGCTTTGCACCATCACGTTGTGCCCGATCATTCCTGCCCCTTGCATCATCTGCATAGAGGTGAACTGCGCTGACATGGATTTGATGGTCTCATTCAATTGACTGATGCCAGAAACCGTGCTGATCTGCGCCATTTGACTGGTCATCTGGGCGTTGTCCATGGGGTTCATCGGATCCTGGTTTTTCAGCTGCGCGACGAGCAGCTTCATGAACCGGTCTTGCTGATCGGTTGCACTGGCTTGCGCTCCCATGGCGCTGGGCGTGCCCGCGCTGCTGATCGGGGTGGTGCTGGTGTTGTTGACGGCGGCTACCATGTTGGACTCCGATTGTTCTATTGACCCATTTGCAGGGTTTTCAGAAGCAGCGTCTTGGCGGTGTTCATCACTTCGACGTTGTTCTGGTACGAGCGCGAGGCAGAAATCATGTTCACCATCTCCTCGACGGGGTTCACGTTGGACTGGGTCACATAACCGTCGGCGTCGGCGGACGGGTGTGAAGGGTTGTGTACCTTGCGCAGCGGCTCGTTGCTTTCCTTGATGGCATTCACGCGCACGCCTGACGATGCATCCGTCCCCATAGGAACGGTTTCAAAAACCACCTGCCGACTTTTGTAGCCCTGTCCGTCCGGCCCCGCAACTGCGTCTGCATTGGCCAGGTTGCTGGCAACCACGTTGAGGCGCTGGGATTGTGCGCTGACCGCGCTACCCGAGACATTGAAGATTGAAAACATGGACATGGTGTTTCTCCGCAGGCGTCTGATTGGGTTCTATTGACCCTGAATGGCGCTCAAGATTGTCTTGGACTGTCCGTTAATAAAGCGCAGGGTGGCTTCATAGCGAACCGAGTTGTCCACAAAGTTTGCCCGCTCGCGGTCCATGTCGACACTGTTGCCGTCCATTGCGGGTTGTGACTGGGTGGTGTAGGCCAGCGCCGAGTCTCCCATACTGGTGGTTGAGGCCTGCAATGCAATGTGATTGGCATGCGTCCTGCTCTGGGCCGCTGCGCTGGAAGTTAGTGGCAATGTGGCTGTGCTGGTGCCTGTGGCCGCAGACATGGCGTCTTTAAAGTTGACGTCGCGTCCGGCGTAGCCTGGTGTGTCAGCGTTGGCGATGTTGCTGGCTATGACGCGCTGCCGTTCGGCGCGCACGACCAGAGCTTTCGCATGAAAGTCCAGTGCATTGGTCATATTGGCAAACATTGACTACCTCCGAATGGATTGGCGAACCGTCTGGGCGCACCCAGTGGGTCGACGTGAAGCAATTATGGAAAAACCTTTAATTTTTTAGCCGTGAAATATGGGGCGTAAAACGGGCTATTTGCGGGTTTAGCGTGGACTGAGGCTGTCTATAGTTGATTGGCCTGAGCTTCCTGCTGCAAGTGTTGAGTGCTTGTGGGGTGGGGCCAACTGGAGAATTTTCATGTTCGTACTTTTGCGCCATTTCATGCACCGAGGTGTTTACTCCCTGGTTTTGATGACGGCCTGCGTTACTCTTATGGGTGGAGCCGCGCTGGCCCAAGGCGCCGCCCCGCACGATTTTGAAGCGCTGGCACAAGATTGGCTTCGCGATGCGACACAGTCAGTTCAGTCAAGTAGTGGACCGGCCCTGCGCCTGGAGGTGAAGGT
>CAIYDK010000166.1 GCA_903924955.1 uncultured beta proteobacterium | reverse complement strand
TGAAACCGGGCGGATTCTTCTGCGTGGGCCACTCCGAAAGCCTCAATAACATCAGCAACGCGGTGGAGTCGGTTGCGCCATCAATCTACCGAAAGGCGGGTTGATATGCACCGCATCGAAGGCCTGATTGACATTTTTTTGCAACCGGGTGAATTTTTTGTGGCCGATGCAGAGTTCCAGATGCGTACCATGTTGGGCTCCTGCGTGTCGATCACGCTGTGGCATCCGTTCAAGCGCGTGGGCGCCATGTCGCACTTCCTGCTGCCCACACGGGGCGCTTTTGACAAAAGCGAAGGCCTTGACGGGCGCTATGGTGATGAAGCCTTGCAGCTCATGGTGACTGAACTGAAACAGTTGGGCGTGGCTGCTTCACAGTGCCAAGCCAAGGTTTTCGGCGGCGGAAACATGTTTCCCGATCACTTCCGTTCTGGAGCCATGAATGTAGGGCAGCGTAATGGTGAGGCTGCGTTGGAACTGTTGAACCACCATGGTGTCCCGATCGTGTCCGAAAGCCTGTTTGGCATCGGTCACCGACAGATTATTTTTGATGTTCGCAATGGCGATGTGTGGTGTCACCAGGTTACACCCAGCAACTCTGGGCAGGAACCAGAAGGAGACCTGCTATGACGCGTATCAAAGTTTTGGTAGTGGATGACTCGGCCGTGGTGCGCCAGGTGGTGACCGGTCTGTTGGACGAGGATCCCGATATTGAAGTGATTGCAGCGTGTGCTGACCCGATACTGGCGATTGCCCGCATGAAGGTTCAGTGGCCTGATGTGATCGTGCTGGATGTGGAAATGCCCCGTATGGATGGCATTACCTTTTTAAAGAAGATCATGGCCGAGCGCCCCACGCCGGTGGTGATTTGCTCGACCCTGGCTCTATCGGGCGCAAAAACCTCGATTGAGGCGCTGGCGGCGGGCGCGGTAGCCATCATCACCAAGCCTACGCTGGGGCTAAAACAGTTTTTGGTGGATGCGTCCGATGATTTGGTCACAGCTGTCAAGTCGGCTGCCAAGGCCAACGTGAAGAAGTACCAACCGGTGGTGGCGCGAGAAAAGAACACGGCCGATGTCATCATGTCGGCCGCCGACAAGCACACTGCCATGATCCAAACCACCGAACGGGTGGTGGCGCTGGGTACTTCCACGGGCGGCACGCAGGCGCTGGAGGTTGTGTTGACCAGTTTACCCAGGGTCACGCCGGGCATCGTGATCGTGCAACATATGCCTGAAAAGTTTACGGCCGAGTTTGCCAATCGGCTCAATGGCCTGTGCAAAATCGAGGTGAAGGAGGCACAAAACAATGACCGGGTGATTCCGGGGCGAGCCCTGATTGCGCCGGGTGGTAAACATATGCTGTTGCGTCGCACCGGCGCACAGTACTACGTCGAGGTGATGGACGGCCCGCTGGTGAACCGACACCGCCCCTCGGTAGATGTGTTGTTTCGATCGGTGGCCAAATGCGCGGGCGCAAATTCGCTTGGCGTGATCATGACCGGTATGGGCGATGACGGCGCTGCTGGGCTGATGGAGATGCGCACCGCGGGCGCCCACACGCTGGCTCAGGACGAAGAGAGTTGCGTGGTGTTTGGTATGCCCAAAGAGGCCATAAAACGTGGCGGAGTGGAGCGGGTCGTGCCGCTAACGGCCATAGGTCGCGAGATTTTGCAGCAGCTGCGGATATAGAATTCGCTATAAAGTTTATAGCTGCTTACGCAATGTGCACGGGGGCTAGCGGCACTTTTTGCTGATACTTTTAGGCTGCCAGAGCCTCCAGGAGCTCGGTCTCGATTTCGATCTGCTTGCGGTTGTGCTGCAGCTCCGGGCCATCAATCAGGAAGGTGTCTTCCACCCGTTCGCCAAGTGTTGCGACCTTAGCGAGTTGCAGATTGAGGTGGTGATTGGCCAGCACACGGGCCACGCTGTAGAGCAGGCCCACACGGTCACTGGCCGAAATATTAAGCAGCCAGCGCTGGCCTTTTTCATCCGGGGTCAGCGTGACGCGGGGCGCGATGGGAAAGCTCCTGACGCGGCGTGACACCCGGCCACGGCTGGGTTTGGGCAGGGGGCCGGCATCGGCTATTACCTTGGCCAGACCGTTTTCCAGCATGCTGGTGAGTTCGCGGTAGTGCTCGGTTACATCTTCTTCGGGAGAGGTGACTTGAAATGTGTCGAGGGCATAGCCAGCCAGCGTGGTGTGGATGCGCGCATCCAGAACGCTAAAACCAGACTTGTCCAAATAACCGCAAATCCGGGCAAAAAGGTCAGGTTGGTCTTTCGTGTAAACCAATACTTGCAATCCGGTGCCACCGGGTGGAGAGCGGCGCGACTGCACGATAGGACGCTGGGTTGCGACATGACGCGAAAGATGCTTGGTGTGCCAGGCAATGTCCACAGCTTCGTGGCGCATGAAGTAGCTGACATCGAGCGTGGCCCATAAGGCTTTTTCAGATTCGAAAGGCGATGAGTGCAGCGCCAGAATGACCAGCGCCTCACGCTTGCGAGCCTGCACATCGGCATCGGGGTCCGGTGCGTGGCCGCCCAGTGCCCGGCTGGTGTAACGGTACAGGTCTTCGAGCAGCTTGCCTTTCCAGGCGTTCCACACCTTGGGCGATGTGCCCCGGATGTCCGCCACAGTCAGCAGGTAGAGCGCGGTGAGCTGGTGTTCGTTGCCAACCCGCTTGGCAAAATCTGCAATGACCTGTGGGTCGCTCAGGTCTGACTTTTGCGCGATGCGGCTCATGGTCAGGTGTTCGCGCACCACGAATTCGATCAGCTGGGTATCTTCGCTGGCAAAGCCATGCTGTTTGCAAAACCGGCGCACCTCGAATGCACCCAGGTCAGAGTGATCACCGCCGCGCCCTTTGGCTATGTCGTGAAACAACGCGGCGATGTACAAGAGCCATGGCTTGTCCCATCCGCTGGCCAGTTGGGAGCAGAACGGGTATTCGTGCGCGTGCTCGACGATGAAGAAACGGCGCATATTGCGCAGCACCATCAGGATGTGCTGGTCCACGGTATAAACGTGAAACAGGTCGTGTTGCATTTGTCCGACGATGCGCCGGAATACCCACAGATAACGCCCCAGTACGGAGGTCTGATTCATCAGCCGCATCGCATGGGTGATGCCTTGGGGCTCTAACAGTATTTTGCGAAATGTGTCACGGTTGACCGGGTCGCTGCGAAAGCCCGAGTCCATCAGGTCACGGGCGTTGTAGAGCGCGCGCAGCGTGCGAGCGGATAGTCCTTTGACACCCACTGTGGTCTGGTACGCCAGAAAGGTTGCCAATATGGCGTGGGGCTTGCGCTGGTAAAGGTCGTCGCTCACCACATCAACCATGCCGGCCTTGTCATTGAAATCGTCATCAATGCGACGCAAGGCGTGGGTTGAGGGGTTGAGGCGCTCTTCAATATTGAGCAGCAGAATCTGGTTGAGCTGGGCCACTGCTTTGGCTGCCCAGTAGTAACGCTTCATCAGCTTTTCGCTGGCGCGCACCGGGTGCTTTGTGCCAGTGCTCAGCTTTGAGGCCACATTCAAAGCGTTGAATGACTCGCCCACGGCGTTCTGAAGGTCGAAAATCAGACGGTCTTCACGCCGGTTTGCAAGCAGATGCAAGCGTGCCCGTACCCGTACCAGTAAGGACTCGTTGCGCTTGATTTGTTGGATCTCAAATGGCGTGGCCAATTTATTGGCGGCCAGGGTTTGCCAGTTGTCTCCAAATCCGGCCGCTTTGGCGACCCACAGGATGACCTGTAAATCACGCAGGCCGCCGGGAGATTCCTTGCAATTGGGCTCCAGCGAGTAGGGCGTGTTTTCGTATTTTGTGTGGCGCTGGCGTAGTTCCAGCGTCTTGGCTACAAAAAATGCCTGGGGGTCGATGGCTGCGAAAAAAGCGGCTTCAAACGCGTGCATCAGTTCGATACTGCCCACCACGAGGCGGCACTCCAGCAGCGCGGTCTGTATCGTGACGTCTTTCGCGGACTCGGCTAAACAGGTGCCCAGTGTGCGTACGCTGGAGCCAATTTCTAGACCCGTGTCCCAGCAGCTACCGATGAAGGATTCAATCCGGCCTTTGAGTTCAGCATCATGCTCCGGGTCGAATACATCGGGCATCAGCACCAAAACATCCACATCCGAGAACGGAAACAACTCACCGCGCCCGTATCCACCTACTGCCAATAAAGCCAGCGGTGATGGCATTCCCGCATGCTCCCAGAGTTGTTGCAATACGCCATCGGCCAGGTGTGCCAGGCGACCAAGCGCGTTGCGTACATCTCGTCCGGTTGCCCCCGGGTGTCCTATGGACTGCAGAAGTTGCGCTTTTTGAGCCTTGTATTCCGTGCGGACTGCCAATAGGTCGGCCATGTGTTCAATGCTCAGTTACTGTGGGTATCAGGCGGCTTGTGTCGGCACGAATGCGGGTATCGGTGGCGAGCCCGCCGAGAGCGTCAACACTTCGTAACCGGTTCGCGTGACCAGAATGGTGTGTTCCCATTGGGCGGACAGCGAGTGGTCCCTGGTGACGATGGACCATCCGTCTTTCTCTGGTCCATCTTTGATGTCTTTTTTGCCTGCGTTAATCATGGGCTCGATAGTAAAAGTCATACCTTCGACCAGTTTTTCGAGCGTTCCCGGACGACCATAGTGCAGGACCTGCGGTTCTTCGTGAAACACCAGACCAATGCCGTGGCCGCAAAATTCGCGCACGACGCTGAAACCATGCCCTTCAGCGAACTGCTGAATGGCGTGGCCAATGTCCCCCAGATGAATGCCCGGTTTAACTATTTTGATACCGTGCCACATGGCGTCGTAAGTCATGCTGCACAGACGCTTGGCAGCGATGGATACATCGCCCACAGCGAACATGCGGCTGGAGTCGCCATGCCAGCCGTCCTTGATGACGGTGACATCAACGTTGACAATGTCGCCCTTTTTGAGCGGCTTGTCATTGGGGATGCCGTGGCAGACCTGGTGGTTGATGGAGGTGCAAACCGACTTGGGGTAGGGCTTGTTACCCCCGCCGGTGTAGTTCAGCGGTGCGGGAATAGCGCCTTGCACATTCACGATGTAGTCGTGGGCCAGCTTGTCGATTTCGTTGGTGGTGACACCCGGCTTGATGAAGGGCGTCAGGTAGTCCAGAACTTCGGATGTGAGCCGGCCTGCAATGCGCATGCCTTCAATGCCTTGGGCGTCTTTATAGGTAATTGTCATTGGTCAATTATCCCAGAGGCCGATTCACTGCGGGCGTGGCTTGTCTTTCCAGGATGACGCGCCAAGCAAAACAACCTGCAATTGCTTGACGAAGTTCTCCATCATTTCGGCTTCGAGCATGGGTTGCTCGGGCGGCAGGTCCAGAATTTCAGGTGCGGCGGCCAGCATGGTTGTTACGATCAGGCCGCTCACCATTTGCAGACTGGCCGTGGAGAGGTCTTTGTAGATCCCCAGGTGACGAAAGTCTTGCGCCATTTCGTTGGTGAAATGGGCTACCTCGTTGCGGATGGCCATCCGCAAGATACGGCTGCCACCCGAACGCTCGCTGGAGACGAACAGAAACAGCAGACGATTTTCGAGGACGTACTGGTGGTAAACCGTAACGGAGCGGCGAACGATGTCGACTTCGGTTACACCAGTCTGGCGTGCCTCGCGCAACAGGCGCCGCAAGGTGATGCCCATTTCTTCCACCAGTTCCAGCCCCAACTCGTCCGTGTTGCGAAAGTGGCGGTAAAAGGCGTTGGGCACCATGCCGGCTTCACGGGCAATTTCGCGTATGCCCAGACTGGTGAAGCTGCGACCTTCACCTATCAAGGCCAACGCGGCCTGCAACAGGCTGTTGCGGGTCAGGTCTTTGCGCTCGGTGCGGGTGAGTTTGTCCTTGCGGTCTGCGGTGGTGGTGGACTTGGTCATGGATTTTTTGGTGTACGTTTGTATTCTAGTCAATGCTTGGGTTATTTCTTCTCTTGATATTTAGCAAATTTTCGCTGGACTGACCTCACTAATTTTGACCGTTGAACTTGACACTTAGTGTACGAATGTACACAATAAATTCTTTCTGCACGTCAAAGCGGTTGAAGTAGGTCGTGCGACAGATGCCGGTTTGATGCACTGCAATATTCGGTTAGATAGAACGCTCTATGTTAAATGACCAATTGGTCGGTAACATCGCGCCCAAAAGGAGTTTTCCCTATGACAGATTCGTATCTTGGCTTTGCCAATTCCACCCTCGGTTCCCGCATTGCTGCCGCTTTGGGGCTGCCGCAACCCTTGCCATTGGAACGTTACAAACCTGGCCAACCAGTCATCAAAGGTGGTGTTTTGGTGGGTGGTGGCGGTACGCCGCAACTGCTGGTTTCCCTGGCTGCTGCTTTCAAGGCCATGAATGCTCAGACCGTGGCGCACAAGGACATACCGCAGTGGATAGCTATTGCCAACCAGGCCGGTTTGATGTCCGGGCGCTGGGGCACTGACGGCAAACCGGGTGAGAAAGTCAAAGCCCTGGTGTTTGATGCCACGGGCATGGATGACAGCACACAGGCCGATGCCATTTACAACTTCTTTCATGACGCCGCGCGTTCGGTGTTGACCTGTGGGCGTGTGATCGTTCTGGGGCGACCACCAGAAGCATGCCAGTCACCGCGTCAAGCGACCATTCAGCGTTCGCTTGAGGGGCTGACGCGTTCATTGGCCAAAGAACTCAAGCGTGCCATTGCGGTGCAGTTGGTTTATGTGGCCGATGGAGCTGAGGACCAACTCGAGGGCACATTGCGCTTCTTGTTGTCACCGCGTTCGGCCTATGTCTCTGCTCAGGTCGTGCGACTGGGCAAGCCGATTGGGCCAGTGGCACCCGCCGTGGACTGGACACAGCCACTGGCCGGAAAAAAGATTCTGGTTACCGGTGCGTCGCGCGGCATCGGCGCTGCCATTGCCGAGGTAATGGCCCGCGACGGAGCTCAGGTTATTTGTCTGGATGTCCCGCAGGCACAAGTCGGTCTGGATGAAATTGCCAAGAAGTTGGGTGCCAAAGCGTTGGCATTGGACATTGGATCCCTGGAAGCACCACAGGCGCTGGTGGATGCAGCGCTGGCGGATGGCGGCTGGGATGTGGTCGTGCACAACGCCGGTATCACCCGTGACAAGACCATTGCCAACATGAAAGACCACTTGTGGCAGGCTGTGGTGAACGTGAATCTGTCGACCCAGGAGCGCATCAACGACGCATTGGTGGCGTCGGGCGCACTCAAGGCCGGTGCGCGCATCGTGTGCGTATCGTCCATCTCCGGTATTGCCGGAAACCTGGGACAAACCAACTACGCGCTGTCCAAGGCGGGTGTTATCGGCATGGTGCAAAGCATGGCCCCGGTGTTGGCACCAAAGGGCATCACCATCAATGCCGTGGCACCCGGTTTCATTGAAACCCAAATGACGGCAGCCGTGCCCTTTGCGATACGCGAAGCGGGCCGCCGTATGAATTCGATGGGGCAGGGTGGTCAACCCGTGGACGTGGCGGAAACGATTGCATGGTTTGCATCGCCTGCCTCCAGTGGCTTGTCTGGCAACGTGGTCCGTGTTTGCGGCCAAAGCCTGATCGGAGCCTGATCATGAAACCCATTGAGGTGACAGAGTTTCCAAGCCTGGCCGCAACGTTCTTCCGTGCATTGGGAACTGGAGCCAAACGCCCGGGACGGGTCACCAGTTTGCCCCCGGTGGAATTGGTGCTGCCCCGTGTCGTGCTCAATGCCCAGCACGTAGGTCAATACTCGGCGTTGTGCGGGTTCCATGTCGGTCAAGGCGTACCGTTGATCTACCCACAGTTGCTGACCTTTCCACTGGTGACTGCCTATATTTGCTCGCCGCAATGTCCATGGCCCGCCATGGGAACTGTGCACTTGGCCAATGCCATTGAGCAGCACAAACCTTTGCACGCAGGTGACGTGGTGCGTGTGGAAATGGGCACTGGCGGTCTTTTTGCGCACGAAAAAGGACAGGGCTTTACGTTGGACCTGCGCATTGTGCGTGGCGATGAACTGGTCTGGAGTGCCACACAGAGCCTGCTGCGGGTCGGTGTCAAAGAGACTTCTGGTGCGCCTTATGCGAGCCAGATTGCGGCCGATGCGCCCCTGTCCTGCCAGACCGAGTTTTCGGCTTCGGCTGATATGGGGCGCCGATACGGGGCAGTCTCGGGCGACCGCAACCCGATCCACATGGCTGCCTTGACTGCCAAGTTATTTGGCTTCAAGCGCGCCATTGCCCATGGCATGTGGACAAACGCCCGCGCGTTGTCGTACCTGCTGCCGGCAACGCCGGTCGAGCATGCCCGGCTCGCAGTGGAATTCAAGACACCGCTGTATTTGCCTGGCCGCGCCTCGTTGTGGAGCGCGCGCGACGGCACATCGGCACTCTTTGAAGTGCGTGACGCCAAGGGACAAAAGCCCCATCTGCGTGGGCAACTGAGTTACTGAACCCCACTTCATCTGATTATTTTTTAATTTTCCAAGAGGATCCAACATGAACTCCATTCGTCGCGTCGCCATTCTGGGCGGCAACCGCATTCCCTTCGCTCGCTCTAACACGGTTTACTCCCAGGCGTCCAATCAGGAAATGCTAACAGCCACCCTGCAGGGACTGGTGGACCGGTTCAACCTGCATGGTGAGCGCATGGGTGATGTGGTTGCCGGTGCGGTCATGAAGCACTCTCGGGATTTCAACCTGGTACGCGAATCGGTTTTATCCACCACGCTGGCTCGCGAGACCCCGGCCTTTGATATTCAGCAGGCGTGCGGCACCGGGCTGGAAGCCGTCATGATCGTGGCCAACAAGATTGCGTTGGGCCACATTGAATGCGGTATTGCCGGTGGTGTGGACACCACTTCGGACGCGCCCATTGCGCTGAACGAAAAGTTGCGCAAGATTCTGCTCGATCTGTCGCGCGCCAAGTCTGCCGCACAACGGTTGGCGGTTGCCACACGCATCCGCCCCGCCATGCTGGTCCAGCCCGCGTTGCCGCGCAATGGCGAGCCGCGCACCGGTTTCTCGATGGGTGAGCATGCCGAGCAGATGGCGCGTGAGTGGGCCATTCCTCGTGAAGCACAGGACGAGTTGGCGCTCAAGAGCCACCAAAACCTGGCCAAAGCCTATGACCAGGGCTTTTTCACGGACCTGATGACGCCGTTCAAGGGTGTCACCAAGGACAACAACCTGCGCGGCGATTTGACCATCGAAAAGCTGCGCTCCTTGAAGCCCGTTTTCGACAAAAAAGTTGCAGCAGGACAAGGCACGTTGACGGCTGGCAATTCGACTCCGTTGACCGATGGCGCGTCCACCGTGCTGCTGGCCAGCGAAGAATGGGCTGCCGAGCACAACTTGCCGGTGCAGGCTTACATCACCTTCAGCGAAGTGGCCGCTGTGGACTTCTTCGACAAGAAAGAGGGCCTGCTGATGGCCCCGGCGTACGCTGTGCCGCGCATGCTGGCACGTGCGGGCTTGACGCTGCAGGACTTTGACTATTACGAGATCCATGAAGCCTTTGCCGCCCAGGTGCTGTGCACGCTGAGCGCCTGGCAGGACAAGGTTTTCTGTAAACAGCAACTCGGGCTGGACAAGCCGCTGGGCAAGATCGACATGAAAAAGCTCAACGTCAATGGCAGCTCGCTGGCAGCGGGGCACCCCTTTGCCGCAACTGGCGGTCGTATCGTGGCCACGCTGGCCAAGATGCTGGCGCAAAAGGGTTCCGGCCGCGGCCTGATCTCGATTTGCGCCGCAGGTGGACAAGGCGTCGTCGCCATCATTGAAAGGTAATTGCATGCTGCACTACAAAGCCCCCCTGCGCGATATGCGCTTCCTGATCAACGAAGTACTTGATTACCCCACGCACTACAGCACGTTGTCCAACGGTGCGGAAGCCACCCCCGAGATGGTTGACGCCATTCTGGAAGGTGCAGCCACCCTGTGTGAAGAAGTCCTGGCACCCCTGAACGCCTCGGGCGACAAAGAGGGCTGCCACCTGAAGGATGGTGTGGTGACCACGCCCGCTGGCTTCAAGGAGGCTTACGCGCAGTTCGTGGCGGGCGGATGGCAGGGCCTGTCGTTCCCCGTGGAGTATGGTGGCCAGGGCATGCCCATGTCACTAAACCTCTTTAAGTCGGAGATGATGGGTGCAGCCAACTGGTCATTCAATATGTACCCTGGCTTGAGCATTGGTTGCATCAACACCCTGTTGCAGTACGGCTCCGACTCCATCAAGACCCAGTACTTGCCACCCCTGGTGGCCGGTAGCTGGACCGGCACCATGTGCCTGACCGAACCCCAGTGCGGCACCGACCTGTCCCAGGTTAAAACCAAGGCAGAGCCACAGCCCGATGGAACCTATGCATTGACCGGCACCAAGATATTCATCTCGTCGGGGGACCACGATCTGGCCGAAAACATCGTGCACATCGTGCTGGCCCGCCTGCCGGATGCGCCAGCGGGTACGCGTGGCATTTCGCTGTTTGTCGTGCCCAAGAATGTTGTGGCTGCCGACGGCAGTATTGGTGCGCGCAACAACGTGAACTGTGGCTCCATCGAGCACAAGATGGGCATCAGCGCCAACGCCACCGCTGTGCTGAACTTTGACGGCGCAATCGGCACCATGATTGGCGAGCCCAATAAGGGTTTGGAGGCCATGTTCACCTTCATGAACACGGCACGCATTGGCACGGCTATCCAGGGCGTTGCCCATGCTGAACTGTCGTTTCAGGGTGCGTTGCCGTATGCCCAGGAGCGTCGTTCCATGCGTTCGTTGTCTGGCAAAAAAGACCCCGATCAGGTGGCCGATGCGCTGATCTGGCACCCCGATGTACGGCGCATGTTGCTGACACAAAAGGCGATTGCCGAGGGCGGTCGCGCCATGGTGTATGGCGCTGCGCAGATTTCCGACAAGATGTTCAATGCCGTGCTGGAAGGCGACAAGGCAAAGTACAAGAAGTACGATGACGAGTTGGGCTTCTATACTCCTATCCTCAAGGGTTTC
>CAIYDK010000165.1 GCA_903924955.1 uncultured beta proteobacterium | reverse complement strand
GCTTTTCCAGCACCAGTTTGCGGTTCATGTCTGCGCCGGTGTAGATACGGTCTTCGATGACGTTGCCGTACTTGTCGGTCATGCCCGCCGTGGGGCGCCAGCCGAAGGCGTCTTTGTCCAGGTCCACGCGGATGACTTTGTAGGGCGCCAGGTAGCCGTCTTCGATGCCTTGCTTGAGGCTGTAGGTGTAGATCGGTTCACCGAAGTAGTCGCTGTTGGAAATCTCTTTGGTTTCCTTGGGCGTGGCGGTCAGACCAACCTGGGTAGCGCTGCTGAAATAGGTGAGGATTTCGCGCCAGGCGGAATCTTCATCGGCGCTGCCCCGGTGGCATTCGTCCACCACGATCAGATCGAAGAAGTCGGGCGAAAACTGCTTGTAGATGTTCTGCGCCTCTTCGGTGCCGCTGACGGCCTGGTAGAGCGAAAGGTAAATTTCGTAACTCTTGTCCACCAACTTGGTTCCCCTGTTGACGGCCAGATCAACCTCCTCCACTTCCACCTGTCCTTGCGCGTTGATGCGCTCAATGCCTTTGGCATTGGGGCTGAGCTTGGCCATGGCACCCTTGAAGGGGCGGAAGTCGTTGACCATGGTCTGGTCAATCAGGATGTTGCGGTCCGCCAGAAACAGGATGCGTTTTTGGCCGCTGGGCTTGTCGGAGCGCCAAGGCGACTTCCACAGGCGGTGGATGATCTGGAAAGCGGTGTAGGTTTTGCCAGTACCCGTGGCCATGACCAGCAGCACGCGGTTTTGGCCATTGGCAATGGCTTCTACAGTTCTATTTATGGCGTTGAGCTGGTAATAGCGCGGGGTTTTGGCGGTGGTGGCCAGGGCGTAATCAAACCCGGCCACGCTTTGCACTTCTGGCGTCCAGCCCTTCCAGGCACAGTAGCGCGCCCACAGCTCTTGCGGAGAAGGAAACTCCTCCAGCGTAAGGGTTTGCTCCAGCACACCGGTGGCCAGCGTGGCATCGCGGAAAACAAAGCCTTCGCCATTGCTGGCAAAACTGAATGGCACGCCCAGCAGCTCGGCATAGTGAATGGCTTGTTGCATGCCGGCCTGCACCGAGAGGCGGGACTTTTTGGCTTCCACCACGGCCAGCGGGATGTTGGGCTTGAGGAACAGCACATAGTCGGCAAACAGCACGGTGGACTGGTCGCGCCGGGCGGTCTTGCCGCGTACCACCACGCGCCCGGCGCGCAAGGGGTATTGGGCGTAAATCTGGTCGAGGGTGTGCCACCCGGCCTGCACGATGGCTGGACGGATCACTTTATCGGACAGGTCGCTTTCGGATTGGTTTTTATGGTTCATGACACTCCCGGACAGAACATAACCCAAAAACAAGCAGTACCGCGACGGTCAGTCACAAGAAAGCGGCCAGGAGCGCTACGCCGATACACCCACCACCGCCGCCCTGAGCGGCTCACGCTTACCCTTGGCCACCACGTCGCGGGTTTGACCCGGCGCAATATCTGCCGCCGCGCAGGCCTGAACCGATGCCAGCAACTCGCCCGGTGCCGCGGCATCGCACAGCCGCTGCGCCGTGTTGACGGTGTCGCCGATAAAGTCGTAGGCCTTGGCGCCCTGCGCGCCCAGTACCCCTTCCACCACCTGCCCGACATGCACACCGGCACCGGCCTGCAGGCCCATGTCGGCGAGCATGGTGCGGGTGCCTGTGAGCATCTGGGTGCCCGCGCGCACGGCATCCCCGGCATCGGCAAAAACGGCCATGACTTCGTCGGCGGTGTATTTGAGTTTGATAGGTGACACCGCGCCGAGCGACTCCTCGGCTGCGGCATAGAAATCGTTGAGCATGCCGACCACCGCTTCCGGCGTTTGCTGTTCGCTCCAGGCGGTGAAGCCCCGGATATCCATGAACACGATCGCACGGTCCACGCGCTTGAGCGACAGGGTGGTGGCGTCATCAATGGCTTTGTTCAAAATGCCACGACCCAGTGACCATTCCGAATACTGGCGAAGCTGCGCCGTCAGGGCGTGAATTTTCGTTAAGGAGCGGCGCAGACTGACCTCTGCAAATCCCAGCAGCGCCCCCAATAGCAACAGCACGATGACCAGGAAAGTGTGCGCCCGGTCACCAAAGAAGACGTCCACAGACAGCACCGCAGCCTTGCTACGCGCCTCGAACATGGCGTACAGCACCAGCGGGATGGCCGAGCGCAAAACACTTTCTGCCAGTACCAATGCCGCGTCCCGGTTTGGGTAGCGGATCTGCAGACTTTGGAGGACACCGAACCCCAGTGCAAAGCCCCAGTAGGCCTGGTGGTGCCATTGCAGAAAGAAATCACCCCCTTCAAACATCACCTCCAGTGCGGTGTAAACAAGCGGTCCAACCAGGTTTGACAGGAGTGCATCAAGTGCCGTGCGAGCCGCTTGCCGCTCTGCCACAAAAGCCTGTGCCAGACCAGCGGCCAGCAGCAGGTAGGCATCGATGCGCAGAAAGTACCCCGGGCTGGCGAGCAGTGCTTCCAGAATCAGCAACACCACCGGCACGTGCCCGCTGTGGACCAGAAAGTTGCGCGCAGCGCGCGCGGCAAAGGGCTGTGACGGAAAACTGATGGAATGCATGCCAGTAGTATGGCCCCGAGCGCGCCGACTCCCGACCACGAATATCCAGACGCAATCGCGTAGCATGTGCAGAAACACCATGAATAACGATCACTCCACGCACGCCTCGCACACTGCCTCCTGGTCAAGGTGGTTGCCGCTGCTGACGGTTTTGCGCAACTACCCCATGGGCTGGCTTCGCCACGACGTGATTGCCGGCCTGTCGGCTTGTGTGGTCATGATTCCGTCGGTCATTGCCTATGCCGAACTGGTGCATCTGCCACCCGTGACCGGTCTGTATGCAGCGCTGGCAGCGTGCGTGGGTTACGCGTTGTTCGCCAGTTCGCGCCAGGTGATTGCGGGCCCGGACGCCGCCATCGGGCTGCTGGCTGGCTCGGTCATCCTGCCGCTGGCCGCGGGTGACCCGGCGCGCATGGCCGTACTGGCGGCCGAGCTGGCCTTGCTGTCAGGAGCCGTGTTGCTGTTTGCCGCCCGGTTGCGGCTGGGAACGGTTGCTGACCTTTTGTCACGCCCGGTGCTGGTGGGTTACCTCAACGGCGCTTCGCTGTTGTTGCTGGCAACCCAACTGGGCAAGCTGTTTGGCCTGCAAACGGACGGTGACGCATTCTTTCCGGTGCTGAACTCCTTAATGGCCCAATTGCCCCAAACCCACTGGCCCACCTTGGCGCTGGGCGCGGGGCTGATGGCCCTGCTCTGGGCGCTGCAACGCTGGCTGCCGCATATTCCGGGTGCTTTGGCGGCCTGCGCAGTGGCCACCGTGCTGGCCGTTGCTCTGGACTTGCCGCAGTACGGCGTAGCCCTGGTTGGGGATATGCCCCGGGGCATTCCGCATCCGATGCTCTTTACGTTGAGTTTCACAGACATCGCCGCCTTGGCACCGGCCGCACTGGCGCTGGCATTTTTGACGTTCTCAGACGGCATCTTGCTGGCCCAAACATTCGCAGAAAAGCACCACGATGAGATCAACCCCAACCAGGAACTGGTGGCACTGGGCGCCGCCAACATACTGGCCGCGCTCTGGCAGGGTTTCGCGGTGTCGGCCAGCCAGTCGCGCACCGCCATTGCCGACTCCGCCGGTGCCCGCTCCCAGGTCGCCCAACTGGTGGCAGCCGCGGGGTTGCTGGTTTTCCTGCTGTTTTTCACCAGTGTGATTGCCCACTTGCCCAAGGTGGCGCTGGGCGCCATTCTGGTGGTGATTGCCCTGGGCATGCTGGAGGCTGCTTCCCTGCGCCAGATGCTGCGCATCGACCGCGTCGAATTTGGCATTGCCGTAGGGGTGACGGGCGCCATCCTGGTCGCAGGCGTGGTGCCCGGCATCCTGCTGGGGTTACTGGTGTCACTGATCGCAGTGTTGGTCGAAATATCACGTCCCGGAGATGCCGTATTGCGACGCCTGCCGCACGACGGAAAATTTCATGACTGCAAAAATGATGAAGACGGCGAGCGCATTCCCGGACTGCTGGTGTACCGACCCTATGCACCTTTGATTTTTGCGAACGCACGCCATGTCATGGCGCGTATCAAGACCCTGGTCGATGCGGCCGGGGCGGACTTGCAGTGGCTGGTGATCGACGCGCAGGCCATCACCGATATCGACATCACTGCGGCTGAACATTTTGCCCAGCTGCAGCGCGACCTCGACATGGTTGGTGTGCAAATCAAGTTTGCAGATTGCCCACGGCCGTTACGTGAACAACTGGACAACCTGCATCGGTTGGGTCTGCTGGGGCCTCAGGAGTTCTTCGTATCAGTCGGCAAAGCCGTGCAGGCCTACCAGCAAATGCCGTAACGCGCAGCAAACCATTACGCGTTTTCGAGCAGTATCTCTTCCATGGTCCTGCCCGCACGCTTGCAGCCGTCCAGCACGGCAACCTGGGTAAAGTAAAAGCGGCGCATCTTCATGGCATGCCAGGCGGCCTGCTCATCGCCTTCTTCCCGAAACAACTTGGTGACGGCTTCGCGCATGACCGCGCTGGCCTGCGACTTCAACGCGTCAATTTCGGGACACAGCACGGCAACCTTGGGGGCTTGCTCACGCTCAGCCAGCGCGATCACCGCGCGGTTGAGGCGCAGGCAGGCATCAGAGGCCAAAGCGGCCAGCGCACGCGCTTCGGGAGTCGAATCGCTGATGTTGTACATGCGGATGGCATTGGCCACGCTTTGCAGCGTATCGAGCACCCGGTCCAGGTCGAGAATCAGCGTGTGCAACTGGTCGCGGTTGATCGGTGTGGTAAACGACTCGTACAACAGCTTGATGAACTCGGCCTTGATGCCATCGGCACTGGTCTCGTTCAGGTTGACTTCCTCGATGAGGGCATCGGTTTGCTCACCCTGGCTACCCAGACCGGTGACAAGGCGCAGTGTTGCGCTGGCCCCCGCCAACAGGCGGTCAGTATGCGCGGCCAGCAGATTGAAAAACGAACTGCGGTGCGGCATGACATTGTTGAGCATGGACGTTTCCCCAACTAATTAAAGGAAGCTGCGGCCAACGTACCAAAACGCCGCCGCAATCAAGCCCGAGGCCGGAATCGTCAGCACCCAGGCCACCACCAGATTGAATGTCAGGGCCCAGCGCACCGCCTTCACGTCCTGCGCCGTGCCGACACCCACAATGGCTCCGGTGATGGTGTGGGTGGTCGATACCGGAATACCCCCCAACGTGGCCAGTCCCAGGCTGATGGCGCCGCCCATGGACGCGCACGATCCACTGACGGCATTGAGCTTGGTGATCTTGCTGCCCATGGTTTTGACAATGCGCCAGCCACCCAGGTAGGTACCCCAGGCAATGGCGCCGTAGCAGGAGTAAACCACCCACATGGGTAACGTGGCCACATCCGACGTGGAGATGCCAGCGGTAATCATCAGCAGCCAGATGATGCCGATCGTCTTTTGTGCATCGTTACCGCCATGGCCCAGGCTATAGGCCCCGGCGGCAAACAACTGCCCATAACGAAACCAGACACTGGCCTGATGCGGCGATCTGTTTCTGAATGCCCAGGCCACCAGCACCATCAGCATGCCGCCGATAAAAAAACCGACCAGTGGTGAAATGATGATGAACAGCAAAATTTTGCCAAAACCACTCCACATGATGGGCGCAACACCCCCGGCTTTAGCCACAGTGGCGCCGACCAAACCGCCCACCAGCGCGTGTGAAGACGACGAGGGAATGCCGTAGTACCAGGTGATGATGTTCCAGGCCAGCGCCCCCATGAGTGCGCCAAAGATGACATAGTGGTCCACAAACGCGGGGTCCACCGTACCCTTGCCGATGGTGGCGGCGACCTTGAGTTGAAAAACCCACAGGGCAATGAAGTTGAAGGCAGCCGCAAACAACACGGCCTGCTTGGGCGTCAGGGCGCCGGTGGCCACAATGGTCGAGATGGAGTTGGCGCCATCATGAAAACCATTCATGAAGTCGAAGGCCAGCGCCACTGCAATCAGCAGTACCAGCGACCAGATGCTGATGGAGAGATGTTCCATGGTTAAGCGACTCAGGAGTTCTCGATCAGGATTTCTTCAATGGTCTTGGCTGCGTCTTCACAACGGTCCAGAACATCCTCCTGCAGCGCATAAAACTCGCGCATTTTCAGCGCCGTCCAGACCGAGCCACCGTCCTTGAACAACTGGGTAATCGCCTTACGCTGCACGCGGTCGGCCTGGGACTCGATGGCATCAATTTCCTTGCACAAGCCCACGGTTTCCGGGTTGCGCTTTTTGTCGGGCAGGGCAATGACTGCGCGATTCAGCCGCATACAGGCGTCCGCGCCCAGCGAGGCCATTTCACGGGCCTCGGCCGTCGACTCCTTGATGTTGTACATGCCGATCGCGTTAGCCACGCTTTTCAGCGCATTGAGCACGTTGTCGAGCTCAATGGTCAGCGTGTGAATCTGGTCGCGGTTAATCGGTGTGGTGAACGAGCGGTGCAGCAGCGCTATGAGCTCGGCCTTGATCTTGTCAGCGCTTTGCTCGTTCATGTTGACTTCAGCCACCAGCACGGGAATGTCTTCAGTGCCAACTCCCAGGCCATTCATCAGGCGCAACGTCGCGTTGGCACCTGCCACCACACGGTCTGAGTGCGCAGCCAGCAAATCATAAAACTCTGCGCGCTGGGGCATCAGACTACTGAACATAAAGAATCTCCTTGGAAAATCGGCGCCACGCAAGCCTGCACCATGAATCCGTCAATGGTAACCAGTTGTATTTTCCAAAGAACCTTAAAGAGCAGCCTGGTGGGTTTGTGGTTCAGGAAAACTGCTTTCGTGTTGTGCAGCAAAAATGATGCTGTCAAAACTGCCGCTTCGGTACAGCTTCAAGAAAGCCGGCACCACGGTGGGATCAAACTGGGTTCCTGCGCCATTTTCAATTTCTTGCGCAGCGCGCAGGGGCTCCCAGGGCTCCTTGTAGGGGCGCCGACTGACCAAGGCATCAAATACATCAATCACGCTGACGATGCGCGTCACCATATGGAACTCACGCGATGGTCGCCCTTCCGGGTAACCAGAACCGTCCCATCGCTCATGGTGGTGCAGCGCTACATCACACGCCATCTCCAGAATGCGGTCGTCGGCCAAAATGCGCCCGCCAATCTGCGTGTGTGAGCGGACCACTTCGTACTCTTCGGGTGTGAGCTTGCCAGGTTTGCGCAATATCGCGTCCGGAATTCCGACCTTGCCCACATCGTGCAAACGACTGGCTTTGCCACACAGGATGGCCTCTTCCTCGGACATGCCCAACTCGGCGGCAACCAGGCGCGTGTAGTGGTCAATGCGGTTGATATGGCTTCCGGTGGTGCTGTCCTTGAACTCGGCAATTTTGGCCAACATGTCCAGCATGTGGTCGTAGGACTGGGTCAGGTCAATATGCAGGCGCAAATTCTCCAGCGCGCTGGAGCACTGCTGCGCCATCATGCCAATCAGGCTGCGGTCGGACTCGTCCAGATCCTGGGTGGGCTCAATATAAATAAAACCCACCGGCGCACGTTGCACCAGAAGCGGCACCACATAGGCATCCTTGCGCAGCCCATTGGGCATCTGCCCCGTCAAAACCGCCTCGCTGCATTGGCTGCGGATGCGATCGAACCGGTCCTCACTGGCCAAGCTGCCGGACGCCGCCTGGAGCATGGCCTCATGGTTGTCAAAGGTCGCAATAACGCCGTCCACCGTGGAGATGAAACTCGAACCCGACAGGTTGCACAAGCCAATGATTTGCGTCAAAACACCCTGGAAAAATTGGTCCAGCGAACGATTGGTGATGCGGTAAATATCAGGCGCGGACTTCAACACATGCTGCAGCCCGACCCGGTTCAAATCAATGGTGCGCAAGTCCCGGTACGATTTGACCGCTGAGCGCACAGCGGTGTACAGGTGCGTCGCGGTGAGTTCGGTCTTGTCCTTGTAGTCGTCAATGTCGTAGTGGTCAATGACATAGCGCTCGGGTGCCAGCCCCGGTTGGCCGGTGCGAATAATGAGACGCACCACCGTGTTTTTCAACTCCTTGCGGATGTATTCAACCAGGCGCAGACCGGCGTCATCGGTCTCCATCACCACGTCCACCAGCGCCACGGCGATATCGGGATTCTGTGCCAGCACTTCGCGCGCTTCATAGGCAGAAGCCGCCTCGACGATCTCCAGATCACGGTCGGCAAACCGGAATCCCTTGAGGTTGATACGGGTCAGCTCCCGCATATCCGGTTCATCATCCACGACCAACAGCTTCCAGGTGTGGCGTGCGCCATGCGGGTTGTCAGTCGACAACTGCGGCTCGCTACGGGTACGAATCAGTTTCATGAAATGGTCTCTTTGTCCACACGCTCTGCCGGGAAACGCACATCAAAACGGCAACCCGATTGCGGTTGCCCACGGCACTCTATGCTTCCGCCCAGACGGGCTGTGACGATGCTATAACAAATATACAGCCCCAGCCCCGAGCCGCCCTGGCCTCGCCGTGTCGTGTAGAACGGCTCGAAGACCCTTGCGATTTGTTCGGCGTCCATTCCGACGCCATCATCGGCAAACTCCAGGTGCACATTGGCCCCTTCGCGCTGCACACGAATACGGATAGTCCCGGCGCGCTGTCCATCGCAAAAGGCGTGCTGCACGGCATTCATCAGCAAGTTGGTCAGAAGCTGTTCAATCAGTCCAGGCACCCCATCGAGCCGAATCGGGTCCGGGCAATCTACGGTGACCGTAATCGGCAAGCGCTTGAGTACGCTTTGCAAGGCGAACAACACATCGTTGATCAGTTCCTTCATATCAAACGTGCGGACTTGCTCGGAAGTTTGATCAATCGAGGTTCGCTTGAAACTTTGCACCAGATTGGCCGCCCGGCGCAGGTTGGCCATGGCCAGCGCACTGCTCTGCCGCAAATCTGCCAACTCCTCACGCAATTGCTCTTCGCTGACCTCTTCCTGGCTCAACATGGCGGAGATGCGGTCCAGCGCGCCCTCGTTGTGCGAGACCGCGCCCACCGCCACCCCGACCGGGGTATTGATTTCATGCGCAAAGCCGGCCACCATGCGCCCCAGCGAGGCCATTTTTTCGCTTTGAACCAGCTCTTCGCGGGTGTGCTGCAACTCGTAAATTTTCCCGTCCAGATCCAGCCAGCGCCGGCGCAGCAACTCAAGCAGTAACCAGCCCAATGCCGCCACCAAAACAAACACCGCACCGTACGTCCATTGGGACTGTTGCACGCCCGCAGTGGTTGCCGCCTCAATGGGCGCATAGCGTTGCGACACGCTGATACCCCCCCGCACATCACCCACCTTGTAGCCCTGCTTGGCATGGCAGGGCATGCAGCTACCCTGCACCAGCAGCGGGGCCATGTAGCGCAGCTGCTGGCCCGTTTCACCCGGTGTAACGGCAACGACTTCCTTGCTCCCGTTCTCGAACCCCAGCAAGGCCACGCGCTCCCAGTCATCGGCCGCGTTCTCCGGACGAATCGGCCGCAGACTGGTCAGACGAAAGATGGCGCCCGAATCCGACTCTGCCTTCTCTGCAATCAAACGCGTCATATAGGCCGGGTTGACCAGGGTCATGGCCTGCCCATCGGTGGTCATGACGTCGCGCCTTGCAACCTCGAGGTAAGGGTTTGGCTGGGTCTGCGGGGTGATGGGGACGTAAACGCCGCCGTGGCTTGCGTTCCAGCTTCGGGTCAATACCACCATGCGAAACATATTACGGGCGCCTTCGGTTGCAACCCGAATGCTTTGCGCACGAATGTCTGTCATGTGGGTCGCCAGCGTCACCCAGACGGCCACGGCCCATAGCAGAACCAAGACGGCCCACCAGCGTCGCTGCAGGACGAGCGCAGGCACGGCCTTTGCCACGTTGCGAACTTCTTGAACGGCTTCTTGCGCCATAGGACACCCGCTGGTAAAGCACTGTGGCCAGCCGGAAATCGGACAAGCCTCCCCAAACCGCTCCTGTGCAATGCGGTTTTGCAGTGTGGCAGGTTGCCATGGCCAATTCAAGGACTGAATGGAAGCGATTGGGGTTTATTGATTTGCATCAACGCCTGAGACCGCCCAAGCGCACAGGGGATAATCCAGCCCACATGGCACTTATCACTTTACTTGACGCCCAGCTGGCATTTGGGCACGTCCCGCTGCTCGACCACGCTGATTTTTCTCTGGAGAACGCCGAGCGCGTGGGCCTGATTGGCCGCAACGGCGCGGGCAAGTCCTCCATGCTCAAAATTTTGGGCGGGATGGAAAAACCGGATGACGGCGTGGTGCAGGTGCAAAGTGGCACCCGCATTTCTTACGTCGCGCAAGAGCCCCAACTCGACGCAGATGCTACTGTTTTTGTAGCTGTACGCGTAGGCTTGGAGAGGGTTATCGGCCTGATTGAGGAGTATTGTCTGGGCCATGGCGACCTCGACGCGATGCAAAGCGAGATCGAGACCCTGGACGGCTGGAACTGGGAACAGCGGGTCAACGAGACCCTGCAACGCCTGCACCTGAACCCCGAGGCGATTGTCAGTACCCTGTCTGGCGGGACCAAAAAGCGGGTGGCGCTGGCCCAGGCCCTGGTGGCACAACCCGATGTGCTGCTCCTGGACGAGCCGACCAACCACCTGGACCTGGACTCGATTGAATGGCTGGAAGGCTTGCTGGTCGATTTCAAGGGCAGCATCATCACCATTACCCACGACCGTTCGTTCCTGGACAACGTAGCCACGCGCATTGTGGAACTGGACCGGGGCAAACTCCTGTCCTATCCGGGCAACTTTGCCGCCTATTTGTTGCAAAAGGAAGAGCAACTGGCGCAGGAGGCCGTGATCAGCGCCAAGGCTGACAAGCTGCTGGCGCAGGAAGAAATCTGGATTCGCAAGGGTGTGGAAGCCCGTCGCACCCGGGCCACCGCGCGCATCGTGCGACTGGGCGAGTTGCGCGCCAAGCACCAGGCCCGGCGCGAGGTGGTGGGCAGTGTGAACATGGACGTGAACAGCGGTGCAGCCAGTGGCAAGCTGGTGGCCGAACTGACCCATGTGAGCAAAACCTTTGGTGACCGCAAGATCGTGCACGACTTTTCTGCCACCATCCTGCGCGGCGACAAGATTGGTCTGCTGGGCCCCAACGGCGCGGGCAAGACCACGCTGCTCAAGCTGATTCTGGGCGAGCACAAGGCCGACCCGGCGCCGCCCAATTCGCCGGCACCTGAACCCGGCCACAGCCCCTGGGGCACCGTTCGCCAGGGTGCAAATATCTCCGTGGCCTATTTTGACCAGATGCGCAACGCGCTGGACCTGGATGCCACGCTGGAAGACTTCATCAGCCCCGGCAGCGAGTGGATCGAGATTGGCAACCAGAAAAAGCACGTCAAGAGCTACCTGGGCGACTTCCTGTTCTCGCCAGCGCGCGCCAACTCGCCCGTGCGCTCCCTCTCGGGTGGCGAGCGAAACCGACTGCTGCTGGCGCGCCTGTTCGCTCGCCCTGCCAATGTGCTGGTGCTCGATGAACCGACCAACGACCTGGACATTGACACCCTGGAGCTACTGGAAGACCTGCTGCAAAACTACGACGGCACGGTGTTTCTGGTCAGCCATGACCGTACCTTTTTGGACAACGTGGTTACCAGCACCATTGCGTTTGAAGGCGATGCCAAGTGGCGCGAGTACGAAGGCGGCGTGAGCGACTGGCTGATCCAGACCAAACGGGCCAACGAAATCAATGCAGCACTTGGCAAAACAACCTCAAAGCCCTTTAACTACGAGCGTGAGCAGCTACAAAAACAGGAGCAAGCCAGCACCGCCGTGTCTGCGACCGCGCCCGCTGCACCGCCACCTGCAAAGACGAAAAAGCTCAGCTTCAAAGAGCAGCGCGAGTTGGACGGCCTGCCTGACCTGATTGCTGCACTGGAAACCGAGCAGAGCGAGATTGGGAAAGCGCTGGCCGATGGCAGCCTGTATTCGATCGACAACGTGCGGGCCATGAAACTGGCCACCCGCAGTGCCCAGATCGACGATGAATTGATGGCCGCGCTAGAGCGCTGGGAAGTGCTGGGCAAGCCCGGCTGATATTGCCGCTACGCGGGGCGCGGCCCACAAAGGCGCAGCATGGTGGCGACCAGGTGGTTCAACTCGAAGGGCTTGCCGACGTGTTCATCCATGCCAGCTTCCAGGCAAGACATGCGATCCGATGCCATGGCGTTGGCGGTCATGGCGATGATCGGCAAAGTGGTCAGCCCCATCTCCTGGCGAATGAAACGGGTGGCGGCGTAGCCATCCATTACCGGCATCTGAACGTCCATCAGCACCACATCAAAGGGAGGCTGGGCCGCCGCCACGGCTTCAACGCCCAGTTGACCGTTGTCCACCAGCGTGATGTCAGCCCCCTCCTTGGACAACAAGCCCTTGGCCACCATCTGGTTGATCTTGTTGTCCTCGACCACCAGCACCCGCATTCCCCGTAACCGTTTGACCCGGTCAGGATCGGGTGCGCCCTGCTCCGCAGGAGGCGGCACCTCCGCGGCAGGCAGACTGGCCAGAGGGAAACGAAGCTGAAAGTAAAACGTGCTGCCCTGCCCCGGGGTACTGTTCAACTGAAGTGTGCCGCCCAGCAGGGCCACCAGCCGACTGGAAATGGAAAGGCCCAGCCCCGTACCGCCAAAGCGGCGCGTGGTGGAGGCCTCGGCCTGAGAAAAACCACTGAAAATGTGAGTCTGGTTCTCCGACGCGATACCAATGCCGCTGTCACACATGGCAAATTCCAGCACTGCGTCCGTCGGGCCACGCTCGACCTGGCGCACCCGCAGCACCACGTCACCCTGACTGGTGAATTTGATGGCATTCCCCCCCAGGTTGATCAACACCTGCTGCAAGCGCATGTCATCCCCCAGGAGCACCGCAGGCACATCGGGCCCCACTTCAAAGCGCAGCGCCACCGATTTTCCGCCCACATTGGTGGCAAGGATGACTGCCAAATCCTTCAGCATCTTGTCCAGACTGAAGGGACGCGGGTCCAGCGTCATCTTGCCCGCCTCGACCTTGGAAAAATCAAGAATGTCATTCAGCAAGCCCAGCAACGAACGGGCGGCCCCGTCGGTCTTGCTCACAAAATCGAGCTGCGTGGCGTTCAACGGGGTGTCGTGCAACAGTGTGAGAAGGCCCAAAATGGCATTCATGGGCGTGCGGATTTCATGGCTCATATTGGCCAGAAACTGCCCCTTGGCGACGCTGGCCTGTTCGGCCTGGGCGAGGGCCTGCACATAGCTGGTGACATCCGTAACGGTTCGCACAAAACCGCCCGACGGCAAAGCCGTAGACTTGATTTCCAAAGTACGGCCTGCCAGGGTGCGCCGCGTGTAGGTGACAGGCGGCAGGGGGTTGCCGCTGCCTGCAGCACGCAAATAGGAGCGAGCGGATTCATCCACCAGGCAAAAATCAACGCCAAAGTCACCGCGTTCTGTCTGAAAGGCCACAATTTCTGCGAGCCCGGCAGCTTGCAGATGCGACGGAATCTCCAGTAAGTCGAGTACGCGGCGGCTCTGGAATACGACCGCGCCGTCGGGCGCCACCATCATCACGCCCTGCGAAATATTGTCCAGCGTGACCTGTAACTGGGTGGTGCGCGCAGCCAAAACTTCGTTGGCCGCATGGCGCTCCTGCTCTGCCTGCTTGCGCGCCGTAATATCGGTGCGGATGGTGATGTACTGGCTGGAACGGCCATCTTCGGCCAGCAGTGGCACCATGGTTGCATCCACCCAATACAGTTCGCCATTGCGTTTGCGACTGCAAATTTCACCCCGCCACACTTTGCCCTCAGCCAGGTCTTGCCTGGACTGGTCGAAGTACGACTGGGGGTGCACGCCGGAACGAAACTCGCTGAGTTTGCGGCCCAGCAGTTCTGCTCGGCTGTAGCCCGTAATGTCACACAAGCGGTCATTGGCGTACAGAATGGTGCCCTCGGCATCTGCCACGCTGACAATGGCGTGCTGATCCAGCGCAAACTTCTGCTGGTCCAGCGCGCGGCGGGTGGCCTCGCGCTCGCGCACCAGGGTCGACGTCTGGTTAACCATATCGACCAGACTCTGAATCTCGACCGGTGCGCCCGGTATTACCAGCGCTTCGGATTGCGTGGCACCGGTTCCCAAGGACTCCACCGTTTCACGAAGCAGCACCAAGCCGCCCAGCCACCGCGCCAGCGCGATGCGAATAAAAACCAAACCGATAACCAGGCTGGAAAAGCCCCCGCCCAGAGCCATCAGGGTCATGGACCACAAGCCTTCAGCCACAAACGGCACGTCGAATTGAAGACGCAAGATGCCGTAGTCTTTGCCACCCACCGAGACGTTGCGGTTCACATCGTCAAGCGATTTTTGAACCCATTGCATCAACCAGTCGGGTGCAGTGCCCTTGGTTTGGGCCGAGTTTTCAGCACGCACCCGTCCGCCACTGGTGTCAATAAACACGGCCGTCGAAAACTCCGACCCCTGCACACCTTTATTGAGGATTTTCTGTACCGAATCAAAGTCCCCAATGACCACACTATCCTGAACCGACTGCGCAACGACTTCGATCAACATGACCGAAGAAAGCTCGGTCTCTTCCACTTGCTGGTGGAATTGGTACTTCAAGAACAGGGCCAAGCCACCGCCCACAAACACCAGCAGGGTGATGGCGTACAGCGCAAACACCCGGTTGGTGAGCGACGAAGGAACCAGGCGTGCGAGGAATTTCATGGTCTCGTCAAACAGACACTTGCAAAATGTCAGCGCAGACTAGCCGGAGCCGTCTGGTAAAAGTTGCGGTAAGCACTGTAATCGGCCCCCGTAGAGGCGGCAAAAGCAGTGTTAGGCGGCAACTTCACCAACTCGGAGGCGCTGGCCAGCACCTTCTGCCCGACTGGGTCCTGGCCCATCTCGAGAAAGGCTTTACTGACCGCGGCCAAGTCCTTGGCGACCACATTTTTGGAGGCCATCAACGCCAGGTCATTGAGCGGCTCGGACTCCCACAGGGCCCGCACCGCCTTGCCCTCCCGCTTGGACCACCCGCTACTAAGCTGCGTGTGGGTGCCTACGGCTTTGACCTTGCCGCTGGCGAGTTGTGCAAAAGCGCCATCCATATTGCCGGCAAAGACCACCTGCACCGGGATTTTCTGGTTCAGCAGGTTGGCATACGAAAATTTGTAAGCAACGGTCGCTTCGGGCCCCGGAAACGCCACTGCCAGGTTGGCCAGCTGGTCCAGCTTAGTGATGGGGGAGTCGGCCAGCACCACGATCTGGCTGCGAATGGCAGGGGTGGCGCGCCGACCAAACACCTTCCAGCCAAGTTGATCGCGATCCGGGCTGAACAGGTGGTTGGAGAACACGAACTCCACTTCATTCGCCAGCACATAGGCTGTCGTGTCCGCCGAGGTACGCCCAATCTTGAGCTGCAATTTCACGCCACTTTTGTTGCTCACGTAGTCAATGATCGGGTTCCAATAGCTGGCGGTCAGTTCAATACCGTACTGGTTCACGGGTGAGAAGCGGTAGATTCCATTCTCCTGTGCCTGCGCCGAAATGGCGGTGCACAGCGCCACCCAGCCAGCACCTAAAGACAAGGCTCGCACCAGACGATTTTTAAAGTTCAAATGGCTCACAAATTTCTCTCCCTCCATCGATAAATAGTTGCCTCACAGCAGGGTTTACGGTACCCCGATTTTGCCCGCATACCGCAGCAGCATAACGACCAGGTGGTCCAAGTCAAACGGTTTCCCAATATGATCGTTCATACCGACCTCCAGGCACGCCAACCGGTCTGAAGCCATGGCATTGGCGGTCATGGCAATGATCGGTAGCGCGGTCAAACCCAGCTCCTGGCGAATGGCACGGGTGGCGGCATACCCGTCCATCACCGGCATTTGCACGTCCATCAGCACCGCATCGAAATACGCGTTGGCGTCCGCCACGGCATCGACCCCCAACTGACCGTTATCGGCCAGCGTGACCTCGGCACCCTCCTGGGCCAACAGCCCTTTGGCCACCATCTGGTTGATCTTGTTGTCCTCAACCACTAGCAGGCGCAGTCCCTGCAACCGCTTGGGTTTCATGGGGGCCTGGGGCGCGGCCGGATTGAGACCCTTTGCGGCCTTTGCTGCGGCAGACCGGGCGTCCATCACGGCGTCGAGCATCATGGTGGCGGTAACCGGCTTGACCAGGAATCCGTTGATCAGCGCGTGCTCCTGGGCGCTGCGTTCCGACAACAGTTCGCGGCCATGCGCGGTGACCATGATCACGATGGGAACCTCGCCACCGCCTGCCATTTTGCGGATGCGCTGACTGGCCTCCCACCCGTCCATGCCGGGCATCTGAAAGTCCATGAAAATGCAGTCGAAGGGGGGTTGTGCCGTTTTCGCCCGGGCCTGCACGGCGGCTATGGCCAACTCTGCGCTGGCGGCGGTTTCCACTCCCCAGCCCATGGGCTCACCGAGCCGCCTCAGCACCTGGCGTGCAAGGTCGTCGTCGTCAACCACCAAAACATGGAACGGCCCCGGTGCGGGCGCAGGGGCTTCGCCAGAGCCTTTGGCGGCCTCCATCTCGGCCACGGGAAATCGTATCTGGAAGTGAAACGTGCTGCCCTCACCCAGCACACTGTCCACCGCCAGGATGCCGCCCAGCAGACCCACCATGCGGCTGGATATAGCCAGGCCCAACCCGGTGCCACCATAGCTGCGTGTGGTGGATGCTTCTGCTTGCGAAAAGCCACTGAAAATATGAACCTGGTTCTCGGGCGCGATGCCAATACCGCTGTCCTTCACGGCAAACTCCACCAGTACGCTCAAAGCGTCGCGCTCCACAACCCGCAAGCGCAGCACCACAGCGCCCGCACCGGTGAACTTGATGGCGTTACCGCCCAGGTTGATCAGTACCTGTTGCAGGCGCATGTCATCGCCCAGCAAGCAATTGGGCAGGGTCGGGTCAACATCAAAAAGCACTTCGATGTCCTTGGCGCCCATATTGGCGGACAGGATGACGGACAGGTCCCGCATGAGCCGGTCCACCCTGAACGGGCGCGGGTCCAGTGTCATCTTGCCGGCTTCAACCTTGGAAAAATCCAGAATGTCATTGAGCAGCCCCAGCAAGGAGCGCGCAGCCCCTTCAGTCTTGGCAGCGTAGTCCAGTTGGCGCACGGTCAAATCCGTGTTTTGCAGCAGCTTGAGCATGCCCAGGATGGCATTCATGGGCGTGCGAATTTCGTGGCTCATATTGGCCACGAACTGGCTCTTGGCGATGCTGGCCTGCTCGGCACGGGCCACCGCTTCGTTGAGCTGAGCCTCGGCCAGTTTGCGATCATGGACGTCCTGCGACGAACCCGCCATGCGCACCGCCTTGCCTTGTGCGTCGCGGTACACCTTGGCGCGCGAACGGAACCACCGATACCCGTGGTGCTTGGTCATCAGCAAGTGCTCTTCATCGTAGTCCCGGGTCCCTGCGATTGCGTCCGTGGCGGCCCGGCTACACAACTCCACATGGTCGGGATGCAGGATGCTGCTAAAACTGGCCAGGCTGGCTGGCAGCTCTTCCGGCGTATAGCCCATCAGCGTGTAATAGCTGGGTGACCACCACTGTGCATCGGCATTGATGTCCAGCCAATCCCACAAACCGTCACTACCCCCCTCAATAGCCAGCGCCATGCGGTCGGACATCTCTGCCAGCGCCTGCTGGTCGCGCTTGCGTGCCGTGATGTCGGTGCGCATGGATATAAATTTCTCAACCAGCCCGTCATCGCCAATGAAGGGCGCAATCATGCTGTCCACCCAGTACAGGGTTCCGTCCTTGGCGCGGTTGCAAATATCGCCACGCCAAGAGGCTCCCGTGGAAATGGCGGCCCACATGTCATGCCAAAACTGCTTGGACTGCACACCAGAACCGAGAAGTTTGTGGTCCTGCCCAATCAACTCGTCGCGGCTATAGCCCGAAATGTCGCAAAACGCGTCGTTTACCTCCATGATGGTTCCATGGCGGTCGGAAATCGACACAATCGTGTGGATTTCCACGGTGCTGAGCATGGTGCTGGAGGCCCGCAGTGCGGCCTCCAATTTCTTCTGGGTTTGCTTCTGCAGTGTGATGTCGGAGCCAATTTCCATGAAGCCAACCAGCACACCCTGGGCATTGCGGGTGGGCTGCACCTCGGTATCCAGCCAGTACTCATGGCCGTCTTTGGCCCGGTTGAGCACTTCGACCCGACACGACTCGCCCACTGTGACGCCGTTCAGCAGTGTCTGGATCGTTCGGGGGTCCGTTTTCCCGCTACCCAGCAAGGCGCCTGGCGTTTGGCCCCGAGCCTCGTCCAGTGAGTAGCCCGTGATACGGGTAAAGCCCTCGTTGACCCAAGTGATGCGCATCTGCGCATCGGCAATGGTGACCGCATTGTTGGTGTGTTGGACGACCCGGGCCAAACGGTCCAGATCCGCCGTCATGCGCTGAGCCTGCCTCTGAGCGCGTAACCGCCCAACGGACAGCAACCAGACTGTCAAGGCCCCCAGCAGACTGGCCAATGCTCCCGCCACGCCGACCACTGCCAAAATGGAACGGTCCTGGCTCGCATCGAACACGGGCGTGCTGGTCAACCGCATATTGAGTGCACGGCCGCCAACACTCATAGGATAGATTTGCGCGAACGACTGGGGTGCACGGCGCTCCGGCTCACCGCCAGCCAACGAACCCGCCATATTGCTGCCCGAGTCGTAGAGCAGGCGATCTGGCTGGCTGGCGTCTCCATCAAACAGCTCGACGCGCAAAGTGCCGTCTGCCACGCCCGCTACGCCCCCAAAAAAATCACCTGCCACCATCGGCGCGTAGAGCAATCCCACCAGAGTGGCTTGGCGTTGCTCGGCGGTGGTCGGGTCTACACCCGGGCGGTAGACTGGCAAGAAATACAAAAAGCCCGGCTTCTGCTGTCCGTCCTTCAGCATCTCTATCTTGCCCGAGAGCGCTGATTGCCCGGTGTTCATTGCGCGCTCCACCGCTTCGCGGCGCACGGCCTCCTGACCCAGATCAAACCCGAACGCAGCCCGGTTGTCGGCAGCAGGTTCGATGAGTTTGACGATAAAAAGGTCGGATGCGTCACCCGTGGTTCGCACTTCAAACTCGGGGGCGTTGTCGGCGCGCTCGACCGCCACGAACGCGGCCAGGTCGCCGCGCTGCACCCGGGCCGCAAAACCAAACCCCCGTATGCCCGGAAACTCAACCTGCATATCCCGTGAGTCTACATACGCATGAAACTGTCGCCGGGTCAGTTCACGGCTCGCGGCGTACGTGCCGCGTGCCCCTTTGAGACCGTACATCGGCTGACTGAAACGGCGTTGGACTTCCGCCTGAACGCGCTCTGCTCCCCGGTCAAAGAGCGCTTGGGACTCTTTGTCCAAATTGTGTTTGAGCCATAAAACGACCCCGGCCGTAACAAGCAGCCCAATTAGCTGGGCCGCTGCCGTCATACCAACCGCTGCCCGCAGGCTGGAGCTGAAACGTTGAGACGCATTGTCCGGGCCCGCCAAAGGCGCGGCTGGCGCACGCCGTAAAGCGGTTATGCAGCGCCAGTAAATGGTCGGGCCAGACAGCAGGGCCAGCAGAGCAACGTCCACCAAACTTTCGACTGCGCCTGTCAAACCGGGCGCAAGAACTGGCAGGGCCAGCATGACAAGCATCTCCGCCGCCGCCACGGCCAGCAAGACTTCAAAAAAAAGGCGGATCGGGGTGAAGGATTGCTTCATGCCGTCTGGCGGATTGAGTCACACAAGCGGCGACGATGCGTCAGGATAGCACCTAGACGACTCCAATGTGGCGCAAGTTGGCGATGGATACCGCGTCCAGACCCAGCTCAGCCAATACCGCATCGGTGTGCTCACCCAGCGCCGGGGGTGCCTGACGCAACACCGCTGGAGTGTCGACCAGTCGCAGGGGGCTGGCGACCGTTGCTATAGATTCAATAGCTGTGTACGCAACAGCTTCGGGGGCTACAGGCTGATTGACCATGAGACTTCTGGCCAAAACCTGTTCATCGGCGAATGCCTGGCCTATGGTATTGATGGGGCCGCAAGGCACGGCCTTGTCTTGCAGCAACGCAATCCACTGGGCTGTCGTGCGGGTGCGGGTGAGTGCCTCGATGGCGGGAATCAGTGCGGCTCGATTTTCGACTCTTAAGGTGTTGCTGGCATAGCGCGCGTCGGCCGCCCATTGGGGCTGCCCGGTGGCCTCGCAAAAGCGTGCAAATTGTCCGTCATTGCCGATGGCCAGCAGCATGGCGCCGTCCAGCGTGGGAAAGTCCTGGTACGGCGCCAGGCTGGGGTGGCTGTTGCCTTGGCGCTGCGGCACCCTGCCGGTGTTCAAAAATCCTGCGGCCTGGTTCGCCAGAACTGCCATACCCACATCGAGCAGCGCCATATCGATGTACTGGCCCTGGCCTGTGCGATGGCGCACCTCGATAGCGGCCAGAATAGCGCTGCAGGCGTACACGCCGGTAAACAGGTCGGTCAGCGCCACGCCCACGCGCTGTGGCCCGCCACCGGGTGTGCCGTCGGCCCGGCCGGTGATGTCCATCATGCCGGTCATGGCCTGAATCATCAGGTCGTAGCCGGCCCGCGCGGCGTAGGGGCCGTCCTGGCCAAAACCGGTGATGGAGCAGTAGATGAGGCGCGGGTTCAGCGCCTTGAGGCTCTCATAGTCCAGAGCGTATTTCGCCAGGCCACCGACCTTGAAATTCTCCACCAGCACATCGCTGTTCTGCGCCATCTGGCGAATGAGCGCCTGGCCTTCGGGCTGGGCAATGTCGATGGTGACGGAGCGCTTATTGCGGTTGCAGGCGGTGAAATAGCTGGCATGGCGGGTGTTGTTGCCCTGCGCGTCCTGAAGAAACGGGGGGCCCCAGTGGCGTGTGTCATCACCCTCGCCCGGCTTTTCCACCTTGATAACGTCTGCACCCAGGTCGGCCAGCATTTGGGTGCACCACGGGCCGGCCAGAACCCTGGAGAGGTCCAGCACCTTGATGTGGGGGAGCGCGGATGGCTTCATCAGAAGGCAGCTATGCCCGTCTGCGCCCGACCGAGAATCAGCGCATGGATGTCGTGCGTACCTTCGTAGGTATTCACTACCTCCAGGTTCACCAGATGCCGCGCCACGCCAAACTCATCCGATATACCGTTGCCGCCCATCATGTCGCGTGCCAGACGGGCAATGTCCAGTGACTTGCCGCAGGAGTTGCGCTTGAGGATGGAGGTGATCTCCACCGACGCCGTGCCCTCGTCTTTCATGCGACCCAGGCGCAGACAGCCCTGCAGGCCCAGCGCGATTTCGGTCTGCATGTCGGCCAGCTTTTTCTGGATCAACTGGTTGGCAGCCAAGGGCTTGCCAAACTGTTTGCGGTCCATGGTGTACTGGCGGGCACGGAACCAGCAGTCTTCGGCCGCACCTAACGCGCCCCAGGCAATACCGTAGCGGGCGCTGTTCAAACAAGTGAACGGGCCCTTGAGGCCCTGCACCTCGGGGAAGGCATTTTCTTCGGGACAGAACACGCCGTCCATGACGATTTCACCCGTGATACTGGCCCGCAAGCCCACCTTGCCGTGGATGGCGGGGGCACTCAAACCGGTCATGCCTTTTTCCAGCACAAAGCCGCGGATGGGGCCAACCTGGCCGCCTTCGGACACCTCTTTGGCCCACACCACAAACACATCGGCAATGGGGCTGTTGGAAATCCACATCTTGGAGCCGGACAGTTTGTAGCCACCGGCCACCTTGTGGGCACGCGTGGCCATGGAGCCCGGGTCGGAGCCGTGGTCGGGCTCGGTCAATCCGAAACAGCCAATCCACTCGCCGGTGGCCAGCCTGGGCAGGTACTTCTGGCGTTGGGCCTCGGTGCCGAATTCAAAGATAGGCACCATCACCAGCGAGCTTTGCACGCTCATCATGGAGCGGTAGCCGCTGTCCACGCGCTCCACCTCACGGGCGATCAGGCCATAGGCCACATAGTTCAGACCGGGGCCGCCATACTGCTCGGGGATGGTGGGGCCAAGAAGGCCCAGGGCACCCATCTCACGGAAGATGGCAGGGTCGGTCGTGCCGTCACGGAAAGCCTGTGTGACACGGGGCAAAAGCTTGTCCTGACAATAAGCGCCAGCGGCATCGCGCACCATGCGCTCGTCATCGGTGAGTTGGCTATCGAGCAGGAACGGGTCTTGCCAGTTGAAGGAAGCGTGGGCCATGGGGCACTCCAAAGAAAGGGGTCCAGTTCTGCGAACGCAGGCAACCGAGAATATCAGTGCCGCATGCCTGCCGATCATCCACGATTTAACGCGGCTGAATTCTGCTCGATTCAATCAGGCCGGCCACATCGCGCAGTTGCACCACCATCTCGCCACGGCGCAGGATGACATGCTGCACGACCTCGGTCTGGCCGCGGTACATCACCCGGTCACCCGGTTTGTACTTGGGCAGCGCTGGAATTTGCAGGTTTGTGGCCCATAACTGGGTCGCCTCCTGATGGCGAGCCTGAACTTTTTTGGCGGCACCGGGATGGCTGGAAGCCAACTGATCCACAGCCCTGGCCACCTCGGTCCGCGCTTCGTCTGCTGTAAAAGGTTTGGACAAGAAAAACAAAGCGTCTTCGTCGCGCGCTTCCTGGGCAATATTTTCATTGGAACCGGTCGCCAGCAAACCGAATCGGCACTCAGGGTTGAAGGATACGAGACTGCGATAGAGCGCGATGCCGGACATCGACTCTTTGGCGAACCTATCGGTCACCAGAAAATCCGGCCGCAGGGACGGCGCAATTTCCGCTGCAGCGTGTGGATTGCCCGTTGTCTTGATCGCAGCGGCATCAAACCCGTAACCGGAAATCAACTTTGAAAAAAAAGTCTGAACCGCCGGACTGGGGTCACAAATCAAAAAACTTACGGCGGACATGGGGTACAGGACACAAAAAAACCGGCAGAAAGCTCCGCTCTGAGTTGTCCCATTTTACGACAGCCAACCCAACCCGCGGATAAACCCCTAGATACAAACTGGCGCAGAGATTGTTAGCATCGAACCCATAACTTGACCAAACGGTCAGCTTTTAATCAGGAGTTGCCAGGATGCCCACCACCCACCAACCCGACGTTCGCCCCGGCCGCCTGGCCGCAGCCGAATACGCCAAGGCGTTTGCCGATGCCAGCCCGCGCCTGACACGCGCGCAGGCACTGCTGGAGGCCGAGCGCTGCCTTTACTGCTTTGATGCGCCCTGCGCCACGGCCTGCCCGACCAGCATTGACGTGCCCTCATTCATCAAGCGCATTGCCGACGACAACCTGCGCGGTGCGGCACACGCCATTCTGGAATCCAACCCGCTGGGCGGCATGTGTGCGCGGGTCTGCCCGACCGAGAACCTGTGCGAAGCGGTTTGCGTACGCAACACGCAGACAGGCAACCCGGTCGCCATTGGCCGCTTGCAGCGCCACGCGGTGGACGCCCTGATGGAGAGCGCCAAGCCGCAAATCTTCACCCGCGCACCGGCCACGGGCAAGACCGTTGCCGTGGTCGGCGCGGGCCCGGCCGGCCTGGCCTGCGCCCACACGCTGGCGCGCCTGGGACATGACGTGGCGATCTTCGATGCCCGCCCCAAGGCCGGTGGACTCAACGAATACGGCCTGGCCAGTTACAAAACGCCAAACCACTTCGCCCAGGCCGAGGTGCAGTGGTTGCTGGCCATTGGCGGCATCAGCGTGCGCAGCAGTTGGAAACTGGAGAGCGCGGCACAACTCGAAACCCTGCGCAAGGATTTCGACGCCGTATTTTTGGGCATGGGCTTGTCCGCCACGCCCGCGCTGGGTGTGCCCGGCGAAGCCCTGAACGGTGTGCGCGACGCGGTGGACTTCATTGCCGAGTTGCGCCAGTGCGCCGACCTGTCCACCCTGCCGGTGGGCCGGCGCGTGGTGGTGATAGGTGGCGGCATGACGGCAGTGGACGCGGCCGTGCAGTCCCGTCTGCTAGGTGCAGAGAGCGTGCACATGGTCTACCGCCGTGGCCCCGAGGGCCTGTCGGCATCGCAAGTGGAGCAGGAGTGGGCGCAAACCCACGGCGTCACCATTGCGCATTGGCTGGCGCCGGTGGAAATGGTCGGAATGACGGAGCACGTCAGTGCCGTGCGCTTTGCGCGCCAAAAACTAATCGACGGCAAGCTCACTGCCACCGGCGAAGTCGAAGTCATACCGGCAGACATGGTGCTCAAGGCGATCGGCCAGCAACTGGGCAACCCCCTGCTGACCGATGCCGGCCTGGCGCTGCAAGGCGGGCGCATTGCCACCGACGCGCAAGGCCAGACCAATGTGCCCGGCGTATGGGCGGGAGGCGACTGCCGTGCTGGCGGACTCGACCTGACGGTGGAGGCCGTGGAGCACGGCAAACAGTCCGCTCTGTCCATCCATACCCACCTGACCCGCGCCTGAGCACCGCACCCCCGATTTGGAGAACACGATGGCTAATTTGCACACCACCTTTGCCGGCATCACCAGCCCCAACCCCTTCTGGCTGGCATCTGCCCCGCCCACCGACAAGGCCGTCAACGTCAACCGCGCCTTTGAAGCCGGCTGGGGCGGCGTGGTCTGGAAGACGCTGGGCGAGGCCGGCCCGCCGGTGGTCAACGTCAACGGCCCGCGCTATGGCGCGCTGCTCACGCCCGACCGGCGCCTGATGGGCTTCAACAACATCGAACTCATCACCGACCGCGACCTGGAACTCAACCTGAAAGAGATTGCCGAGGTCAAGCGCAACTGGGCCGACCGCGCCATGGTGGTGTCGCTGATGGTGCCCTGCGTGGAAAGCGCGTGGAAGGCCATTTTGCCGCGCGTGGAAGACACCGGCGCCGACGGCATCGAGCTGAACTTTGGCTGCCCGCACGGCATGAGCGAGCGCGGCATGGGCGCCGCCGTGGGCCAGGTGCCGGAGTACATCGAGATGGTCACTGCCTGGTGCAAGCAGTACAGCAAGTTACCGGTCATTGTGAAGCTCACACCCAACATCACCGACATTCGCCTGCCGGCACGCGCTGCCAAAAACGGCGGGGCCGATGCCGTGTCGCTGATCAACACCATCAACTCCATCATGGGCGTGGACCCGTACTCGCTGTCCATGTCGCCTTCCACCGGCGGCAAGGGAAGCCACGGCGGCTACTGCGGCCCAGCGGTCAAACCGATCGCGCTCAACATGGTGGCCGAAATTGCACGCGACCCGCTCACCGCCGGTCTGCCCATCAGCGGCATTGGCGGTGTGAGCAACTGGCGCGATGCGTTTGACTTCATCGCCCTGGGCGCAGGCAACGTGCAGGTGTGCACCGCCGCCATGGTGTACGGCTTCAAGATCGTGCAGGAGATGAGCGACGGCCTGTCCAACTACATGGACGAGATGGGTTTCACGTCGATTGAGGATTTCCGCGGCAAGGCAGTGCCCACCGTGAGCGACTGGCGTTACCTCAACCTCAACCACATCAGCAAGGCGGTCATCAATCAGGACAGCTGCATCCAGTGCGGGCGCTGCCACATTGCCTGCGAAGACACCTCACACCAGGCCATCATCGTAACCAAGGATGGCAAGCGTTTCTTCGAGGTGCAAGAAAACGAATGCGTCGGCTGCAACCTGTGCACCCTGGTATGCCCGGTGCCCGAGTGCATCACCCTGCGTACACTGGCCCCCGGTGAAAAAGACTTGCGTACCGACCGGGTTGTTAGCGATAAACACGCAGATTGGACCACCCATCCAAATAACCCGATGCGGGTGTGACCAGACGGATATCTGACAGCCAAATCCGGCCCTGACCCCCGTGAATATTGCGTAGGCAACTACTATTTTAGGAGCGACAGCATGAGCAGCATTTTGATCAAAGGCGGCACCGTGGTGAACGCCGACCGCTCTTTTAGAGCCGATGTACTCAGCCAGGATGGCAAGATTGTGGCGGTGGGCGAGAACCTGGCTGCCCCGGCGGGTGCCACCGTGGTGGACGCGCTCGGCCAATACGTCATGCCCGGGGGGCTCGACCCGCACACCCACATGCAGTTACCGTTCATGGGAACCACCACCATGGACGACTTCTTCACCGGCACCGCAGCGGGCATGGCCGGCGGCACCACCACCATTATTGATTTCGTCATCCCCAACCCGCAGCAAAACCTCATGGAGGCCTACCAGACCTGGCGCGGCTGGGCCGAGAAGGCCGCCTCCGACTACAGCTTTCACATGGCCATCACCTGGTGGGATGAGACGGTGCGGCGCGACATGGGCACGCTGGTGCAAAACGAGGGTGTGAACAGCTTCAAGCACTTCATGGCCTACAAAAACGCCATCATGTGCGACGACGAGACGCTGGTGAACAGCTTCAAGCGCTGCATGGAGCTCGGTGCCATGCCGACCGTGCACGCCGAAAACGGCGAGCTGGTTTTCTTGCTGCAGCGTCAGATTGCCGAGATGGGCATCATGGGGCCCGAAGGCCACCCGCTATCACGCCCCACCGGCGTGGAGGGCGAAGCCGCCAACCGGGCCATTGCCATTGCCGATGTGCTGAACGTGCCGATCTACGTGGTGCATGTGAGCTGCATCGAGGCCGCCGAGGCCATTGCCCGCGCCCGTGCGCGTGGACAGCGGGTCTATGGCGAGGTGCTGGCGGGGCATCTGGTGGTGGACGACAGCGTCTACCGCCACCCCGACTTTGCCACCGCTGCTGCGCATGTGATGAGCCCGCCGTTTCGACCCAAGGGCAACCAGGAGTTTTTGTGGCGCGGCCTGCAAAGCGGCAACCTGCACACCACGGCGACCGACCACTGCACCTTCTGTGCGGCACAAAAGGCAGCGGGCAAGGACGACTTCTCCAAAATCCCGAACGGCTGTGGCGGTGTCGAAGAACGCCTGGCCGTGATTTGGGATGAGGGTGTCAACACCGGGCGGCTCACACCCTCGGAGTTCGTCGCTATTACCTCGGCCAACACGGCCAAGCTGTTCAACATTTACCCGCAAAAGGGCAGCGTGTCAGTGGGCGCTGATGCCGATCTGGTGGTGTGGGACCCGGCCGGCACCAAGACCCTATCCGCCAAAACGCAGTTCAGCAAGGGTGATTTCAATATCTTTGAAGGCCGCACGGTGAAGGGCATTCCAAGCCACACTGTGAGCCAGGGCGAGCTGGTGTGTGTGCAGGGAGATTTGCGGGCGGTGCAGGGCAAGGGGCGGTACATCAAGCGGGCGCCGTTTAGCTCCCATTTCGCGGCTAACAAGCTGAGGGCTGAGACGTTGGCACCTTCTGCGGTCAAACGTTAAAGGAAATACCATGAATGCAACAACCGTCACCGTTATAGACAAGCTCCGCATCAACGGGGACCGCCTCTGGGACTCGTTGATGGAGTTGGCCAAAATTGGCGCCACGCCCAAGGGCGGCGTGTGTCGCTTGACGCTGACTGACCTGGACAAACAAGGGCGCGATCTGGTGCTCGGCTGGGCCCGCGAGGCGGGCATGACGGTCACCATCGACAAGATCGGCAACGGCTTCATGCGCCGCGCCGGGCGCAACAACGCGCTGCCACCCATCGTCACGGGCAGCCACATCGACACCCAACCGACCGGCGGCAAGTTCGATGGCAACTATGGCGTGCTGGCCGGGCTGGAAGTGGTGCGCACGCTCAATGACCACGGTATCACCACCGAGGCACCGATCGAGGTCGCCTTCTGGACCAACGAAGAAGGCTCGCGCTTTGTGCCAGTGATGATGGGCTCGGGCGTGTTTGCCAAGGCCTTCACACTGGAGCACGCCTATGCGGCCACCGACACGGAAGGCAAATCGGTGGGCGAAGAACTCAAGCGCATTGGCTACATCGGTGAGCAGGAACCCGGCGACCACCCGATTGGCGCGTACTTTGAGACCCACATCGAGCAGGGCCCGGTGCTCGAAGACAACGACACAACCATTGGCGTGGTGCAGGGCGTGCTGGGCATCCGCTGGTTTGACTGCACCGTGACCGGCATGGAAGCCCACGCCGGGCCCACGCCCATGGCGCTGCGCAAGGACGCGATGCAGGTGGCCACCCACATCATGCAGGAGACCGTGGCGGCCGCGCTGCGCCACGCCCCGCACGGCCGGGGCACGGTGGGCATGGTGCAGGTGCACCCCAACAGCCGTAACGTGATTCCGGGACGGGTGAAGTTCAGCATCGACCTGCGCAACGCCACCGATGCGTTGGTGGACCAGATGGCCGACGAGGTGAAGGCCTTTGCGGCGAAGGTGGCCAAAGACAGCGGACTGGAGGTGAAGATTGACCTGGTGTCGAGCTACCCCGCGCAGGTTTTTCACCCGGACTGCGTCGACGCCGTGGGCCGCGCCGCCAGGAAGCTGGGCTATTCCAACATGCCTGCCGTCTCGGGCGCCGGGCACGACGCGGTCTACATGGCCAAGCTGGCACCCAGCGGCATGATCTTCATTCCGTGCCTGAACGGTATCAGCCACAACGAGATTG
>CAIYDK010000164.1 GCA_903924955.1 uncultured beta proteobacterium | reverse complement strand
CATCATGGGAACCGTACTTGAGTGCGTTATCAATCAGGTTGGAGATGATCACACTGAAAAGTTGCTGATCGGTGCGCACCGGGCCGATGGTGCCTGCCTCAATCGTCACACACTGCGGGGCACTGCAAGCGGCACGAACGTCGCTCGCGATGGCAAGCACATCGCATGCCCCCTCGGTCACCTCGACTCTGCCGTGTGCCAGTCGGTCGGACTGCAGGCAGCGCTCAATGACCGCGTTCATGGATTCAATGGATCGCCCCACGCGCGACTTCACTCCTTCGGGGATCTGGGTACTGCCCAGCGTCATGGCGATGGTGGACAAGGGGGTCTTGAGTTCGTGGCTGAGCATCGCGAGAAATCGGTCTTGCTCGACGCGACGCCGTATTTCAATGGTCAATAGGTATGCGAGCGTCAGCACCACAGCAAAAAACCCAAACGCGCCAATGGCAACAAGTCGCAGTTGCTCATAGACGCTGGTCCTGATGTCGGACTCGGAAAATCCGGTTGCAACGACCAGCGGCAAGTCGTCGACTTTTCTGTAGACATAGATCCGCGTAATGTTGTCAACCGGGCTGGTGTTGGAGTAGCTGCCGGAGTCCGACTGCTCGAGCAGACCCCATAACGGGGACTCCAGCGGGGTCTGCCACCGGTCGGGGGGCAGTTCGGGTGAGCGGGCCCTGACCTTTCGGTCCTTAATTCCCAAAACTGCCGCAATGTTCTGCGACCCGTGGGACATTTTTTCGTAATACCGGGAAAACGATTCAGGCCGTACCGTGGCCAGCACCACGCCCGCGAAACTGCCGTCGGGGTTGCTGATTCGCCGGGCCACCCGGAAATTGAATTGCTGCGTGACACGACCGCGCTCTGCCGATCCGATAAACACCTCGTCGACACTGCTGGACTTCAGAAAACCGTAGTAATCGCGATCGACCACACTTCGGCCTTTGGCTACGGGATCGTGTGAGATGACGACCTCTGCGCCTGGCGATATCAGGTAGACGTTTTCAATGACGCCCTTGTCAAACGGCAGTGCGTTAATGAAAGCCTCTGTTTTTTCAATCGAGAGACTGCTCAAATAAAAGTTGCGCACCGCATAGAGGATGGTGTCAGCCTGAGCCATCACCTGTTTGGTCTGGTTTGACAAGGCCTCATTGGTTAACTCGGCAGCACGGGTTAGCCGCGCTTGTTCCGTAGAGTAGGTCTGCGTGTAATACACACCCACTTCGCCGATGCTGGCCATCACGACAATCAAGACCACAGACCACAGCAGCAGCAACTTGCTCTTAAAGTCCTGAATCAAACCCAAAACCAGGTGACTTGCGTGGGAGTCTTCTGATTTATTCTTTGAAGGTTGGTTGAACTCGGTCCAGACGACACAAAGGGTAATCGCGGTGATGAGCACAATGTACCAAAACACGGTAACCCATGAAGTGGGGTTACTGCCCCGAGTGGGCACAGGAGGCGTGTCCACAAACAAAAGAATGCCGGCGCGCACAAGCATCCAGACGACCAAAGCCCCAAAGAGTGCAACTAACACGAGATCAGAAGCTTTGCGCCACTGATGCGATCCGTTGCGCAACAGTTGATACGCAGTGCGCGCATTGATAAGCGCCGTGGCCAAGGAGAACACTACTGAGCGGTAGTTTCCATTGGGCTCCACCAGACCCCAGTACCAGAACGCACCCGCGCTCAGCGCCAGCACGCCCAAACCAAACCCGTCTACCTTGGGCGAATGACGCTCAATGAATGCCGCGGCTCCCGAATAGAAAACGGTGCCTGCGGCCAACAATACCAAATTGGTTCCAATAACCGTCGCCCAGGGTGGCAAATTCGGCCCATAGCCAGACACGATGAATCCAAACGCCATCATCAATATGGCGTAAGCACTGCTGCGAAACAGTTGCGCGCCCGGTCGCAGGTGCGCCAGCAAAAACAGCATGGCACTGAGGCTCAGGCTGAGCCCGCCAGCATAGAGATACAGGGAAAGGGTATTGAGGCTCACGATAACGTGACGTAGCGCGCAGCGAGTGCCAGAAAGTCTTCCACCGCCACCGCCTGACCCAGTTCGTCTGCCAGCACGGCTGCCACGCCAGGTGCGGCAACCGCGGCCGCACGGGCATCGAGAAATAAGAGCCGGCTGCGACGGGCCAGCACATCTTCCACCGTTCGGGCATATTCATGGCGCACCGCAAAGCGCACCATGGCTTCGCTCAGGTGCGGTGCCAGCATGACCGCGCTGCCGGGCAACTGCTCGACCAGTTCGGCCTCTAAGCCGTACTGGTGAAGGCCGGGAGGCTGGCTGACGGCAGTGGTCGCTGCTTCTGCGGGGGGGGCACCTATGAGCCGGTGGTGCGCGGTGACAGAGGCCGGAAGCGCGGGGAGCAGTTTGGCCTCCTGGCACTTCTCGAGCACGTCTTCGGCCATGGAACGGTAGGTGGTCCACTTGCCGCCGGTCACCGTGACCAGCCCCGACGGGCTGACGGCCACCGTGTGCTCGCGGCTGATGGTCTTGGTGTCGCTGCCATCGTCTTCGGCGGGTTTGACCAGCGGGCGCAAACCGACCCACATGCTGCGCACATCGCTGCGCAGCGGCGCACGCTGCAAATAGCGTGCGGACTCGTTCAGAATGAAAGCCACTTCATCGGCAAACGGCTCGGGCTCACGCGCCAGGTCATGGCGCGGCGTGTCGGTGGTTCCCAGAATCACCTTGCCCAGCCACGGCACGGCAAACAGCACGCGACCGTCGGCCGTCTTGGGCACTAGCAAGGCATGATCACCCGGAAAAAATTCCTTGTCGACCACCAGATGCACGCCCTGGCTGGGCGCCACTATCGGGCGGCTTGTGCGCCCGCAGGCTTCGCTGTCCTGCTGGCGCAGTGCGTCCACCCACACGCCGGTTGCGTTGACCACGCAGCGGGCGCTAACTTCAATTTTCTGGCCCGTCTCGGTATCGCGGCAGTGCACTCCGGCCACCCGTCCGTTGGCGTGAACCAGGCCCAGCGCTTCGCAATAGTTGACCATCAGTGCGCCCTGCGCAGCAGCGGTTCGCGCCAGCACCAGAGCCAGCCGTGCATCATCAAACTGGCCATCCCAGTACTTCACACCACCACAGAGATGCTGCGGGTTGACGGTGGGCAGCAGGGTGCGCGTTTGCGCCGCACTCAAAAACTCGGTATGGCCCAGCCCTGCCTTGCCCGCCAGCAGGTCGTAGGCTTTGAGACCCACACCATAAAACGGAGCCTGCCACCACTGGTAGGAAGGCATCACAAAGGGCAATGGCTGCGCCAGGTGCGGTGCGTTGTGCAGCAGGTTGGTGCGCTCGTGCAGGGCCTCGCTCACCAGAGAAATATTGCCCTGTGCCAAGTAGCGCACACCGCCGTGCACCAGCTTGGTAGCGCGTGATGACGTGCCCTTGGCAAAGTCGTGCGACTCCAACAAAACCACGCTCAAACCCCGCAACGTGGCATCCAGCGCCACGCCCAGGCCCGTAGCACCACCACCGACGATGGCCAGGTCATAGGTATGCGGCTGGCGCAGACGATCCAGCAGATCAGCGCGACGGGTGGATAGAGGTGGGGGCGATGCAGACATGCGGTTGTTTTTCGTTATCCTGTCATTATTGTTCCCTTTTTCGGAGTCAACGCCCATGCCCTACCTGTTAGCCCTTGACCAAGGCACTTCCAGCTCGCGCAGCATTGTGTTCGACAAATCGGGCCAAATCGTGGCCATGTCCCAGCAGGAGCTACCCCAGAT
>CAIYDK010000163.1 GCA_903924955.1 uncultured beta proteobacterium | reverse complement strand
GGCCTGCAACTGACGGTTGATGGCAATACCGCTGCCTTGCGCTACACGCCCATGGCCGGTGGCGCGCTCGATGTGCGCTATGGTGACTTGCGCTCGGCGGTTCAATTGTATAAAAAAGGCGAGGTAGCCCACGTATTCACTGCGCAAGGTGCTACGCAAATCGTAGCAATTGACGCCTTGGCGCACGCCGGTGAAGTGCATGCCGAGGTGGGACGCCTGACCGCACCCATGCCGGGTAAGGTGGTGTCGTTTTCGGTCAAAGCGGGTGATGCGGTCAAGAAAGGCCAGGCCCTGGCGGTGATGGAAGCCATGAAAATGGAGCACACCATTGCCGCGCCGGCCGATGGCACGGTGGCCGAGCTGCTGTATGCGCCGGGTGACCAGGTAGCCGAAGGGGCCGAGCTACTCAAGCTGGAAGTGACGGGCTGATTTGCAGAGGACTGCACATGCGCATCACTTTTTGTTGTACCGATACTGCGTCCGAGCCATGGCTGCAGGGTCTGCGCGCCGCGCTCCCGGGTGCCGAGGTCGACCTTTGGGCGCCCGGCGCATCGCCGGCCGATTACGCCGTTGTATGGGCGCCGCCTCAACAGTTCTTTGACGAACAGGTGCAGCTAAAGGCTGTGTTCAATATTGGTGCCGGGGTGGATGCGTTGTTGAAATTGAATGTGCCCCCACAGGCGCTGATCGTGCGTCTGGATGACGCCGGCATGTCGGTGCAAATGGCCGAGTACGTGTGCCACGCGGTGATTCGCCATTTCCGTGAATTTGATGGTTATGAGGCCGACACCCGCCAGGGCAAATGGTCGTTCCGCAAGCCGCGTGTGCGGGCCGATTGTCCGGTTGGTGTGATGGGGCTGGGTGTGTTGGGCGAGCGGGTCGCACGCGCGCTGGCGCAGTTTGAATTTCCGGTGAATGGCTGGAGCCGCAGCCCCAGGGTGCCAGGTGACTGGGTAACAGAGCGTTCTGCTCCGTGTCCCCCGCCCGCCTTGCGGGCTCCTCCTTTACCTGCGCAGAACGCTCTGTCACCCAGTCACTTGGAGGGCGTGAAGTGTTTTTCGGGCGCCGAGGGGTTCAAGGACTTTTTGGCTGCCAGTCGCGTGTTGGTCTGTCTGCTGCCACTGACGCCTGACACCCGCGACATCATGAACCACGAGCACCTGTCACGCTTGCGGCCCGGTGGTTACGTCATCAACGTGGCCCGCGGCGCCCATCTGGTGGAAGAAGATTTGTTGGCATTGCTGGACAGCGGCCACTTGGCCGGTGCCACGCTGGACGTGTTCCGCACCGAGCCATTGCCCACTGGACACCCGTTCTGGACGCACCCCAAGATCACGGTTACGCCGCACACCTCGGCGCGTACGTTGCGCAGCGAAAGCATTGCGCAGATAGCGGGCAAGATCGCGGCCTTGCAGCGCGGAGAGCCTTTGGCCGGTGTTGTGGACCGGGCGCAGGGGTATTGACGCCATTGGGGCACTGAGGGTCGCGGGCGCGCTAAAGTCTTGTTTGTGACCCGTTCTACCCATTACAACTGTCATCTGGTCGGTTGGCTGTCTTTGGCCCAGTTGATCAGCTGGGGCAGCATTTTTTACACCTTTGCGCTGATCATGGAGCCGGTCGAGCGTGAACTGGGCTTGAGCCGCGTCGAAGCCTCGCTCGCTTTCAGCATCGCCTTGCTGGCGGAAGGTTTGCTGGCTTACCCGGTGGGCCGCTGGATTGACCGGGGCAACGAGCGCCGTGTCATGACTGCCGGCTCGCTGCTGGCCGCTGTCTGCCTGGCGGCGCTGGGTGCGGTTCAAAGCCAATGGGGCTTCTACCTGGCCTGGGCCGGATTGGGCGCGGCCATGTCGTCCGTTCTGTATTCGCCGGTGTTTGCCGTGGTGACGCGGCGTTTCCCGTCAGACTTTCGCCGAGCCATCATTACCATGACGTTCTTGGGTGGTTTGGCCAGCACGGTATTCATACCGCTCACTGCATGGCTGATCTCGGCGTGGGGGTGGCGATTGGCCATGCAGAGCCTGGCGGTGCTCCATCTGCTGGTGTGTGCGCCCTTGCATTGGCTGGTTTTGCGCGGTGCCCCTGGTAAGCGCCCAGCGATGGCGGGCCAGGTGCAGGCCGAAAAGGGGCTCAGCCAGTTGGTCTGCAGCGCGCCATTCCTGCTGGTCGGCGGCTTCTTGCTCTTGATGACGGCCGTTTCATCCGCTCTGCCCGCCCACATGATCAGTCTGTTGCGGGAAAATGGCATGGACGAGGCCTGGGTCATCGCCATTCCGGCCAGCATTGGCGCCTTTCAGGTTTTGGGACGTTTACTGCTGTATTTTTTTGAAAGCCGGTTCGACCTGCACCTGGCCAACCGCCTCATCCCTGGTCTGATCCCGCTGGGCCTGGCCGCTTTGCTGGCGGCCCCCTGGACGGGTTCCGGCCAGACCGTCGTGGTGGTGCTGTTTGTCGTGCTGTTTGGTATGGGCAATGGCATGCTGACCATCGTCAAGGGAACGGCCATGGCCCAATACGTCAGCCGCGAACACGTGGCAACGCTGAATGGCGCCCTGGGCATGCCATTGGCGCTGGCACGCGCTGCCGCGCCTTTGTTGCTGGGTTGGATGTGGACCCGCGAGGTTGGCTACGGCCCCGGCCTGTGGGGGCTTTTGATCACGGCCTGTGTGGGCGTCGTCGCGCTGTACTGGGCGCAACAGCACGCTGTGCCGCAGGACAGGAATTGAATGATTAACATGGATACCAAGATGCCCAATCGCGAAACTCGAAACTCCATTTCAGATTACCCAACGAGTACACCAACATGAACCTCCCCTCCCGTGTCAAACTGGTCGAAGTCGGCCCCCGCGACGGCCTGCAAAACGAAAAGCAACCAGTCCCCGCTGCCATCAAGATCGAACTGGTGCACCGCCTGCAGGCCGCCGGCCTGACCGAGATCGAAGTCACCAGCTTCGTCTCGCCCAAATGGGTACCACAGATGGCGGACAACGCCGAGGTGATGGCGGGCGTCAACCGCAAACCGGGCGTACGCTATTCGGTGCTGACGCCCAACCTGCAGGGCTTTGAGGCGGCGACCCAATCGCGGCCCGATGAAATTGTGGTGTTTGGCGCCGCCAGCGAGGCTTTCAGCCAGAAGAACATCAACTGCTCCATTGCCGACAGCATTGAGCGTTTTCGCCCGGTGGCGCAGGCGGCGCTGGCGAAAGGGTTGACGGTGCGTGGTGCGATTTCGTGTGCGGTGGGTTGCCCGTATGAGGGTGAGATCGCTCCGGAGCGCGTGGCCATGGTGGCGCGGCTGATGCACGGCATTGGGGTTCAGCACGTGGGCGTGGCCGACACCATTGGCGTGGGCACGCCGCTGAAGGTCCAACGGGCGCTGGAGGCGGCGCTGACGGTGTACACCATTGACCAGATCTCAGGCCATTTTCACGACACCTACGGCATGGCCCTGGCCAACACGCTGGCCAGCCTGCAGATGGGGGTTTGGCAGTTTGATACCTCGGTGGCAGGGCTGGGCGGCTGTCCGTACGCCAAGGGCGCGACCGGCAACGTGGCCTCCGAGGACGTGGTTTACCTGTTGCACGGCATGGGCATCGAGACCGGCATTGACCTGGACAAGCTGGTGGACGCAGGGGCCTTTATCAGCGACTTTTTGCAGCGCAAGCCCAATTCACGCGCAGCCACGGCCCTGCTGAACAAGCGGGCGCAGGCATGAGCGCGCAGGAGCGTGGGGGCAACACTCTGCCGGAGGGCGTGCAACGGGTAGCCGCCGCTCTGAAGGCAAAAAATCACCCCCATGCCCCGGTGATGCTGGATGACGCGGCGCGCACCGCACAGCAGGCTGCCGATGCGCTGGGTATTGCCGTGGGGCAGATCGCCAAGAGCATCATCTTCCGTCGCCGGGCGGACGACGTGGCGGTGCTGGTCATCACGTCGGGGGACCGTCGGGTGGACGAAAAAAAGGTCGAGGCGCTGGTGGGCAAGGTCGGCCGTGCCGATGCCGATTTCGTCAAGGCCAGGACCGGCTTCAGCATAGGCGGTGTGTCACCACTGGCACACACCTGCCCACCCGTCACGCTGGTCGATCAGGACCTGTTTCGCTTTGAAGAGATTTGGGCCGCGGCGGGACACCCCCATGGCGTGTTCAAGTTGCGCCCGCACGATCTGGCCCTGCTGGCTGATGCGCCAACAGCCGATGTGGCGCAGGCGGTTCAGGCATGACGGTGGATGAAATAGCTATGAAAAAGCTAGCGCACCACGCAGCATTGGCAGGAGCTGCAACTGAAAACATTCCTTCGCCCTGCATATCGGTATGCCGTATGGATGCCCATAGCGCATTTTGTGAGGGCTGCCTGCGCAGCATCGACGAAATTCGACTGTGGAGTTCCAGCACCGATGGGCAAAAGAAAGCCGTCTGGGCATTGATTGAGCGACGTATCGCGGCACACGCCACACCATGAAAAAAATCACCTTCTACCTGGACTTCATCTCGCCCTACGCCTGGCTGGCGTTTGAGGAATTGCCGCTGGCACTCATGGGGTTGAGTTATTCGGTTACCTACAAGCCGTTGCTGTTTGCGGCTCTGCTCAAGCACCATGGCCAATTGGGGCCGGCTGAAATTCCGGCCAAGCGCGACTGGACCTACCGCCAGGTGCAATGGCTGGCCCATAGCAAAGGGATTGCGCTGGACCTGCCCGCCGCCCACCCGTTCAACCCGCTGGGCCTGTTGCGCCTGGCCGTGGCCACGGATGCCAAGGGCCAACCTAACCGCTATGTGTGCGAGACCTTGTTCCGACAGGTGTGGGTAGGCGGTGCCGATGCGGCAGACCCTGCACGGCTGGCCGCCATCACGCAAAAGTTAGCCCCCGCGCGCGATCCGGCAGACGACGCTGTCAAGGCGCAACTCCGTGAGCACGCCGATGAAGCCATTGCCCATGGCGTGTTTGGCGTGCCCGCCTTCGAGGTGGATGGCAAGGTGTTCTGGGGGTTGGATGCCTTGCCTATGCTGCGGGCGTATCTGGACGGAGATGCCTGGTTTGACGGTCCGAAATGGAACGCTGCTGCGTCGTTGCCGGTGGGCACAGCGCGTAAGTAAAAACCAGGGGTCAATGTGAAAAAATGAGCACATCAACGATCCCCAACTATCGAGACACGCATGCCAGGAGCCTTTAATTTTTCGGCCTCACCCTTTGACTGCTTGATGCTTCAGGAGCAGCACCTGGTGCGCGACAGTGTCGATGTAGCCTATTTCCCAAAGGGCGACACTATTTTGGCCTTGGGCGCCCAGCCCACCCACCTGTTCGTCATCATCAAGGGTTTTGTCCAGCAGTTCGATGGCAACGAGGTCATCACAACCTATGGCCCCGACGACTGTTTTGATGGCCGCGGGCTGATGGCCGGCAAGGTCAGCAGCAAATTTGTGGCCGCCGAAGAGGTGGTTGCCTACCAGTTGGCCAAGCAGGCGGTCAGCGACCTGATTGCCGCCAATGCCACCTTTGGCGCGCTGTTGTTCTCAGACCTTTCCAATAAGCTCAGCGCCTTGTCGGAGCGCCAAAACCGCCACGAGTTGCAGTCCCTCACGATGGCGCGTGTGGATGCGGCGTTTGTGCATCCGCCGCATTTTGTGGACGCCGACACCAGCATTCTGGATGTGGTCAAGAAGTTTCAGGCCTTGCGCATCGGTGCTGTGCTGGTGCGCGATGCGCGGGCAGACCCGCCAGCGTTGGGGATTTTTACCACCACCGGGCTGCAAAAAGCCATTCTGCATGGCACTCCATTGGACCAGTTACCTGTGCGGGAGCTGGCCAATTTTTCATTGGTCAAGGTGCGCCCCAGCGATCTGGTGGGCGATGCCTTGGCCAGTCTGATCAAGCACAAGGTACACCGGGTGCTGGTGGCCGAGGGGGAAGAAATCCATGGCATCCTGGAGGCGCTGGATTTGTTTGGTTTCCTCTCCAATCAGTCGTATCAGATCAACGAACAAATCATTGTTGCGCAGGACATCGTCTCCCTGAAGGTGGCGGCGGGTCAAATCACCCGCCTTATTACCCTGCTGCACCGCAGTGGTACCAAGGTCAACATGATTGCCCGGTTGGTGCAGGAGCTCAATTTGCGCCTGTTCGAACGCACCTGGCAACTCATTGCACCGGCCGACCTGTTAGCCAACAGTTGTTTGTTTGTCATGGGCAGCGAGGGGCGTGGCGAGCAGTTGCTCAAGACCGACCAGGACAACGGCTTGGTGCTGCGCGATGGCTATGAATGCTCGGTTGATCTGGCCCAGGTGTGCCAGGAGTTCTCTGCCGCACTGACCGACTTTGGTTACCCGCAGTGCCCCGGCAATATCATGGTCAGCAATCCACACTGGCGACAGAGCGTGTCGGCGTTCAGTCAGATGGTGCGGCTGTGGTCGGTCACTGCCAGTCCGGACAGTCTGATGGAGTTGGCCATTTTTCTGGATGCCCATGCGGTATGCGGCGATACCGCGCTGCTGGAGTCGGTGCGTGCTTCCGTGTTCGATCTCACGGCCGGCAACGACGCCATGCTGGCTCGGTTTGCCGCGGCCATCAATTTCTTTGGCAGTAGCCAGGGTTGGTGGAACCGCCTGCTGGCGCTGGGCGACAAGGAGGGTGAGCAACTCGACCTCAAGAAGATTGGAACCTTCCCGCTGGTCCACGGCATTCGCAGCCTGGCGCTGGCGCACCGGTTGACCGTGGTGTCAACCGCTGGGCGCATTGAAGCATTGACGGCAGCGGGCAAATTGCCCGAAAAACTGGCGACTGATCTGATTGATAGTTTGCACTTCTTCATGGGGCTTAAGCTGAAAGTAGGCTTGCAGGAGCTCGACACGGGTCACCCCGTGTCGGGTGGTATCCAGATGGAAAAACTCAGCAGCCTGGACCGTGATTTGCTCAAAGACACGCTGGGCGTGGTCAAGCTATTCAAGGTGTTGCTGAACCAGCGCTTCCATCTGGAAGTCTTGTAATGGCGGCCGACTTTCCCGTTGCGACCTGGATCGCAGCCCTCAAACGCGAATGGATGCTCTACCATCTGGGTGACCCGCGCTTTCGGTTCATGTGGGACAAGCCGCCGCCCAACGAGTGGGTCGCACTGGACTGCGAAACCACCGGGCTGAACACCAAGACCGACGACATCATCTCCATCGGAGCCGTGCGCATTCGTGGCAACCGGGTCATGACCAGTGAGCGGTTGGAGTTGCTGGTGCGACCCGACAAAATGAAAATTTCTGCCGAGAGCGTGCGGGTACACCGGCTGCGCGAGCAAGACGTCGCGCAGGGCGCCAATATTGACGACGCCATGATGCAGCTCATGCGATTTATCGGCAGCCGACCCCTGGTGGGTTATTACCTTGAATTCGACGTTGCCATGATCAACCGCGTTCTGTTCCCGATATTGGGTATGGGCTTGCCGCAAGAGAAGATCGAGGTGTCCGGCCTTTATTACGATTACAAATACCGTCAATTGCCATCACACGCCCGCGACAGCCGTGCGATTGATTTGCGGTTTGACAGCTTGATGCGGGACCTGAACTTGCCCTTGTGGCCCGCGCACGATGCACTCAATGATGCAGTCATGGCTGCACTGGCTTTTGTGAAGTTGCGGCATCTCGACGCTCAATAATGGGAGGCTGTTGCCTGCAGGCATTTTGCAGTGACTTGAATGGCGAGAAATAGCCGCAATCTTCTTGCCATTGAACGATTTTTTCCAGGAGGTTGCCATGCAAAGGGTCCGTCAACCTGCCGTCGCAGGCTCCTTCTACCCTGGCGACGCGGCAACCTTGGGCCGCGTAGTCCAGGAGATGCTGGGGGCAGAGACCTCGCGCACTGGAGTGGCTGAACGCGTACCCAAAGCCATCGTGGTTCCACATGCGGGTTACATCTACTCCGGCGCCATCGCGGCGCGGGCTTATGCACGACTGGCTGCTGGGCGAAGCTCCATCCGCCGTGTCGTTTTGCTAGGCCCCGTGCATCGGG
>CAIYDK010000162.1 GCA_903924955.1 uncultured beta proteobacterium | reverse complement strand
TTCATTCCGTTGGCGGTGATGGAGACTGTCAAGGCTCCATTGGCATTTGCGCTGAACTGTGAACTCGTAACGCTGAAGCCATTGAAGTTCATGGTCATACTGGCGCTGTAGCTGGACGACCCAAAAGTGCCTGTCAGGTTGTTGACCGCAAAGGAAAGCGAACCAGTCAGAGTGCCCTCCGGCTCAATGCAGTTGTTGCCCGCTATGGTCACACTGTCGCCTGCCGATACGACACCGTTGTTGTCGGCATCGGTAACGCTTGCTGTAACCGTCCCGCCGAACGAGCATGCCATGGTTTCACTTTGCACTGCGCCAATCAAAGTGCCGTTGGCCTTGGCTTTCGCCAGATACGTCGGCAACTTGTCCAGTTGAGCGCGCGCCAAACTGAACAGCACAGACTCGTCAGTGACTTGAGCCCCAGTGAGGGTCTGCGCCCCCACCATGGGCAAATACGAAGCGGAGGCCGTGTCTTGTGCCGCTATGTTTTGGTTCGCACTCGTGAGCGCCGCCGTTTGAGCAACGATCGGCGTTTGGCTACCACCACCGCCGCATGCTGCAAGCGTGCCAACGACACCGACCACCCCGATCATCTTCTTGAAAGTCATGATATTTCTCCAGAATAGACTTTCGTTTTACTCTGCAAACACACAGGTGTCTATCCCCCATTTGGGTGGGCGTATTGTTCCATGATTGACCTGTATCAACCTAACTCGTCACCAAGTTGCAGGCACAAAAAAACCCCACCACGTTGCCGCAGCGGGGTTTTAGACGTTAGGTCTTTAACTGTGACTGGGTTGTAGCGCGAAGAGACAACCACCGCGAGCCTTTTTACGGCCGCGCAACTGCAGGTGTCTTAGTTTAGCGGTCGCTGATGTGAAAGCAAGGGATAGTACGTCGTGCATCACCTAGCAGTCAGTTTCTCTTTGAGTTTTGCAGCAAAGCTTGAAAGAGAATCCTCTACGACCCTCGTCCAGTCGCTACCAGTGGCCATTTGCATGGTCGTGCGTGTTTCACCCGACACTTTTGGCGCTGCCTGCAATCCCGGGACATTGCCAGCCACTGTAATGTCGTAATTGGACTCAATGGCAATCGCCCAAAATCCTGGTCTGAACCATGCCCAGAGCTTGTCAACCTGCGCTGTTACGGGAATTGCTTGTTCATAGTCGGAATCCGTGGACGTCACCACGCGGTAACCAGCATCCCGCAGGGTCCTAGCAATGGTCTTTTCCGTCAATCCAGAAACTGACTGACCTTCCGGCAAGATCACGTCACCTAGAGCCTTACCGAAGCCATTCCGCTTGCGCGCAACGGCGCGAGACTTCAGATCCCTATCGTCAACATTGTTGTCCATTAGTGACGGAATGGAAGGGTCCTTCGGCTCAACCTGAAAACTTCGTTTGTCTTCAACGCTCACGATGCGCACGGCCACCCCATGCTGCGGGTTGGCGCCTGCAGACATTTGTGGCGCCACTACACCACGCGACGTCGCGCAACCGGCCAATACGGCAGTGATCAGGAGGCCAGTACACAGGCGCCAGTGTTTGATTGCTTTGTCTTTCATTTCGTATCCCTTACGTTCCCGCATTCCGGATCGGTCACATCAACTCGGGATCAGCGATGTTTTGATCCCATCGTATGCAAAGTTGTTGGCCATCATATACCCAGGCTGCGATCGGACCAATGGAAAATTCGATGCGACTAACTTCTCTCTGATTTAGCCGGTTGGCCTATCCGTTGCTGTGAGAGCTGAGGGTACAAATGGACGCGCAAAATCACCGTATTTCACGCGTAAATTGACATGGGCTACCTTGCCAAGCTCTTGGTAAACGGCATGTGCAGTGTCTCTTGATGAAAGTTAAACTGTCAACACTACTGTCCGGTTAATTGGTCCACGCCGAGCCAGAGAACAAGCACTGGTGCGGCTTGCGGGCCGATTTTGTTTGGTGCCGACTTGAATTTTCCTCTCCGAAAACCGAGTACTTTCCGGGG
>CAIYDK010000161.1 GCA_903924955.1 uncultured beta proteobacterium | reverse complement strand
CCGCGTGCGGTACGTTCGTGACGGCACCAGCGATGTACAACCTGGGCGAGTTTGGAGCCCTATTGCAAGCTGCCGGACTCACCGTGCAGATCAACGCACAGGGTGTGATGACGGTACAAGTGGGCGCCCTCATCTATGTGGCCCGCCCCGACTATCTGGTGACCCAGGGAACGCCTGGGGCGCCAGGCTTGACCACCGGCACGGATGGTTTGATGCGTTTTACCGATAGCGCGGGCCACATCCAGATTCTGTACCCGGCCTTCCTTGACCCCGAAGTTTTGGGCAACCAGGTTGCATTAGCGGTGAGCGGGTATCTGGTCATTCAGACGGATGGCACAGCCTTGGTCACGCTGCTGAGTGGAGAGAAGTTTGTGCTGACGCCGGACCTGACTTTGGGTACGGTGCCACCAGAATTCTTTGCCGTTGGCTGGTGGCAAGATGGGCCCAACCACTATCGATACCGTAACAGCAGCTTTTCAAATACCAGTCAGGGCTTTAGTGTGATGCCACGATAGACGGACCTGACCGTGGATGCACTCAGGCTTGCGGGGCGAGCGGGGGCATCGGCAAGGCTGTGCCCGGAAAGTCGCGCAGCACCTTTTTGTCCGTGGTGGCCAGCCGGGTGCCCAACTTGGCTGCCAGGGCAACAAATTCGCAGTCGTAGGCTGAGCAATCGCTTCTTCTGACCAACTCCAAAACCGCAAAAGAGTCAATGCTGGCAGGGTGCTGAAGCGATTGCCTCAAAGACGGCATTGCAGTGGAGCCCGAGGGCCGATAATCTTCGCCATGCGCATTCCGTTTACCAAAATGCAAGGGGCCGGCAACGACTTTGTCGTGCTGGACGAAACCCGTGGCCGCCTGGGCCTCACCGCCGCCCATTACCGCTTTCTGGGCGACCGCCACTTCGGTGTGGGCGCTGATCAAATCCTGACCGTGCGGCCCTCGCCGGCCGAGGGCATCGACTTCGAATACGTGATCCACAACGCCGATGGTGCCGAGGTGGAGCAGTGCGGCAATGGCGCGCGCTGCTTTGCCCGCTTTGTGCACGACCGGGGTCTTACGACCAAGTCCGTGATCCGCGTGAAAACGCAAAAGGGCGTTATTGAGCCCAGCCTGACGCCGGACGGGCGTGTCACCGTCAACATGGGCGCGCCGGTGTTTGCGCTGGAGCAGATTCCGTTTGACGCCACGGACCTAACCTTTCAGCCGCGAGGTGCATGGGGTAATTGGCCTATAGCCCCCGTGGATACTGCGCAGGCAGCTTCTGTTTTAATAGCACCGGTATGGATCGCCCCGGTTTCCATGGGCAACCCGCACGCCGTACTGCAGGTGGCCGATGTGGACAGCACGCCTGTGGCCACGCTAGGCCCGCAGGTGCAGGCCAGTCCGCGCTTTCCGCAGGGCGTGAACGTGGGCTTTATGCAGGTACAGGACCGCAGCCACATCCGTCTGCGCGTCTTTGAACGCGGTGTCGGCGAAACGCTGGCCTGCGGCTCGGGCGCCTGTGCGGCCGTAGTGGCCGGCATTCGCCTGGGCTTGCTGGACGGCAGCGTCGAGGTGCAGACCCACGGCGGGCTGCTCAACATCGCCTGGGCAGGCGATACTGCACCCGTGCTGATGACGGGCCCCGCCACCACCGTATTCCAGGGCGAAATTGAACTTCCGGACACGTTATGAACCAACCATTGACCAACCCCATCACCGAAGACGACATTGCCAACTACCTGGCCAATACGCCTGATTTTTTCTTGCGCCACGCCGAGTTGTTGGCGGCCGTGCAGTTCACCAGCCCGCACAGCAACCGCGCGGTGGGGCTGCAGGAGCGCCAGGCCGAGATGCTGCGCGAGAAAATCAAGTCGCTGGAGCAGCGCATCATGGAAATGATCCGCCACGGCAGTGAAAATGTGATGCTGTCCGACAAGATTTTGCGCTGGGCACGCAGCTTGTTGATGGTCTCGGACCTGCACGCACTGCCGGCATCAATAGAGCAGGACATCCAGGGCCAGTTCTCGGTGCCGCAAGTCGCAATCCGGCTGTGGGGTATGGCCCCCGATTACGCCCAGTTGACTGCGACCCAAGAGGTCAGTGAAGACGCCAAAGTTTTCGCCACCTCGCTGATGGAACCCTTTTGCGGCTTGAATACCGGCTTTGAAGCCGTAGGCTGGCTGGAAGACCCCAGCACCGTGACCTCGTTGGTGCTGATTCCCCTGCGCGGCGGCGCGGCTGGCAACATGACCCCAGCGTTTGGACTGCTGGTACTGGCCTCGCCCGACCCACACCGCTTCCATAGTGGCATGGGAACCGACTTTTTGGCCCGAATTGGCGAGCTGGTCAGCGCCGCGACCTCGCGCCTCAAATAAGACGTGGCATCAAGCGCAGAACCAAGAGTTGGGATGCCTGGGGGCTCTGCGCAGGTCAAGGAGGAGCCCGCGCAGCGGGCGGGGGACACGGAGCAGAGCGCCCAGGCGTCCCAACGCCTTGTAGAACGCTACCTTGAATATGTTCGCGTCGAAAAGCGATTGGCCGCACGCACGGTTGAGTTGTACGCGCTGGACCTGATCAAACTTCGCGACTACGCCGCCACGATTCCGGTAGAACTCACCGACGTGCGCAACGCCCACATCCGCCGCTGGGTGGCGCAGATGCACAGTGGCGGGCGCAGTGGGCGCGGCATTGCCCTCATCATGTCGGGATGGCGCGGCTTCTATACCTGGCTGGGGCGGCAAGGCTTGGTGAGTAGCAACCCGGTGCAGGATGTGCGTGCGCCCAAGGCCCCCAAACCATTGCCAAAAGCGCTGGGTGTGGACGATGCCGTACAGCTGGCATCTTTCAAAAAAGATAGCGCCTTGCGCACTGTTGACGGGGGCTGCAGCCCAGTCGCACCAAAAATGCCAAACCCACGGGCAAACGCCGAAGCGGCGTTTCTGGAGAGCCGTGACGCGGCCATGGTCGAGCTGCTGTACTCCAGCGGTTTGCGCGTGGGTGAGCTGATCGGGCTCGATGCGCAGGCCAGTGCGGCAGGAAACGCCGCGGGTCAGGGCTGGATCGACCTGCAGGCGGCCCAAGCCCATGTGTGTGGCAAGGGCCGCAAGTGGCGCGCCGTACCGGTGGGGCGTCATGCCATTGCCGCACTGGAGGTCTGGTTGCAAATGCGCAGTGATTTTGTGGCCACCCATGCGAGCAGCGCGGCCGTCAGCGACGCGCTCTTCGTGGGTCGCAGCGGAACGCGCCTTACGCCCCAATCGGTCTGGGCGCGTCTGCGCAACCGCAGCGTGCAAGCCGGTTTGTCCACGCCAGTGCACCCCCACATGCTGCGCCATTCATTTGCCAGTCACCTGCTGCAGTCCAGTGGCGACCTGCGCGCGGTGCAGGAGTTGCTGGGCCACGCCAATATCAGCACCACGCAGGTTTACACGCGGCTGGATTTTCAGCACCTCGCCAAGGCCTACGATGCGGCGCACCCTCGGGCCAAGCTCAAGGGCGGTAAAGGCTAGTCAAGGGAGCATCAGCCGTGCGCTGGTTCGCTGCGGTCGAGTTGCTGCAGGGTCAAGACCAGCCCCACCGTCGCCAGGACCAGAAAGGCAGGTCCGAAGAGCCAGAAGACCAGTGGCACCGCGTAAAAAAAGGCACGCAAGCCAATGGCGAACAGGTTCCCTGCCCGGTTCAGGCGCCGTGCAACCGCCTCGGGCGCCAGGCTGTGGTGGGCATCGGGCTCCGGTTGAATCGTGATCATGAACACGACCTGATTGACCAGGCGCACCGCCATCACAAAAGCGAAGAAGGCGACAATGAAGTCGACCAGAAGGCACAGCACCTTGACGATCCAGAGTTCGGCCGCATACGTGCTACCGACATTGAGCACATGCCAACTGCGTGAAATGCTCTCCGCCTGACCCGACAGGGTCAGTGTGCCGATGATCAACAGGGTTGCCGTAGAGGCCATCAGGCTGGCGCCCATGATGAAGTTGCGCAGGGTTTGCACGGCCATGACATCCTTGGCCGGGTTGCGCATTACATTGGCGACCCACAGGGTGCGGGCGATCTGGTTGACGCTGTGGATGGAGAAAGTCGGATCGCGGCGAACCTGAATCCGCAGCCACAGGTAGTACGCGGCGAGGATCACTGCGCTGACGCTGACCGCTGCAATATCGCTGCCAAATGTCCTGAACCAGAGCGTGATGTCCATTGCGTGTGCCGCCTTCCAAAGTGAATCCAAAGCCCGCGGCCTAGCAGGGCATTCTATCGATCGACACCAAGGGGTAGCGGGCCCGCAAGCGACAATAGCCCTATGAAAACTCTCAAACTGCGCGAAGGCAAAGAGCGCTCCCTGAAGCGCCACCATCCCTGGATATTCGAGTCGGCTATTGCCAAGGGCAGCGCCGACAGTGGCGAGACGGTGCGGGTCGAGGCGGCCGATGGCTCGTTTCTGGGCTGGGCAGCCTTCAGCCCGGCATCGAAAATCCGGGCACGGGTCTGGAGTTTTGATGAGACGCAGCGCATAGACGCTTCGTTTTTTATAGCAGCCGTCGCACGTTCTACGGGGGCGAGAGACCGGTTTGACATCAAGAGCGATGGCATGCGGCTGATCCACGGCGAGTCCGATGGCTTGCCAGGCCTGATCGTGGACCGCTATGGCGACACGCTGGTGGCGCAGTTCACTTCTGCCGGGGTCGAGCGCTGGAAGGGTGTCATTGCCGATGCGCTGTTGGCTGCGACCGGCCTGACCCGGCTCTATGAGCGCTCAGACGCCAGCAGCCGCGCTCTGGAAGGCTTGCCAGAGGTCAAAGGCTGGCTGCGGGGTGGCGACGCCACCACACCGACTGACCTGGTGTTGCACGAGCATGAGTGGAAGCTGGGCTTAAGCATTGCCGAGGGCCACAAGACCGGTTTTTACCTGGACCAGCGCGACAGCCGCAAGAAGTTTGCCGACTATGCGCAGCGACTCGGGTTCCAGCGAATCCTCAACTGTTTTTGCTACACGGGCGGTTTCACGGTGGCGGCACTTGCGGGCTTGCGCGCGGGCGGCTTCCAGGGTGGACACGTGACCTCCATCGACTCGTCTGGCCCGGCGCTGGAGCAGGCGCAGGCCAATGTGGCACGCAACGGCCTTGATGCAAGGCAAGCCACTTTCCTGGATGCGGATGTCAATGCTTCGCTACGCAAGTTTGTGGATGCTGGGCGGACTTTTGACGCCATCGTGCTGGACCCACCCAAGTTTGCGCCGACCGTTGCGCATGCCGAGCGCGCGTCGCGTGCCTACAAAGACATCAACCGCCTGGCGCTGAAGCTGCTGGAGCCCGGTGGCGTGCTGTTTACCTACTCCTGCTCGGGCGGCATCAGCGCCGATCTGTTCCACAAAATCGTCGCTGGAGCGGGGTCAGACGCGGGGGTGGATGGCTACATCACCGAGCGCATGGGTGGCGCGCCCGACCACCCGATGACGATTGCCTTCCCCGAAGGGGAGTACCTCAAGGGGCTGGTGATTATGCGGAGGTAACCCTCACGCGAAGGAAGACGCCAGAATCACTGCCCAATCGAGACGCGATCGCCCCAGCAAATCTCGGCATTACCGATGCACCGCATACATCCTGCGCACAAACTGCAGGGCAGGCCGCTGGGCCCAAGCCTGCATCGTCTCAGAAACGCCTTTGGGAAAAACGACCGCATGCACCATGGGATGCTCTTTGGGCGCAACAAGCGGTCCCAACAAAGCGGCGGTGGTGAGGTCGGCGCGCGTCCACCGGCTTCCTGACAGATAGGGCCGCCCGTCGGTAAAAAGCCCATCGAGCCAGTCCAGTTCGGCCTCCAGTACCGCGCGTGACTGATGACCTTGCGCGGGCCCCAGGTCCATACCCTTGACCATGAGTGGCACGATGCGTGACCAGCCCAAGGTCACCGCGGCGCGCTGCCACAGGGGGAGTCCGTTGGAAAAAATGGGCCGCACCGAGGCGGGGTCGTTGATGAGTGCATCTGAATAGTAAAAGCGTCGAACGTGAACGCCCACAATGTCATCAAGCCGCTTCTCAATGGCACGCACTTGATCAGGCTCGTCACCTGCGAGACTCAGGCGTTTGTCGGAATTTTGCATTTCGCACCAGTCGATGATGGCCGAAGATCCCGCAATCACCCCTTCGTCGGTCTGTAAAAAAGGTACCGAACCTTGCTTAGCGCCCAGTTTCTTGGCAATGCGGCGGTGGGTGCCCACCATCACATGGCGCAACTCATGGGCAATACCAAAATGGTCCAATGCCCAGCGGGCCTTCTCACAGTAGTGCGAGATGTTGAACACATACAGGACGGGTGCTTTCATGGTTCGTCTTTCGTGAATAGCGTGACAAGCACAGCAGGGACGTGGATTGCACCACCTGTGTGCGCCAGCAGCGGCAAAGTATGGCACGGGTTGGAAGTCCGACGCCATGCCGCTTTGAATCGCAACCCGCTTATCTTATGTAAGCGATGCATCTTGAATTGGCCAGTACACTCCCCACCTGCTGAATTTTGGATTGCCCTATGAGTTTGATTCCTGCCACTATCCTGACTGGCTTTCTGGGCTCAGGGAAAACCACGCTCTTGAAGCGCGTGTTGGCCGAGGCACACGGGCAGAAGATTGCCGTCATTGAAAACGAATTTGGCGAAGAAAATATCGACAGCGACATTCTGGTGAGTGACACCAACGAGCAGATCATCCAGATGAGCAATGGCTGCATCTGCTGCACCATCCGCGAGGACCTGCGCAACACGCTCCAAATGCTGGCTGCCAAGAAGCGCAAGGGCTTGCTGGACTTTGACCGCGTGGTGATCGAGACCACCGGAGTAGCTGACCCCGGTCCCGTGGCGCAGACCTTTTTCATGGATGACGAGATTGCCGAGTCCTATTTGCTGGACTCCATCCTGACACTGGTGGATGCCAAGCACGCGGAGCAACAACTCAACGACCGCCAGGAAGCACGCCGTCAGGTCGGTTTTGCCGACCAGATTTTTATCAGTAAGACCGATCTGGTATCCAAGGAGGAAACCGCTGCGCTGATGCACCGGTTAAAGCACATGAACCCGCGTGCACCGCAAAAGGCCGTGCACTTTGGCGAGGTGGCGCTGTCAGAGGTGTTTGATCTGCGTGGCTTCAACCTGAACGCCAAGCTGGATATTGACCCCGACTTTCTCAAGGAAGACGACCATGACCACGGGCACGGCCATGGCGACCACGCTGGTCACGACCATGCGCCGGGCGAGGCCTGCAACCACCCGTCGCACGCGCATGGCGGAGCACATCATCGCCATGATGACGATGTAAAAAGCTTTGTATTCAAATCGGATCGCCCATTTGACCCGGCCAAACTGGAAGATTTTTTGGGCGCGATTGTCAACATTTACGGACCGCGTATGCTGCGCTATAAAGGTGTTTTGTACATGAAGGGCACCGACCGCAAAGTGATATTTCAGGGTGTGCACCAGTTGATGGGCAGTGATCTGGGGCCACAATGGGCCGAGGGTGAATCGCGTGGCAGCAAAATGGTCTTTATTGGCATCGATCTGCCCAAGGACATTCTGATGCAGGGGATGGAGCAGTCGCTGGTGTGAGTGTCACGTTTGCGTGGCAACAGGTCGGCTGAGTGGGTGGCGTCGATTTTTACAATGTTTTTTAGCGGGTTGAAAGCCAAATGATTGTCTCGATTTTGCAACTAATGGGTTTTCCGATGACGAAGCCTGTACACTCGCGCGCCGAAGAACCCCCGTCAAAGAAGCCATCCAAAGGACAAGACGGGAAAGCAGGCCCAACCGACCAAGTGCAGGAGCGTTCTGCCAGGAGACAAGAAGTGAAAGCTAAAACTGGAAAAGACAACAAGGCCACAGCAACCAAAAACAAGGCCCAAGTGCTTGTCAAACCCTCAGGCAAACCGGCCTCGAAGTCGGCGGCCTCTGCCAAGCCTGCTGTCAAGGCACCGATCAAAGTGCCTGCGAAGAAGTCCACCTCGGTAAAGGCGAGCCCAAAGCCAGCGCCAAAGCCGGCTCCGAAGGCCGCGGCCGTGGTTCCCTCCCCCAAAGCTGGTAAGCCAGCCAGCAAAACTGCCGTCAAGGCGCCGGTCAAGCCGGCAGTCAAGTCGGCAGTCAAGTCATCGGCCCTGTCTGGAAAGTCGGTCGTAAAAGTCGTTTCCCAACCTGTTTCCAAACCCCGGGCTCCTGTAAGCCCCGCTCCCATGCCCGTTTCCTCCAAGCCAGTCAAACCCGTATCGTCACCCGTGCCTCCCAAACCAAAAGCACCGGTTGCCACACCTCCTGTGGTGGAAAAAGCAGCGCCAGTTGCTGTCGCAGTTGTCCCCGCCAAGGCGGGGCGACCCTCGTCTCGCCTTGCGCAGTTAACGGTTCCTTCCATTGCGCAATCTGTGGCGTCGACCGCTGCCAAAGCCAGTTATACCCAGTCAACGCCTTCGCCTTTGATCGTGCCGGCTCTGCCTTCTTCTATTAAGAAGGATGCTAAATTGGCCAACAACTGGAAGACCACCCCCGCCGCTGATCTGACCGATGCGGAACTGATGGCGATGCCCGACGCCGAGTACATGAATTCGGTGCAGTTGACCGCTTTCCGGGCAAAATTGACCAAACTCAAATTAGATATCCTTAACAGTGCCGGTGAAACCACTGAACACCTGCGTGAAGATACATCGGTCGTGCCGGACCCGGCGGACCGTGCCACCATTGAGGAAGAGCATGCATTGGAGTTACGCACCCGAGACCGGGAGCGCAAGTTGCTCAAGAAAATCGAGCAGTCCATTGGCCGCATCGATGCCGGAGATTACGGCTATTGCGATGAGACCGGCGAGCCGATCGGTGTGGGCCGCTTGCTGGCCCGTCCCACGGCAACGCTGTCACTTGAAGCGCAGCAGCGTCGTGAACTCAAACAAAAGATGTTTGGCGATTGATGTCGCAGCACTGAATCCTCTGTTCGTTCGTTAAACTGCGCGCATGGCCACCAAAAGCGATCGCCCGGGATTGTTGTCCAAGATGGCGATGTTCGTTCGCAATCCGACCAAGGATTGGTCGGAGTTGGAGCGCCCTCAAATTGATCAGGACAGTGGCTTTGACAAGCAGGTCCTCAAGCAGATGATCGAGCGCAAGCGCCAGAATGACTTCATTCGCAAGCGCGAGTTCGATCAGTTGCGCAAGCTGCGCAGTAAAGGCGTTTCGGCCGTTGTTGTGACTGGTAGGCCGTCAGCATTTCAATCCAGTATGGCGGGCTTGACGGATCCTGATGGACGGGCGGTGACCCTCAAGAAGATCGATGAGATCGAGGCCCAGATGTCCAAGCAATGGTGGAAGGGCAAGCAGGACGCCGCGACTGCCAAGGCCACCGGATTTCCGGTGGCAAAGCCTGACCAGCCCGAGCAGAAGTTTTCGGATCCGGTTGCTCCAGTACCTCCGGTGCCACTGTCCCCTTCGGAGCAGTTCAAGACGACCGAGACCTCTGATTTCAACCATGTTGCCAGTGCCCCCAATGCGGCCGAGTTCCTCGCCACAGAAATGGGCGATGGCATGGAGCCGATGCCAGCTGCGCGGTCCAAAGGGCGCGCCGCACCCATGATGGGTGCGCTGGCACAAAGTTATGACGGTGCTGACGTTGGATTTTCAACTTCCAAATTGTTTGCGATCGATGTGGAAGATATGGCAACCGACCCGGAGCTAGAGGAGGCTGCCATCCGTTTTGCCAATGGGGATGATGCCGGTGCAGAAAATGGCCTGTTGAACTCGTTGCGGGGTGTTCCTGTTTCACCCGACGTCGCCAGCTCCTGGATGGCAGCTTTGCTCGACTTGTATCGTGCCACGAACAACAAAGCCAGTTTTGACCAAGTCGCAGCAGAATTTTCTGGTTTGCTGGTGACCAAGCAGCCGCAGTGGGCCGCCATTGGTGACGAGCCTGTGGAACGTGTTGCGAAACAGACGCGCGCTGCCCCGCTTGGCAGTGGTGTTGATAACCGGGACTATTCTGTGGGTGCGATCTGGCGCAGTCCATCTGAACTGGACGCACACGCCATGGAAGGCCTGCGGGACGCCATGGCTTCGAATCCGACGCCATGGCATCTGGACTGGTCCAAGCTGGTGCGCATTGCCGAAGGTGCCATGCCACTCCTGGCGGGCCTGTTCAGCAGTTTGTGCAACGAGCCGGTGTCGTTGCGTTTCAGTGGCGCTGGTCGGTTGGTGGATACTTTGCGCGCCATGATGCCGTCTGGTGACCGGAGCGTGAGTCCGGATTGGTGGGCGATGCGACTTAATGCGCTGCGCACCTTGCAATTGCTGGATGACTTTGAACTGGCTGCACTGGATTATTGTGTGACCTATGAGGTCTCACCGCCCGCATGGCAAGAAGCCCGCTGCCAGTATTCCAATGTCGAGGCTGAGGCCGCTCCTGCCGCTGGTGTGCAGCATTCGGATGGCAGTGATTGGGGGACGGGTTATAGCCAGATGGCTACAGTGCCTATGGCCATTGAAAGTGCATCGGCGGTCAACTTGACACTCAAGGGCAATGTTTTGGGCGATGCGACGCAGGCATTGACGGGGTTTGATGCTGCGGGGCTCAAGGGCGACAGCATTGTTGTGTCCTGCCGAGGTTTGATTCGCGTGGATTTTTCGGCCGCTGGCAGCATTCTGAATTGGGTCGCTCTGCGAGAGGCCGAGGGATGCCATGTGCAATTTAGAGATGTGCACCGACTGGTTGCCGCGTTCTTCAATGTCATCGGCATCAACGAGCATGCCCGCATCGTTCCTCGCGGTATTTGAATCATTTATTGGTGGCTTGACCCCCACCTGTCTGCACTATGGAACCCTATCACGGTACAACAATCATCAGCGTGCGTCGCAAGACGCCCCAGGGCTACAGCGTCGCCATCGGTGGCGATGGCCAGGTGACTTTGGGAAACATCATCGTCAAGGGGACAGCGCGTAAGGTGCGCAAGCTTCACCATGGCAAGGTGCTGGCGGGTTTTGCCGGCGCAACTGCCGATGCGTTCACGTTATTTGAACGATTTGAAGCCAAGCTCGAAAAACACCAGGGGCATTTGGCCCGAGCCGCCATTGAACTGACCAAGGACTGGCGTACCGATCGCGTGTTGCGCCGACTGGAGGCCATGCTGGCGGTTGCCGACAAGGAAACTTCCTTGATCATCACCGGCAATGGTGACGTGCTGGAGCCTGAAAATGGTATTGTCACGATAGGCTCAGGCGGTGCATATGCACAGGCAGCTGCGATGGCGTTGCTCAACCATACAGAGCTGTCGGCCGCCGACATTGTCAAACGCTCGCTCGAAATTGCGGGTGAGTTGTGCATTTACACCAATATGCAGCACATCGTCGAGGTGCTTGAGGACAGTCCATCGCATGCGAAGTGAGTCAGCACTGCTCTCAAATCATCAATTAGTTATGACCCCTCAAGAAATCGTTTCCGAACTCGACAAGCACATCGTGGGCCAGGCCCAGGCCAAACGCGCGGTGGCCATTGCACTGCGCAACCGCTGGCGGCGTCAGCAGGTAGAAGGTGATTTACGCGGGGAAATCACGCCCAAGAATATTTTGATGATTGGCCCCACCGGGGTTGGCAAGACCGAAATCGCCCGACGCTTGGCTCGACTGGCTGATGCACCCTTTATCAAGGTGGAGGCGACCAAATTCACGGAGGTGGGCTATGTGGGCAAGGACGTGGATTCCATCATTCGCGATCTGGCCGATATTGCGGTTAAACAAACCCGCGAGACTGAGAAGCGCAAGGTGCGTGCACGGGCAGAGGACTCTGCCGAAGAGCGCATTCTTGACATCCTGATTCCGCCCGCCCGGGGTGAGTTTGGGGTTGTCAATGCGGATGACTTGCCGCAAAGTACAGCGCGTCAAACTTTCCGCAAGAAGCTGCGTGAGGGGCAGTTGGCGGATCGTGAAATCGAGATCGAGGTTGCCCAGACCGTGCCGCAGCTCGAAGTGATGGGTCCCCCGGGGATGGAGGAAATGACAGAACAGTTGCGCGGTATGTTTGGCCAGATGGGTCAGGCCAAGCGACAGACCCGCAAGCTCAAGATCAGCGAAGCGCAGAAGCTGTTGGTGGATGAAGAAGCCGCCAAGCTGGTGAACGAAGACGACATCAAGACCCAGGCCGTGCATATGCTGGAACAAAACGGCATTGTGTTCATTGACGAGATCGACAAAGTAACCTCACGCAGCGAGGGCAGCGGCGCCGAGGTTTCACGCCAAGGTGTGCAGCGCGATTTGTTGCCGCTGGTGGAAGGGACGACCGTGTCCACCAAATACGGGGTTGTGAAGACTGATCACATCCTGTTTGTGGCGTCGGGCGCTTTTCACCTGAGCAAACCCAGCGATTTGATTCCCGAGTTGCAGGGACGTTTTCCTATTCGGGTGGAGTTGCAGTCGTTGTCGGTGAAAGACTTTGAGGCAATCCTCACGCAAACCCATGCCTCACTGGTCAAGCAGTACCAGGCGTTGCTGGCTACAGAAAATGTCACTGTGGAATTTGCGCCGGAGGGCATTACCCGCCTGGCGCAAATCGCTTTTGACGTGAATGAGCGCACCGAGAATATCGGTGCACGGCGCTTGGCCACGGTAATGGAGCGGTTGCTTGATGACGTTAGTTTTGATGCGACGTCTTTGGCCGGTCAAACGGTGCACGTCGATGCGCCCTATGTGGATGCCCGTCTGGGCGAACTCAGTCAGAACGAAGACCTGTCGCGTTACATCTTGTGACACCTTGCGGTGCAGACCGTTTGTTTGGCCTTAATGGACAGGGATGCCCCAACACCCTCAAGCGTTACTTTCATTGATCGCGCTAAGTCCTTAATTTAGAACGATTTTTATTGTCTTTGTGGCTTTGAAATCGCTTCTAAGTCCTTGATTTCATTGGAAAAAATTCTTGCAAGCCCTCTTGCAAGATTCACTTTTGCTGATACAGTGCAAAAAAGTGCAATTTAGTGGTGAAAAGTGCCCTCAGCAAGGCATTTCCTGTTTTATACAACTTAGCAGAAATGATATCACCGGTATTGGTGGTTCCTGTTGTATTAAAATACATCTCTGTCAATGTTCCTACTCCACATCCTGTTGCAATAACTGGAATTCTAAGAATCTCTGCGTCTAAAGTTCCTGGTGCTACTACTGTTGTATTTTGAACTGAAGTACTAGATGTGTAAGCTGCT
>CAIYDK010000160.1 GCA_903924955.1 uncultured beta proteobacterium | reverse complement strand
CGCGTTTTGGGTTGCCATGGCAGCCGAACTGGGGTTCTTTCTACTCGCATCTGCCGCAATGCTGCGTGCGGTGGTGCTCTCCAAAAACACGCGCAACTATGCCGTTCCGGGCTTGCTAGCCGCCTTGGGCGGCATTGACGCGCTCTACCTGCTGACGGCACGCGCCAACGACTACACCCTGCTGATGCAGCGTTTCAATGCCGGCATTACCGTCATGGCGCTGATCGCCCTGCTGATTGGGCGGCGCGTCATTCCATTCTTTGCCATGCGTGCAGTGCCGGGTTTGAACATTCCGAAGCACACTGAAACCGGGTGGGTTCAGCTGGGCGCATGCACGGTTGCAGCATTGAGCCTGCTGCTGAGCTTGCAGTGGTTGAGCGCATTCGCGCTGGGCCTGGCCGGTGGCTTGGCGCTGGTGCAAGTCATCAGCTGGAAGCCGCTGGCCGTACGCGCCAATGCGCTGCTGTGGATTCTTTACGTTGGCTTTGGCTGTGTTGGACTGGGTCTGGTGCTGGCGGCACTGTCCGCGGCCGGCGTCGACCTTCCCCGGGTGCTGGCGGTGCATGTGATTGCCATGGCCGGTTTCTCGGTCATGATTCTGGGCATGGTCACGCGCACGGCGCTGGGCCACCTGGGTCGCCCTCTGGCAACAGACCGCACCATGCGCGCCAGCTACTGGCTGATGCTCGCTGCTGTGGCGCTGCGCGTTGCAGCCATAGCCCCCACATCGGCTACCAGCACCTTGTTGCATCTGGCTGGCGCCGCCTGGATTGGCGCGCTGGGGCTGTACCTTTGGCAGTTTGTGCCCCTGTTGATACGGCCCCGGCTGTAGCGCCCGCCGCTGTGTGACACAAGTCACATACAAAGAAATGGAGAAGGCATCCAATACAGACTTCAAACACCAACCCGAAGGAAGCACCCATGAAACTCAACGTCGGCGGCATTGACCGCATTGTCCGCATCGCCGCTGGTCTGGCCCTGATCGGTTTGACCGCCACTGGCAACATCGGCGCGTGGGGCTGGGTGGGTGTGGTTCCATTGGCTACCGGCGCCATCGGCTGGTGCCCGCCCTATGCTATTTTTGGCTTCAGCACCTGCGCGATGAAGAAATAGCACGCGCTTGAAGTGCTATTGTTTAGATAGCTGCTTGCGCATAGTTTACGGGGGCTACAGCCCCTTTTTGCTTTTTGCAGAGCGCGCGGAAGGCCGCCGCGGCTAGGCTGCTACGGTTTCCCCGCCCAGGGCTTCGATCAGGTCAGGAATCAGCTTTCTGAGCTCGCCGGTGGCGATGGCCACGTCGGCATCAAAGTTGTCGTCCTTGCCGTCGGCCGGGCTGGTCGCAGCGCCCTCAAACACGGTTTCCAGAAACGCCAGCTTCTTGAGCTGCAGGCCTTCAGTCAGCACAAACGATACCCTGTCGCTCCAGGTCAGTGCCAGACGGGTGGGCATTTTGCCCATGGCAATATGCTGGGTTACTTCTTCGGTATCGAGCGCGTGTCGGGTGTAACGCACCACAGCGCGAGACTCGTCAGCCGCCTTGAGCTCGCACTCACGGTCCACGCTGAAGTCCGGCGGCGCTTCCTGTGTCGACAGCCAAAGGGCCATGGCGGACGCCGGCGAGGTCTGGGTGTTAACCAGTTGCACCACCAGCCCGTCTACGGCCTTGATCAGCCAGGTCATCACCTCATCAGCCTTGGTCGAACTGCCAGCATCGGTCAATAGCAAACCAGCAGTCGGGTCCACCCACACCTGCACGCTGGACTGTTTGCTGAAGGCCATAGGCAGCAAGGCCAGACGGACGTCTTCGCTGATATCGCGCTTTTCCTTCTTGCCGGGTTTGCGCCCCGTAGTGGCTTCGATATGGTCCAGCTGGTCCTGCACCTTGCGCTTGACCACCGAGCCAGGCACCACTTTGACCTCCATCATCAACTTAAGCAGCCACTGGCCGCCCACCACCTCCACCAGGGGGCCATGGGCGTGGCCGCGGGGCTCCACCCAGCCAACCGATTTTTCCTGCGATGCACCGCACTCCACAAACTGGGCCTTGCCCAGCGCTTCGTCCAGAGGCGCCACAGCAGTAGGCCATCCTGACACCAGGCGGTAAATCATCAAATTCTTGAACACGGTTTTGCCTTTTAATACGATTGGTTTTTCGCTTGAGGGCTGTATTGTCAACGCAACCCAAAACAGGGGCTTTATAGAAACTTTACAAAGCCTTATCCCGCAGCAATGCGGGCGATACATGGGGCGCGCACACTGACAACCAGCCTGATCGCAACGTCTGCGTCAGACACTAGCAACCCAAAGGAAATCACCATGAAATCCGGACTCAAATCTCTCGTTGTCGCCGGCTTACTGGCTAGCGCCGGTTTCGTTACTTTTGCTCAACCCATGGGTCAGAGCGCAGCCGGCACGCCCATGATGGGCGCCAGCAGCCCCATGCAACAGCGCGGAATGATGGGCATGCGCGGCAAAATGGACCACGCCAAAATGGAGGCGCTGGTAGCCAAGCGCCTGGCGGATCTAAAGGCAAAGCTCAAGGTCACCGCCGAACAGGAAGGCAGTTGGACCACCTTCACTACAGCCATGAAGCCTCCAGCCGCGCTGGACCATAAGCGGCCGGATCGCGCTGAAATGGACAAGCTGACCACCCCGGAACGCATTGACAAGATGCACGCTCAGCGCACCGAACACATGGCCGCCATGAATGCGGCGATGGACAAGCGTGAAGAGGCGACCAAGACCTTTTACGCAACCCTCAGTGCCGACCAGAAAAAGGTGTTTGACACTGAGCACGCGCGTATGGCGGCCCACCTAGGTGAACACCGGGGTGGCGGGATGGGGGTAGGAATGGGCAAATGAACTCAGGCCAGCAGGGTCTTAAGTTCGCCGTTGGCGATTAATTTCTGGACATCATTGGCGCCCCCCACCAGGGTGCCTTTTACAAAAACCAGAGGGAAAGTGGGCCAACCGGTCCACAATTTGAGCGCGTTACGTTCGCGCCACATATTCAGGTAGTTGCCGTACTCCATGTAGTGATAGGCGACTCCTGCCGCATCCAGCAGCTTGCGGGCTTTCTTTGGAAACGGATTCAGCCCCATACCCACCACCACTACGGCATGTTGGGACACGGCCCTTTGCACTTCCCCTACGATGGCCTGTTGGTGGCTTGCAACCCGCTCACGGATAGCGGGATGGATATGCGATTCATCGAGGATTGAGCGCGGCATAGGTGTCCTTTTGTATAAATGGCTGCATTATGGATGGGTACACGGAAAATTTGTTGCGCCCATTGACCAACATCAAGGCGCTATAGTGTTTGCAGTCCTACACTGCGCCGCTCACGCGCCACCCAAAAATGTCCTTGCCCCACGCCACACTCCCCACCGTGCGCACCATCTCGCTTTGGCGTCCATTGGTCTGGCTGGTCTATGCCTGGCGCGACATGGCGCAAGTAGGTTGGGCCAGTTTTGCACACGGATTGGCACTTGCCGCCGTGGGGGCCACCATTGTGGCCGTTGCACAGCAACGGTTCTGGCTATTAGCGGGCGCACTGTCGGGCTTTATGGTCGTCGCTCCGGTTCTGGCCACCAGCTTGTATGCACTAAGCCGCGCATTGGAACGTGGCGAGCCGGCCGACTTCGGTGTGGTTACCAAAACCTGGCTCAACTGGCAAAACAGTCACTTCAACAAATGGGGCAATGACTACTGGTGCATGGTGCAGTTCGGCGCCCTGCTGGCTCTGGCGGCCACCGGGTGGGTGATGACATCAGCAGCCCTCATTACCTTGCTGGCGCCAGCACCCATTTTGGGACCGCTGGATTTCGTCCACCACGTCGTGCTGGCCCAGGACGGCTGGCTGTTCGAGTTATGGCTGGCCATGGGCGGCATCATGGCCGCTCCCCTGTTTGCCTCCAGCGTGGTGTCGATGCCCCTGTTGCTGGACCGCCGCGTCACGCTCATGCAGGCCGTGCTGACCAGCTGGCAAACCGTCATCACCAACCCCGTACCCATGGCCCTGTGGGCGGCGCTGATCATGGGCTTTACGCTGCTGGGTCTGGGTTCACTTCTCCTAGGACTGATTGCTGTCATTCCTATGCTGGGTCACGCCAGCTGGCACGCCTACCGTGATCTGGTGGATGCATCCGCCCTGCCGGCCCGTGACACAACGCCCACCAATGGACACGGAACACAGTAATGTTTGGATTTACAGAAGAACAGATTGCGGGCTTTGGCCTCACCTTTGGGGTGGGCGGCTTCATGCTCTATATGCTGTTCATCATCGGGCATCTGGCGTGGGAGTCCAAGGCCGGAAAATTTGGTACGTTCGTGATTTTTCTGGGGCTGGCGTTCGGCATGGTGGGCTTTGTCGCCAAGTTCATCATCCAGTGGTTCATGGAAAACAAGTAAAGCCCTGCCGCTTCATTCACACCTTGCGGGTGTAGCCGTTGCGCTCATAAAACACCCGATTGGCCCAAACACTGCATGGGGCCAGGATGGTTGACAGGCTCAGCCATCTGTAACCACGATGGCATCGTTCCAACGATCAACGCAAGTCTTAAGTAAGTCAAAAATATCTGCAGTGGTGGGAAGTGTCCGTGCATCGCTGGAAGGCAAATGCACGTTATTCATGGTGTGACCGTGAAGTACAGCGAGGGTAATCCCCATGTATTGAAGCCCGATTGAGGTTTACCGTGCGGTTGTAGTTTCATCGAGTTGGCATCTCAATTTAAGTGACTTCGACCATGAACAACCTAAAAATTTCCACACGAATTTTGTTGCTGGTATGCGCTTTGGCGGTCATTTTGACCTTCATCGGACTCATGGGGTTGAGGGGCATCAGCAGGTCCAATGAAGCCTTGCAAACGGTGTATGAAGACCGGGTTGTCGCCTTGGGGCAGCTGGTTCCGGTTCAACGCCTGATGCTGCGTAACCAGCTGGCCGTGGCCAATGCGGTCAATGAACCCACGCCCGAAGGGGTTGCCAAAGCGATCGAGGAATTCGATGGCAATGTGGCCAGCATCAACAAGGAATGGGCCGATTACATGGCCACGACCCTGACCCCCGAGGAAGCCCTGAATGCCAAAGGATTTGCAGACGCTCGAGCAGTGTTTGTCAAGGATGGACTAAGACCTGCCATTGCGGCATTGAAGTCCGGAAATCGGGAGGAAGCCCAGCGCCTGGCCAGAGAAAAGCTTCGCCCACTCTATGCCGATACCGCCAAGTACATGAACGCCCTGGTAAAAATCCAACTTGATGTATCCAAGGAAGAGTACATGGCCGCATCGGAGCGGTATGGCACCCAGCGCACGGTCGCCATTGCAACGCTCGTCGCAGGCCTGGTATTTGCGTTCTGGTTTGGGGCCGCTCTCATGCGCTCAATTGGCGCATCGCTAAACAAGGCCATCGAGGTCTCCAACGCCGTAGCAGACGGTGACTTGACACATACCATCACGGTGACGGGCAAGGATGAAACCGCACAACTGATGCAGTCCATTGCGAGCATGCAAGGAAGTCTGATCAACCTGGTTTCCCGCGTGCGCCAGGGTTCCGAAGGGGTAGCAACAGCCAGTTCAGAAATTGCACAGGGCAATCATGACTTGTCAGCACGAACGGAGTCACAAGCCAGCGCCCTGGAAGAAACAGCAGCCAGCATGGAAGAACTCAGTTCCACCGTCAAACAAAATGCGGATGCAGCCAAGCAAGCGAACCAGCTGGCCAGCAATGCGTCCACCGTGGCGATCCATGGAGGGGAAGTCGTCGGCCAGGTCGTGGAGACCATGAAGGGAATCAATGAGTCCAGCCGTAAGATCAGCGACATCATCAGCGTCATTGATGGCATCGCCTTTCAAACCAACATTTTGGCACTCAACGCCGCAGTTGAGGCGGCGCGCGCCGGTGACCAGGGGCGTGGCTTTGCGGTGGTGGCCTCCGAGGTGCGGTCACTGGCCGGACGCAGCGCCGAAGCCGCCAAGGAAATTAAATCATTGATCAATGCCAGCGTTGAACGTGTGGAACAAGGCACTTTGCTGGTCGACAAGGCTGGATCCACCATGACGGAAATTGTCACCAGCATCCGCCGAGTGACCGACATCATGGGAGAAATCAGTGCTGCCAGCAACGAGCAAAGCGCGGGCGTCAGTCAGGTTGGTGAAGCGGTGACGCAAATGGACACGGTCACACAGCAAAATGCGGCCCTGGTCGAACAAATGGCGGCCGCTGCCAGCAGTTTGAAGGGGCAGGCAGAAGAACTTGTGCAGGTTGTTTCTACGTTTAAGCTGGATGACGGGCGCTACGTGCCCCAAGTGGCGAACCGCTCCAAACAGCCACAGTCAAAACCATTCGAAGCCGCCGCGCGCAAACTGTCGCCATCTGTCAAGGCTGCGCCCAATATGTCCGCATTGAAACACACGCCGGTCAAACCGGCGACCGCACCCAAGGCACTGTCCAAGCCCGCAACAGCCTCCAAGACCATACCCGCTGGCGGGGACGATGATTGGGAAACTTTTTAACCAAACGGCCTGATTCCAATCAGCCAGCCGTGCAAATGCAAGACAAATGCCATCCAGACCAATCCACCGGCAGCCACCGAGAGCGCTGTTGCTGGCAGCGTACCGGGCGCGTATTGCACGCCCATTGAACGGTCTCTGCGCCGCGATGCAATGAAGTCCAGAACGCCCCAAACCAGAAACGCACCAAACAGCAGTACGTGCGCCAGATTGCCATTCGCCAACAAGTGGGCTAGCGCCCAGAATTTGACCGCCAGCACCATGGGGTGACGAACGCGTGCCTTGATGGCGTTGCGGGGCACATAGGCGGCGGCCAGCAAAATAAAGGCCATCAGCGTTAACAAGGAAGCAGCATGGCGCATTCCCACAGGCGGCGTCCACAAAACAACAGGCGTTTCACGCGCAATGCCAAAGCCATAAATGATCAGCACAAACCCGAGTAGCGACAGCACCGAGTAAATTCCCTTGTAGGCACCTTCACCCACGCGTGCCAATGTCCGAGTGCGCCAGTCATCAGCAAAAATTCGAACCGAATGGACACCCAGAAAAAACACCAAACCAGCAATCAGATAAGCCATCTTCAACCTCCAACTACACGGTTCTTGCCAGCGCGCTTGGCCAGATACATGGCCTTGTCGGCCCGCTTGATGGCGTCTGCACCGGTTTCGTCACCTGTCAGTTGTGCCACGCCGGCACTGAAAGTAATCAACACTTTTTCAGTACCGGCAAGAAAGAATTTTTTGGTGAGTTCGCGTTGCAGACGCGTCATCGCTTCAATCCCCTTGTCCAGCGGTGTATCGGGCAACAGAATGACGAACTCTTCTCCGCCATAGCGGGCCAAAGTGTCCTGGGGTCGCATGCAGTCACGCGCAACAGTAGCCAAATGGGTCAATGCAACATCGCCGGTGGCGTGCCCCAGTGTGTCGTTGAGTTTTTTAAAGTTATCAATGTCCAGCAAAGCCACGCACAAGGGGGTTTCCTTGCGCCGTACGCTGGACATTTCACGATCCACGGCTTCATCCAGTCCCTTGCGGTTGAGCGCGCCTGTGAGGGGGTCATGGCGTGCCTGGGTGCTTACTCGGTCGAGTTCCTGATGCAACTTGACCATTTCCGCATCGGTCTGATTGGCCTTCTCACGCATGGTCTGCAACTCTTCACTTGACGTCTTGCTTTGGGCAGCCATGTTGCGGGTCGCGCTGATCACTTCTTTCAATACAGGGGCGATCTCTGAGATGGATTTGGCCTGCTCAATCTGACGCGCGTTTTCTTCGAGTTTCTCGTGAAACGATCCGGTCGATTTGGCCATATCCGATAAGCGGTCAATAAACATGGCCAGCATTTCGCGCATTTCGTTTTGCGCCTGCTGTGCACGTTCCTTGGCATCCTTTTGCTTGAAGATCACGTCTTTCAGACGGCGCTCCACGTCGTCCAGTCTGCGCAGGGTCAAAGGTGGTGTGGCGGCACTCATTAAAGCCTCCATCTGCCCATGCAGCCACTGTTCGTCCAGACTCAATTCAGCAATATTTTCAAACACCAAGTGAAGAAGTTTAAGCAGCGTTTTTTTGATTTCAGCCTGGTCTTCCGCCACAAAGGAAACCCGGTCGCTGTAGTTTCCCAGCATGGTTTTGAGTGCGAATACATCAGCACCCGACTGCTTCAATGCAATAAGCAGGTTTTTGGTCAATTCGCCAAAGCGTTCATCATCCGTACCCAGCGCAGGTTGGGTGTGTTCGATCAAACGACCCATTTGTCCAAAAAATTCAGTAGTCAAAGCAGGTGCTCCAACGCCCACTGCTACCTTTGTCGTGGTTGCGGCTGCTTCATCGCCACCAGTTAGTGGTGAAAAACTTCCGTATGCCACCAGTGCGTTTTTTACGCCTTCCCAATTCAACCGGTCAATTGCGTATTCCAGCAAGCCTCTTTGTTTTTGCTGGCCCGGTGTTTTGACGGGTAGCGATTTGGCAATGTCGCGCAGGGTGTCTGCAGGAAAAGGAGCTACCACAGGAACACCTGCAATTTCGTTGTAAATAGCCTGGTAGTTGGCTGGTGTGGGAAGCAACTTTTGAACGGTCAGTTGTTTGAGCGTTTCACGTGCAATTTCAAACGGTTTTTTTTCACTCATGACTGACACCTGCTACAAAATAAATAGCTAATTACGCTGATTTCACGGGGGTTGAAGCAGCATTTAACCACCAAACATCAAACGATGCAGTTTGCACCTCAGGATGATTTTAGAAATGCTTTGAATGCGTCTACCGTACGCTGAGGGTCTTCCTCGTGTGGAACATGCCCTAAGTCATCAAATACAAGCAGCCTGGAACCCAGGATATCAGACGCAAACCGACTTCCATTGTCCAAAGGAATCAATTGGTCTTTGGCTCCCCACACGATGAGTGTGGGCAGTTTTAGCAACTTGATGCTGATTTCTTCTCCACTTGCACTCTGTTCCATGCGAAAGGCAAGTGCCTCTCGGTTACCGGTTCGCAAAGTCAGGTCGAAATAGCGGTCGACCAGTTCCGGCTTAACCCGGCTAGGGTCACCATACACGCTGCGAACGCTACTTTCGACGACACCCCGGGGCAACACATGCTCCATCAAAACCCTTAATCCTGGCGTGCGTGCAACCATAAATCCAATCGGAACCGAAGTAGAACGAATGGGATACCCGGCCGAATCAATCAGCACCAGTTTTTTGACCCGCTCCGGAATAGCCAATGCGGTTCCCCAGGCAATTTGTCCGCCCAGAGAATTGCCTGCCAATACAAAGTTTTTGACACCCAATTGGTCTAAAACGGCGCGCACAAAAAATACATAGGCTTTGATTGAATAATCGTTGTGCGGATGGGGACCGGTCAATCCAAAAGCGGGAAGGTCAAACCGTATGACACGGTGTTCCCCTTTTAGGCTTTCGACCCAGCCGTCCCAGGTATGCAAACTGGCCGAAGTACCGTGAAGCAATACGATCGGCAACGGGTCATCACGCGGTCCCTCATCACGCAAATGCACCTGCATACCATTGACAGCCAAAAACTTCGAAGGGGGTGTGGCCCACTTGATTGACAGTTGCTGCACCGATCGATCTGGCGCCCAGGTTGCCAAGAGGCCTGCTCCGATAAAAACAAAGCATGCCAGCAGCATGACACCCAGAATACGCAAAAACAGTTTCATGGTCTGGACTCTACACGGGTCTTTGATGGTTTTGTCAATTTAAAAAGCTGTGGATAGTTCTGGCATAAACCACTGGTTATCCACAGGCTTGATCTGTTCTCAATAGTTGTTCATATTTTTGGAACACCGGCGAAGCGGGGTCACACACAGGCGTTAAACGCATGCAAGCCTTTGATTTAATTGAATAAAAGATGCTTGTACACAGAAAATAGGTTTCCTTATCTACTACTACTATCTTTTAAATAAGAAATAAGAAGGTAAGACAAGAAAGTCTCCGCTTGAAAAATTTCTTTTTAAAGATTTGTTGCTGAGATGAAGTCACTGGAAAAGAAGCTTTGTCGGGCCGGCTTTTGGGGCTTCAATCAAGTAAGATTCGCCGACTTCGGTTTTTCTGTCGGGTTTTTCACTGCGTTTTGCGTTCCTCCATCCATTCCATGTCTGTTTCATTTGAAATAAAAAGTGCCCAATTGCCATTGGTGGCTTTGCATTTGAGATCGAGTGACATGGTGGTGGTAGCGGCTGACATCCTTAATAAGTTTGGTCGAAATGGGGAAAGCCCTGACTTCTTTGACCATGATGCTTTGGTCATTGATTTTTCACACCTCGATGCCGATACGTCGGTTTTTGATCTGGTGCCTTTGCTGAAGGTGTTGCGGTCCTGTAGTCTGGTGCCCGTTGCGGTTCGGGGAGCAAGTGTGGAGGCGATGGCAGCAGCGCTGGCGGTGGGGTTGGTTGAGGCTCCGCCCGAGGTTTACAAGCACCGCGAGGCGGCTCCGCAAAGCGATGTTCAGGAAATCATCCGCGAAGTAGTGCACGAAGTGGTACGCGAAATACCCGGGCCGGGCACCATGGTGGTGGATAAGCCGCTTCGCTCCGGTCAAAAAATTTACGCTCGGGGTTGTGATTTAGTGGTTTTGGCCATGGTCAACCAGGGTGCTGAAGTGGTGGCGGACGGCAATATTCATGTTTACGCACCGTTGCGTGGCAAAGCTATGGCGGGTGCGAGGGGCAACACCAATGCCCGTATTTTTTCGCTCTGTCTGGAGCCAGAACTTATATCGATTGCCGGCGTGTACCGCACCAGTGAAAACGCCTTACCCTCCTCGGTTCATGGAAAAGCAGCACAGGTTCGTTTGAGCAATGACGGGCAGGACAAATTAATTATCGAAGCCTTGAATAATTGAGGTAGCGCCAGCGGGTCTGGCAGTGACATTTCATTGGGAAACATTTTAAAAGTATGGCAAAGATTATTGTGGTTACGTCGGGTAAGGGTGGTGTTGGAAAAACCACGACCAGTGCCAGTTTTGCGACCGGATTGGCATTGCGTGGGCACAAGACGGCAGTGATTGACTTTGATGTGGGACTGCGCAACCTGGACCTGATCATGGGGTGTGAGCGCCGTGTGGTGTACGACCTGATCAATGTGATTCAGGGAGAAGCCAACCTGAACCAGGCGCTGATCAAAGACAAGCAGTGCGATAACTTGTATGTGTTGGCCGCCTCGCAAACCCGTGACAAAGATGCGCTGACTCAGGAAGGCGTTGAGAAAGTGCTTGGCGATTTGAGCGCCATGGAGTTTGAATTCATCGTGTGTGATTCTCCGGCCGGCATTGAGACGGGTGCCCTGATGGCCATGCACTTTGCCGATGAGGCGTTGGTAGTGACCAACCCCGAGGTGTCGTCGGTGCGCGACTCGGACCGTATTTTGGGTATGCTGGCCAGCAAGACCAAGCGGGCTATTGATGGGGCTGAACCCATTAAAGAGCACCTGTTGATCACCCGTTACAACCCGGCCCGTGTGGACCAGGGTCAAATGCTTTCGCTTGATGACATCAAAGACATTTTGCGCATCAAGCTCATTGGTGTGATTCCCGAGAGCGAGTCGGTGCTGCAGGCATCCAACCAGGGCGTGCCGGCCGTGCATATGCAGGGCAGCGATGTGTCGGAAGCCTACAAGGATGTGATTGACCGTTTTCTGGGTGCTGATAAACCGATGCGTTTTACTGAAGCGCCCAAGCAAGGGTTGTTGAAACGTCTCTTCGGAGGAAAATAAAATAATGTCGTTTTTTTCCTTTTTTTTGGGTGAGAAGAAAAAGACTGCCAGTGTTGCGAAAGAGCGCCTGCAGATGATTCTGATGCACGAGCGCAGTGGACGAAACGCCGCCGAGCCGGATTACCTGCCCGACTTGCAGCGCGAACTCATTGCTGTGATTAGCAAATACATCAAGATCAATCCGGATGACATCAAGGTAAACCTGGAGCGCCAGGACAACCTTGAAGTGCTGGAATTGAAAATAGAACTACCCGAAAACAGATAGGCCGATTAACGGGCACGCACCAGTCACTCAGCTGTTTCAGTGCGCAGCGCAGCCAGCGCCTACGGTGGGCGTGGGACAAATTGCTGATGGCTTTGTCCCATTAAGCCTTCGGCGCCAAAGATTTGTTCGGTGAAATCTACCTGCTTGGACTGGATTGCCACCACGCTACAGGCCCTTGTGCCATAGGTGGGAGAGGTGATGAACGTGGCCGACAGCATGCGCTCCAGCGGAAGTGGGACGCCGGTGTGCGGCAATTCGCTATCCGCGGCCATGTGGCGGTCATGCAGCAGGGGCAACAAAAGGGATGCGGTACTGTGCCCTTGAGCCACTTGCGACTCCAGTCCTCGCACAAGCCGTGTGAGTTTCGGCCATGGCGTATGAAAATTGGCGTTGGAGACCGCGCCTATGCCCGGCTCCAGAGTTAAAACCCGGGCGCTTCGGCTCTCCAGTCCCATGAGCTGACGACCGTCAAATACCAGCAGGTTGAAAGGGTTGTAGTGACTGGCGTGCAGGGCCAGTTGTTGCAAGAAAGAGTCTGCCGGGACGTCGTTGTTCAGAAAATTGGCAACCAGTTCACCACGTGAAGGTGTGTCAGTGCGCACCGGCTCGGGTGTACGGTAATTCGTCAATGCGGCCAGACGTCCGCTGCGACTGACCCCCAGCCAGGTGCCCCCGGCTTGCAGGTCTTTGCCAGCCAGGATTTTTGGTTGGCCAGCGGTGTCATCCCACCAGTGCAGGGGTTGCGCGGCCCGGGCATAAAACTCGTCGCGGTTGGAGAGCAACAACAACGGCGTGGCGCCGTGGGGTTGCCAGTTCCAGGCAACGATGCACATGGGTTTAGTCCGCCCGGGTGGTAATGTCCAGCGCGGTTTTGACCACCACCTGACGCAATACAAAGCTGGAATGCACTCCAGTCACCCCTTCGATTCCGCTCAGACGGTTGAGGAGCAACGACTGATAGTGGTCCATGTCCCGCACCACTACCTTGAGCTGGTAGTCGGCGTCCTGCCCAGTGATCAGCAGGCATTCCAACACCTCGGGCAGCATTTTTACGATGGCTTCAAAGTTGGCAAAACGTGCCGGAGTGTGCACATCCATGGAAACGTGGATCAAGGCCATCAAGGTGAGGCCGAGTTTCTTGGCGTCCAGTACGGCCCGGTAACCGGCGATAAGGCCCGCTTCTTCGAGCGCACGCACCCGGCGCAGGCAGGGCGAGGGCGACAGCCCTATGCGGTCCGCCAGGTCCTGGTTGTTGATGCGACCATCTTGCTGCAAAACTTCCAGTATTTGCTGGTCGTAGCGATCCAGTTTCATTTATCTGCCAATAATTTATTGATTATGGGCAGAGTATGCCAAATTTTATAAAGAAGATGGCAATAACGCAATTGTCTGTCGCGCGGCCTGGCCTACACTGGATGCATCTGTTACCCACAGCCCGGCAACCGGAATCTGCTGATCCAGCCAACACCGGTTGCACGACCCGGACCCACAAGGTCTGGCGTTGTTGAGTCAAACCCCCGGGCGCATCCATCGCCTGCGGGGCAGGCCTCTACAGGGTTCAGACGGTCGTCATTGCGTGCGAAGCGGTGGTACCTTCCAGAAAAGCCACCACCATACGGGCGATGTGATCGCCTTCGTGGCCATGCTGCAGGCTGGCGCTGGCGGCCGCGTATTTTTCTTCACCCAACAGGGCACGGCGTGCGTCCATCAGGTAGGCACTGATTTCCTCTTTGAATTCGGGGTGGGGCTGGATGCAAAAAACCTCCTGACCCACGGTGAACGCTGCAACCGGGCAGAAGTCGCTACTGGCCACCAGCGAGGCGCCGGGGGGCACTTCAAATACCTGGTCCTGGTGGCTGGCCAGGAGCGCAATCTGGGTGCGCTCGGCACAATACGGCAGCTCCGGGCGGTGCCAGTCATACGTCATGCGCCCGGCACCCCAGCCTTGTGGTGCCCGGCCCACCGGTGCACCCAGGCACAGGGCGATGAGTTGGTGGCCAAAACATACTCCCACCATCTTCTTGCGGGCACTGAGGAGTTCAGTGACGCGCAGGCGCAGTTCCACAATCCAGGGGGCGTCCGAGAATGAGTCCGCCCGACTGCCTGTCAGCAGGACCGCGTCAAAGTCGTCAAATGAGTCCGGGTACTGACCCAGCTGGGTGTTGAATAGCTCCATGGTCCAGTCCGCCCCCACGCCTTCAAACAGGCGGACGAAGATGGCGCCAAAGCTGGAGTAGGCCTGGGCCAGGTGGCCATCGAGGATGTCGTTGTCGAGGATGCAGAGTTTCATTGCTATCAAATATGCAGCTGTCTACGCAGAGCTGACGGGGGCTAGAGGGCTCTTCGACTACGAACCGCTGCCGCCAGCTGTTGCAGCACCGGTAGGGTTTGCTCCATGCTGATGCAGGCGTCCGTGACCGACACACCGTGTTGCAGCGGCGTGCCGGGCAGGATGTCTTGTCGGCCTTCTTTCAAGTGGCTTTCGATCATGATGCCGGTGATGCGTTTGTCGCCCCCTGCAATTTGGGCGGCGACTTCGCCCGCCACCACGATCTGGCGTGCATGCTGTTTGCTGCTGTTGGCGTGGCTCACGTCGATCATGACCTGTTCACGCAGATGAGCCGCCTTGAGCAGAGCGCAGGCTGAGTCCACGTCCGACTTGGCGTAATTGGTGGCCTTGCCGCCGCGCAGGATAACGTGGCAGTCATCATTGCCACGCGTCTCGAAGATCGCGGCCTGGCCCATTTTGGTCATTCCCATGAAGGCGTGCGCGGCTTGTGCGGCCTGGATCGCGTCGGTGGCGACCTTGATGCCGCCGTCCGTGCCGTTCTTGAAGCCTACCGGGCAACTCAGTCCGCTGGCCAGTTGGCGATGGCTCTGACTCTCGGTGGTGCGCGCGCCAATCGCGCCCCAGCTCACCAGATCGCTGATGAACTGTGGGCTGAGCAAATCCAGAAACTCGGTGCCCACCGGCATATCGATGGCCAGAATGTCCAGCAAGAGCTTGCGCGCCATCTCCAGGCCTTCGTTGATGGCGAAGCTGCCGTCCAGGTGTGGGTCGTTGATGTAGCCCTTCCAGCCCACGGTGGTACGGGGTTTCTCGAAATACACCCGCATCACCACCAGAAGGTCGTCCTTGAGCGCATCCGCTTGCTCCTTGAGCTGCCAGGCGTAGTCCATGGCCTGCTCGTGGTCGTGGATGGAGCACGGCCCCACCACTGCGATCAGGCGGTCGTCCTGACCATGCAGGATTTTGGATATGGACGCACGGCTTTGCTCCACCAGTGTCTGCGCATCTGCGGGTACTGGCAGTCGTTCTTCCAAGAGTGCCGGGGTGATAAGGGGCCGCACCGCGCCAATGCGGGTGTCGTCGATGCGGGTGGTGTCGTGGGTGCTGAGGGGGGCTGCGATGGATGAAGTCATACTATGAATTTTATAGCTGGCGACATCGTTTCCACGGGGACTAGGAGCAGATTTTGCTACCCGGGTTGCAATCGCACTCTGAGTTCGGCCATATCGGCATCGCTGTCCGAGAACTTGGTCGCAATGGTCAGGCACGCATCCTGTATGGAAAGAAAGGCGTCGACGATGTCCGGGTCGAAGTGTTGACCCCGACCTTGCGCAATGATGGAGACCGAGTGCGCGTGGCTGAATGGCTCTTTGTAGACCCTTCGGCTGATCAGCGCGTCATACACATCGGCCACGGCCATCAGGCGGGCTGAAACCGGTATGGCGTCACCCGCCAAACCCTTCGGGTAACCCGAGCCGTCCCACTTTTCCTGGTGCGACAGGGCGATTTCTCCCGCTACATCCAGGAAAGCAATCGGTCGGCCGATGCGCGCCTTGGCCCGCTCGATGGCGCCATGGCCGAGCGTGGTGTGGGTTTTCATGATCTCGAATTCATCTGCGTCCAGTTTGCCCGGTTTGAGCAAGATGCGGTCGGGAATGCCCACTTTGCCGATGTCGTGCAATGGCGCGGACCGAAACAGCAGATCGACGGACCGATCATCCAGATGTTGCGCAAACCGGGGGTGATCCTGCAACGCCTGAGCCAGCGCTCGCACGTAACGTTGCGTGCGCAAAATGTGGTGACCGGTCTCGTTATCGCGGGTTTCGGCCAGCGAGGTCATGGCCAGAATAGTGGCCTCTTCGGTTAAACGGGTTTCTTCGGTGCGCCGGGCAACTTCCTGCTCCAGATAGGCGTTTTTGTCCTTCAGAAAGCTCGCAGCGGCTTTGAGCGTGAGGTGGGTCTTGATGCGGGCCAGCACAATGGCCGGACTGATGGGCTTGATGATGTAGTCCACCGCACCCAAAGCAAAACCCTGGTGTTCGTCAGCGAGTTGCGTTTTGGCGGTGAGGAAGATGACCGGAATGTCTTGCGTCTGCGCGTCGGCCTTGAGCTGGCGACACACTTCGTAGCCATCCATCTCCGGCATCATGATGTCCAGCAAAATGAGGTCCGGCTGCGGCGCGCTGCGTGCAATTTTCAGGGCTCGCAAGCCACTGGGTGCTACCTTGACTACGTAGTCATCGGATAGCAAGTCATCCATCAACGACAGGTTTTGCGGTGCATCATCCACGACCAAAATCAGTGGCTTGGCAGCGACGGGTTCGGGTAGGGGATTGGATTCGTTCATGGTCAGTCTGTAGGCGACGCTGGCATATTAGCGCCTGTTGGCAACAACGCAAGGGCCTGCTCGAAGTCGTATTCCCGCACGGCCTGGCGCAGCTCCCGAAAATGCTCGGGCATACAGGCCATCAGCAGCGCGGTATTGTCGCCAATGAGTCGCTCCGCTTTGGCGTCGTCGTTGGCCAGCAATGTGGCGAGTTGGCGCAGGATGGCCTGTTGCTGTCCCGCAGTGAACTCTGCTGCTGCACCGGCAGACACAGTGGGTTGTGTCGACAGGGCCAGCAAAATTGCGCTGATTTGGCTGGCAAGTGCCTCGGCAAAGGTATCGATTTGGGCTTCAACTGCCGCGTTGTCCACGGCCTCAACCAGGGCGAGTTCCAGCGTTTGCGCCGACTCTTGTAGTGCATGCGCGCCAATCTGACCCGCCAAACCCTTGAGGGTGTGGGCTAAACGAATGGCGCCATCGCGGTCGCCGGATTCCCACGCCCGACGGATCTCAATGTCGGCGTGGTCCTTTGTTTCGCAAAAACTGCGAAGAATGGACAGGTAGCGTTGTTTCTTGCCCATCATCCGGCGCAATCCCACGGTGGTATCCAGACCGGCAATGTGTGTCGGGAATGGGTCAACCGGTGTTGGGTCGTCACTGGGCACAGTGGCTTCATCAGGGGTTTGCACTGCGTTGGCGCGTGGTGCAATCCATTTGAGCAATACACGAAACAGCTCGTCGGGCTCGATCGGCTTGGCGACAAAGGCATTCATGCCCGCCGCAAAGCAGCGGTCACGGTCAGCCTGCATCACATTGGCGGTCATGGCAATGATGGGCAGGTTGGCAAATTTGGACTGGCGTCGAATGAGTTGCGCCGCATCCACACCCCCCATAACGGGCATTTGCATATCCATTAGCACGATGTCGTATTCGCCAGACTCCACCATATTGAGCGCAAGCTTTCCGTTATCGGCAACTTCGACCTGAAACCCGGCATCAATCAGGATCTCGGTGGCGACCTGCTGGTTGATGGCATTGTCTTCGGCCAGCAGGATGCGTGCACCACGGATGGGTGACAAGGCCTCCATGCTGGTGTCGGGCTTGATGATGCGCGCGGCACCGGCATCGTCCGGGTTGCCCAGGGAACGCATCAGCGCGTCGAACAGGAGGGACGCGCCAATGGGTTTGATCAGTACAGTATCGATGTTGGCAGCATCGGCCTGGTGCATCACTTCCTGGCGCCCGTGGGCGGTGGCCAGCGCGACCTTTGGCAGGGGGTGGACGTTCAATGCGCGGATGGCGGCGATGGTATCTATTCCATTCATGCCTGGCATCATCCAGTCAACAAGCACCATGGCATAAGGTTTTCCTTGTTCGGCCGCCTGGCGCACGGCCACGACCGCAGCCTGCCCGGACTCGGCCTTGTCGACCCGGAAGGTCATTTGCTCCAGCGTTTCGGCCAGAGACTGCAAAGCGGCTTCGTTGTCATCCACGACCAGCAGGCGCAATCCGTGCAGGTCTTTGCTGGGCACCAGCTTGCGGCGCTGGCTCTGGCTGATGCCCAGGCGTGCCGTGAACCAGAAGGTCGATCCTTTGTCCGGGGTGCTTTCAACGCCCACTTCGCCCTGCATGAGCGCGGCCAGGTTTTTGCAGATCGCCAGGCCCAGGCCGGTGCCGCCATATCGGCGCGTGGTGGAGGCATCGGCCTGCTGAAAGCTTTGGAACAGTCGGCTGATTTGTTCCTCGTTGAGTCCGATGCCGCTGTCGCGAATGGCAAAGTACAACAGGGCATCTGTCTCAGTGCGCTTCTGCACCCGCACGATGATTTTGATCTCACCGCGCTCGGTAAATTTGACGGCGTTGTTGCCGTAGTTGATCAAAATCTGACCCAGGCGCAGCGGGTCACCGCGCAATACGAACGGCACGTCGGGTGCCAGGTCAAAAATCAGCTCCAGTCCCTTCTCACTGGCCTTTTCACCCATAAGGTTGGCCACATTTTCGAGCACGGTGTCGATTTCAAACTCGGTTGTTTCGACACTCAGCTTGCCCGCTTCGATCTTTGAAAAGTCCAGAATGTCGTTGATGATGCCCAGCAGGTGCTCGCCCGAGAGTTGGATCTTTTTAAGATAGTCACGCTGGCGCACCGTTAAATCGGTTTTTTGCATCAGATGGCTCATGCCATAGATGGCGTTCATCGGCGTGCGGATTTCGTGACTCATGTTGGCCAGGAAATCGGCTTTCGCCTGTGAGGCAGTCTCTGCGAGTTGGCGGGCTTCGTCCAGCGCAACCTCGGCGGCCTTGCGCCGGGTAATGTCCTGCATGGAGCCGCTCAAGCTTACCCGCCCATCGGAGTCATTGCCCAGGCAGCCCACCATGTGCAGCCACATGGTGTAACCATCGGAATGCCGGTAGGGAACGGCCACCTCAAATTGCGGCTGTACGCCGGTTGTCACCAGTGCCACCGCCTGCTGGAGTTGTTCCAGACTGTCCGGGTCCGCCGCCTGCACGGCGTTGTAAAGGTTTTCGATGATGGAGTACTGGCCATCGGGCCGCGTTTGCAGTCCCAGCAGGCGTACCAGCCGGTCCGAGGCCTGCGCCGTGCCTTCGCCTGGATAGACCTTCCAATAAGCCGATTCAGTCATGTCCAAGACTTGCTCGGCGGCGGCCTGAGCCTGGCGCAGGTCCTCCGTGCGTCGCGCTACGCGGTCTTCAAGATCCCGATTGAGGCGCAAAATTTCGGCCTCTGCAGCCTCGCGCTTCTGGATGTCGTCGCGCAGTTCGCCAATCGCATTGCGCAGGTTGTCCTGCATGCGGCTCACACCGGTGGCCAGCAACTGCACTTCGTCATTGCCCAGGCCGCTGAGGTGCATGCGATGCAGGGTTAGCGAATCGTTCAGGTTGTGGGTGTCGCGGGTGTCGACGAAGTCGGCAATCTTGCGGATATGGCGCATCACACGCTTGTCCAATAGAACCAGCACAAAACCCGCCACCAGGGAAATCAGCAAAAAATTGGAAAACAGAATGGAGCGGTACTTGTCGGCCAGCCCGCTTTCGATGCCAGCCTGGTCGATGTGCACCAACAGTGTGCCAATGTGGCTGATCGTCTCTTTGGCGCCTTGGCTGGTGTCATTGGTCCGCAAAAGTTTGAACTCACGCATGGCCGCGCCATTTATCGGCTTGCCCATGGTCAGCAAGGCTTTCTCGGTATCGTGTACCGACACGTATGCGATGCCCGGCTGTTTGGCAATGCCCTCAACCGTCAGGCGCACCCCTTCAAGATTGAAGGTCCAAACCGATTCCGAGAGCGATGGGACTGTTCCGGCGTCGATTTGGTCAAACTGCGCACCAATGGAGGCCAATGCGTTGCTGCGTTCGCGCAAGGCCTGAACGCCCGTGATGACCGAGGTTGCCAGCACGGCAAATACGATGGTGGCCACAGCCATCTGGCGGCTGATGCTGCGCGTCTTGTTATTCAAATGGGGACTGCCTTGCAAAAATTTGGCATAGCGGTAGGCGGTGGATGGCTATACGGTGAATTAATGCGCGCTACCGGTGCTAGGGTGCAATGCCGCTTTTGATGAAATCGTCCTGGTGCTGCTTGGTCAGTTTGGTCAACTCGCCCGAATCCTTTAGTGACCTGATGACGGCGGATAATTTGGGTGCCAGGTCTTTCTTGCCCGGGTTCAGCATGGTGAACAGTTCCAGCCGGGCCAGTTCGCCCACGGCCTTGATGCCTTTGAGCTTCAGCTTGTTGACCACGTAAGGGGCATTGGCCCCGGCGTCTATGGCCACGTCAATGCGCCCGGCGTCCAGCATTTGGTACATCTGGTCGTAATCGCTCACGACCTGCAGGTTGGTCAGGCCCTCTGTGGCGGCTTCTGCGTGCGCAATGCCGCGCACCAGTCCCACCTTGTACTTCTTCAGGTCGTCCTTGCTGGTGATTGTGATGCCCTTGTCGACTCTGGCGAATGCGGTAGTGGTGAGGTAATAGTAGGCGGGCTCAACCTTGATAAGGGATGCATTTTTGGTGGCATAGGCCTGAATGCGGGCCACTTCACCATCCTTCTCGCCGCTCAGGGTCATGGCGTTGGCGCGGGCACCTGGCAAGGGTTGCACTTTTATAGTGAGACCCGCGCGTTTGTAAATGTCGGTCAACAGCAACGTGGCAATTGCTTGCTCGGTGGCTTTTTCGTTGCGCGCCAGGTTGATGTCCTGAGCGAAGACCGTTGCACTGCATGCGACCAGCACCGCGCCCAGAACGGTTGGGCGAAGAAAGTCAGGTCGACGCATGTTCAGCGTTCCTGGGGCGGGCCTAGAAAGTTTCCCAGTCGTCGTTAGACTGCGTCGCAGGGGCTTTGGCTGCCGGTTTGGGCGGGGCCAGTGTTTTGGGTGCAGCGGGCAGACGGGGCTGCTTCGGTGGGGCCGTGGTGGTGTTCCCGATCGCTGGCTTGCGTGTCGCGGGCAAGGAAGCACGAAATGTCGATGCGGCCTGACGCGGTGGCGCACTGTTGCGCGCAGCCGGAGTGTTACCCAACTGAAAAACGGCCACCGTCTGCACCAATTCCTGGGCCTGGCTCTTTAGGCTGCTGGCAGCCGCTGCCATCTGCTCCACCAGGGCTGCGTTTTGCTGGGTCGCCTGATCCATTTGTGTGACGGCCTCGCCAACTTGTGCTACTCCCAGTGCCTGTTCGTTGCTGGCGGCGCTGATTTCGCCCATGATGTCGGTTACGCGTTTGATACTGCCAACCACTTCCGTCATGGTGGCGCCCGCCTGATCGACCAGGGCGGTTCCATGTTCGACCCGCTCGACGCTGGCGTTGATCAGACTTTTGATTTCCTTGGCGGCGTCGGCCGATCGCCCGGCCAAAGACCGCACCTCGCTGGCCACCACCGCAAAACCACGACCCTGTTCACCCGCACGAGCGGCCTCGACGGCAGCATTGAGCGCCAGAATGTTGGTCTGGAAGGCGATGCCATCAATCACGCTGATGATGTCTGAAATCTTGCGTGATGAAGCATTGATGTCGCGCATGGTCTCGACGACCTGACCCACTACATTGCCACCTTCCACTGCAATGGTGGACGCACTGACCGCCAGCAGGTTGGCGGTGCGGGCGCTGTCAGCGTTTTGCCGTACGGTGGACCCTAACTCTTCCATTGATGCCGCGGTTTGCTCCAGCGCGCGGGCCTGCTGCTCAGTTCGGGCCGACAGGTCGTTGTTGCCCTGGGCAATTTCGGCGCTGGCTGTTGCCACCCCTTCGGAGCCCTGGCGTACGTTGGAAACGACTAACACCAGTGAATGTGTCATCGCTTCCAGCGCGGTTAGCAGTTGGGCAACTTCGTCCTTGCCTTGTGCGTGAATGGTTTGTGTGAGATCGCCCTTGGCCACCGCATGGGCAATGTCGACTGCATTTTTCAGTGAACGCGACAGGCTGCGCAGCAGGGCCAGTCCAAACATCCAACCCAGGGCCAAGCCTAAAACGATGGAAGCGATGGCCACCAGCCGAAAGGTTTCGTATCGTGCCACTCCGTTGTCGTATTCCTTTTTGGCCTCGCTGACCTGGAGTTTGACCAGTGGCTCGAGTGACGTACGCAGTTTGGCGTAGAGGGGGGCGAGCAGTTCCACATTGATGCGCGAGGTTTCCGCCCAGTCGTTGGCCTTGAGCGCTGTGATGGCGGGTCTTAGTCCTTGCTGCACATAGGCTGACCGCGCTTCGGCCACGGTGGTGGCGAGAGCTTTTTCTTCCGGAGTTAGCTGGGTCGCCATGTAGCTATCCCACAGCTTGCCGATTTCAGCAATGTTGGACTCGATCGCGGCGCTGTTTCTGGCGTAGGTTTCTTCGGTCGGGTCCAGTAAGGAGTCACCGACCAGTTGCCGGTTGCGCAACTGCATCACCAGCACGTTCGAGAGCGTCTCCATGGGCAGTGTGCGGTCTACATAGACCGTATGCAGTGCTTCATTGGACCGAATAATGCCGGTCAACCCCATGACGCCGATGGCAATCAGAAGGGCCGAAAAGATGCTCAGCAGCAGTAGCAAGCGGGTGGAAATTTTGAGGTTATTCATGGTGTTAGGGCTTGTGCGTGCAAATTGAGGGTGACGCTACCGGACTCTAAGGCCTGTCTGCGATTTGCGCCAGAGTCTGTGGCGTAAAAACCTTGTCTCAGGTCAAATTTCTGCGGTTAACCCTTTGGATTGTCCGATGGCGGTGATCCACGACAATCCTTGGCATGAACGAATCTCTGCGCCTCTGGTTTCGACTGGTACCAGCTTACGCTGCGGGCTATTTCCTGTCGTATGGCCTGCGCAGCGTGAACGCGGTAATTGCCCCGGAGTTGATGCAGGAGCTAAGCACCACCGCTGCGGGGTTGGGCATGCTGACATCGGTCTACTTTCTGGCGTTTGGTCTCTTTCAGTTGCCGTTGGGACTTTTGTTGGACCGTTTTGGTCCGCGGCGGGTGGAAGCCGCGCTGCTATTGGTTGCAGCCGCTGGGTGCGCCCTTTTTGCGGCAGGCAAGACGTTGCAGACACTCGCGATCGCACGCGCTTTGATCGGGCTGGGTGTTTCTGCCTGCCTGATGGCCAGTTTCAAGGCCTTCAGCCAGTGGTTTCCCGTGGATCGTATGCCGTCGCTCACGGCCACCATCATGGTGGCGGGCGGTCTGGGCGCGCTGACTGCCAGTGTGCCGGTGGAAATTGCGCTGCCGATGCTGGGCTGGCGCGGGGTGTTTTTGGTGGTGTCTGCGCTGCTGATATTGGCTGCCGGATTTTTGATGACGGTGCCCGACAAGTTTGTGGGCGGTTCG
>CAIYDK010000159.1 GCA_903924955.1 uncultured beta proteobacterium | reverse complement strand
GCCATGGTGTTACCCTACTTTGCTGCGGTGTGATAAAGGAAAGTGGTGGCGTGCGATTTAAGGCGAACGCCTGCGGATGTAGACCGCAATCTGCGCGTCTTCAGCAGCAATGTGCTGCAGTAGCCAATCGGTCATGAAGGCGCTGATTTCTTCGTTTTTGAATTCGTTTTTGCCGATGTCTTCGCTGATGGCGTTCATGCGTGAAAGCAGCCTGTTGTGCAACTGAAGATGGCTTGGATAGGCGGGGTAGTTGACACTGCGCATCAGTGCCTCTTCGTCGGAAAAGTGGGTGCGGATGTAGCTGTAGAGCTGCATGGCCGCCAGGCGATAGGCGGGCTGGTCGGTCGCGGCGAACACCGCATTGGCGAGCGAAAACAGGTTCTCGTGCTGGGCATCGATGCGTTCGTGCCCGATGCGGTAGCTGTCTTTCCATTCGATGTTCATGGGGGGGTCCTTGCTTTTCCAACAATTCAAAAGAAAGTGATCTCGTCGTCCTGCTTGGGCTCGGTCACTTTTCCGCCGGAATGGATGACGTGCTGGTCAGCCATCACATAGGTCTTCTTCAGTTCATCCAGGAGAACCTGTGGATCCAGTATCGGCACTTCGCCGGTTTGCGCGCACTGATCCTGGTGTGCCTGCAAAAACTGCGGCCACTGGTCAATGTTGTTCTTGAGGTGGAAGAGAATCTGACCCACGCGGTCCTGGAACTGAAAGTCCACAATGGCGTGCCCAATTTCGGACTGAATTGACTTGCTTTCATCTTTGAGCAGCGCGCTGGAGCGCTCCAGCATGCCAGTCACGTCCTTGAAGTCGTTGATGACGCTGGTGATGGTGGATTCGGTCGCGTTCGAGCGACTTTCACGCTGCCTGACGGACTCGCGCACGACGTTGCTCGATTCGGCGATGGCTGCGCTGATGACTTTGACCTTTTCAGCAATGTGGCGTCCGGTCTCACCCGACTGGTTGGACAGCATGCGAAACTCTTTGGCAACCACCGCAAAGCCGCGTCCGAGTTCGCCGGCGCGGGCGGCTTCGATGGCGGCATTGAGTGATAGCAGGGTGGACTGCTGGGCAATCTTGGCCACGTCGTGCGCCATATCTTGCAGTTCTTTGGTGAAGCGGTCCAGGCCTTCGACTTTTTCCAGCATGTGCAGCATGCTGGCAGTGGCTGCATGTTGCGCCTCCACGATAGCGCCTAGTTCTTGTTCGGCTCGGTAAATGACGGCCATCAGACTCTTGTCGCTGCCCTGCAGGTTGTCGGTCTCCAGGCTGGCGGTTTGGATCGCAACGCCCAGTTTGTCGACAATGCCGGAGAAGCGCAGGGAGATGTCGGCAATGGCGGTTTCCATCTGTTCTTTGGACGATTCGATGTGCCGACCCCACACGGGAGCCACCTCCACGCCAAAACGCTGCTGCTCGCTGATGAGTGAATGGAGTGCGTCAAACAGCGCGTTCTGTTTGACCAGCAGCACGCGCCCGACGAAGGCGCCGGCAACCAGCAGGGACACGGCCGATGCAAAGGCTTCGAGATGAAAATCGCCGGTGATCAGGGTGCCTACGGCTCCGGCTGCGGCCAGCGCCAGCGG
>CAIYDK010000158.1 GCA_903924955.1 uncultured beta proteobacterium | reverse complement strand
CAGGCTCAGACCCAATGGCTCGGGTGTTTCAACCACACTGCGCGCGAAGGATTCCCAGTCGAAATCGGGCCAGGCCGACAGGTGGGCGTTGTAATTGCCCACGGCGCCGTTCATTTTGGCCATGATCTTGACAGAGGCGATTTTTTCTCGGGCTGCGGCCAGCCGCACTACGACGTTGGCCACTTCTTTGCCGACCGTCGTAGGGCTTGCGGTCTGGCCATGGGTGCGACTGAGCATGGGCACGTCGGCAAACCCGTGCGCCATGGCGCGCAGTTTGGCGATCACCGCATCCAGCGCGGGCAGCAGGACCAGGTCGCGCGCGCCCTTGAGTTGCAGGGCGTGGCTGGTGTTGTTGATGTCCTCGCTGGTGCAGGCAAAGTGCACAAACTCCTGGGCTGCCAGCAATTCAGGCCGGGCGTCAAACTTGGACTTGATCCAGTACTCCACCGCCTTGACGTCGTGGTTGGTCGTCTTCTCTATCGCCTTGATGGCTTCGCCGTCGGCTTCAGAGAAGTTTTTTACCAATCCGAGTAAGTAAGTGCGCGCTCCGGGTGAAAGAGGCTTGAATTCGTTAAAACCTGCATCACTGAGCGCAATGAACCAGGCTACTTCAACCTGCACACGGCGGTGCATATAGCCCTGCTCACTCATCAGGGGACGCAAGGGAGCCAGTTTGCCAGCGTAGCGGCCATCCAGCGGGGAAAGGGCGGAAATCGATGAAAAAGTCATGGACGAATTGTAGGTTGTGCGCCACCATTGACCCTCATACGTTCCGCAATCGGGCTTTAGCGCCCCGCCCGATGTATAGAATGCCCATTCCTGCAACAGTTGAGCGCCCATGAAATTACTCGGATCCACCTCCAGCCCCTATGTTCGCAAAGTGCGCGTCGTATTGGCGGAGAAAAAACTGGAATGCGCCTTTGTGACCGAAGACGTCTGGGGCGCCGATACCACCATTTCGGAATCCAATCCGTTGGGCAAAGTGCCCTGCCTGATCATGGAAGGGGCCGAGGCCCTGTTCGATTCGCGCGTCATTGTTGAGTACCTGGACACACTGTCACCAGTGGGCAAGCTGATTCCTTCCGTCGGACGTGAACGGGCCGAGATCAAGACCTGGGAAGCCCTGGCCGACGGTCTGATGGACGCAGCAATCCTGGCCCGATTGGAAGCCACCTGGGCCGGGCGCACCAAGGCGCAGCGTAGCCAGGCCTGGATTGACCGCCAGTTGGGAAAAGTAGGGACAACCGTAAAGGCCATGAGCAGCGGGCTGGGCGACAAGCCATTTTGCGGGGGCATCCATTTCAGCCTGGCTGATGTCGCCGTGGGCTGTGCGCTGGGCTATCTGGACTTCCGTTTCCCGCAATTGGACTGGCGCACCGATTACCCCAATCTGGTCCGTTTGCATGACAAGCTGATGCAGCGCGCCAGTTTTGCCGATACCGTGCCTGCATGACCGCCTGCGGACACATTGCTTTACAACTTTTGACTTTCCTTCGCGCGCGCTAGGCACTACAGTCTGCGCTCTATGGCGACCTACAAGACCATTTACAAATGCCGCGAATGCGGTGCCACCAGCTACCAGCAGGTGATTGACCGCGCACCCAGCGGTGCCTTGAAACCTACCGGACAGTACCGGTGCACGGGTTGTAGAAACATTTTTGCCACCATCCGCGCTTGGTGGGAGCCACGCCGGGCCCCGGATTTCCAGCCCAGCAGCTTTCCGGGATAGCGGTCGGCACGCAGCCTGCGTGCACGGGTGATGGGCCGGGTTCTACCAGGGACGGTCAGACGCGGGCGTGGTGGTGAGCGCAAGCAGCCGCTCCAGATTGATCTGAACCTTGACTTCACGGTGCGGCACGCTGGCGATGACACGGTAATCGCGGGTGCTGGTGTCCCGTATGGTGGGCTCCATGGTTGGCATGCCGCTGCGACTGATCAGCACGGCCACTCGGGGTGTGCTGGTGTTGAAACCGCGTTTGACCACCATGGCGACTTCATCGGTTGCCAGGCGAACAAAAGATCCGGGTTGATAAATCCCCACCGCCTTGATCAGGGCTGCGCCAGTTTCGTCGACCTGCCGGTTTTCATCGAAATAGCACGCCTGCATGGCCGCCGCCGGAGAGACAGGAACACGCGAAGAGCGCGGTGCCAACCGGGCGGCAAACATGTCGGCCCGTTGAATCAGTCGGGCAATTTGCTGCGCCACAGTGCGGCCTTTCAGTGGTCCCGGAGTATTGGTGTGGTGTTCCCGCACGGCTTCGAGCCAGTTGGCATCGGTTACCCCCAATTCGATCAGCATCTCTTCGGATCGAACCGCATGCGCGTCGATGGCTTTGCGTTGTGCCGGCGTTGGCGCTTCGGACTGTTTGGACAGCTGATCTTGCAACCAAGTCATGCCTAGGTTCATGGTGAGCGCCGCCTTGCACAACTGCTGCACTTGCTCTTGCGGCCATTTGAGCACTTCGCGTGCTGCCAGTCCGCACATCACGTTGACGAGCATGGCGTGCGTCGCACTGTACATCTGCACTTCAGTGGCTGAGAGGTGAACCAGCGCAAACAGGGTGCCGTCCGGATTGTGGCGGGAAAACCGGTCCAGTTGGCCGCTTAATTTTTCAAGACGCTCCATGAATTGGATGGCATGGGAATCACGCAGTATGGCGTTGGCTTGCACCTGCAGATCCAGCCAGTCGGGGCGCTCGTTGTCATTCTCATTTCGACCGCCCGTGAGGTCGGCAGTGATCTTGGTGCTGGCAATTTCACCAAGCGATTTGCCGTCGCGCACCAGACCATGCAATCGCTCAACATACGCCCTGTGGTGCGCCTCCGAGTCAGCGACGTCAACGTACAGGCCATCTCCGCGCTGCTCCATGGCAGCGAGGTCCTCCCGGGATTCGATGATGAACGACCGCTTGGCCAACAACACACCGTTCTTGTCCATCAAAGGAAATGGCAGGGGCTGGTGAAGGCGGATGGAGTCGCCGCTAATGGGTATGAGGTGCATGGGTAAACGATTATGCATTGTCAGATCGGCAGCTTTTGGCCAGTCTTAAGCGGCGATTCGTCCTGCTAGCATTGCGGGCATGCAAACCAACGACATCCCACCCGCCTTTTTGGACAAAATATGCGACCGTACCGAGGCCCCCCGGCGGCTGGCGGAATTGCCAAAACCCTGGGTGTTTACGAATGGGGTGTTTGATGTATTGCACCGTGGCCATGTCGTGTACCTGGCACAGGCGCGTGAGTTGGGCGGCAGCCTGATCGTGGCCTTGAATACCGACGCGTCCGTGCGCCGCCTGGGCAAGGGCGATGACAGGCCACTGAACAAGGACTTGGACCGCGCCATTGTCATGGCCAGCCAGCAATCGGTGAGTCTGGTGACGTGGTTTGATGACGACACACCGGTCCAGCTGATTTCTGAAATCCGTCCTGATATTCTGGTCAAGGGCGGGGACTACGATATGTCCAAGCTGCCGGAAACGGCGCTGGTGGAGTCATGGGGTGGGCACGCCCTGGCCTTGCCCTTTGTGCAGGGTTACTCCACCACCGCACTGCTGAAAAAAATCAGGGCGCAATAGCCGGTTTGAACACAACGGCCCATAACGCCAAACAGGCTGCGCGCTCCACCTCGACTACGGTCTGGTCCACCTGGGTCGGCTCTTCGTTGAGGCGTGCACGGTGCTGAATCTGGCGTAAGGTTCGATAGGCCTGCGCAGCGTTCTCCCCGACCGGAACGGGCAACAAGCCGCATTTTTGGGCGCGCTGTAGCAGCGCAATATTGCCGGCATTCGCCAGCAATTCAGGGTGACGGTGGCCCTGTGATAGCACCAGAAACTGCACCGCAAATTCCACATCCACCATGCCCCCCGGGCTGTGCTTGACGTCAAATTTCTCACCCCGCACGGCGTGGGCTGCGCGAACCTTGTCGCGCATCCCATCGATTTCTTCCCGCAATCCGGCACTATCGCGCTCGGTGCCGATGACTGCCTCGCGCACTGCATCAAAGCGTGCCCGCAGAGCGTCATCACCCAGCACACAACGTGCGCGTGTCATGGCCTGGTGCTCCCAGGTCCAGGCGGTGTTGCTGCCCCGCTGCTGCTGGTAGTTGGAATAGGCATTGAAGCTGGTGACCAGCATCCCTGAATTTCCGTTGGGGCGCAAAGCGGTGTCGATTTCGTACAAATCACCTTCACCAGTTTTTACGGTGAGCCAATTGATAAGCTTGCGCACCAGCGCACCGTAAACCTCGCCAGCGCGCTCATCGTCATCGTCGTAGACGAATACGATATCCAGGTCGCTGCCATAGCCCAACTCCTTGCCACCCAGCTTGCCGTAGGCCACGATGCCGAAGTGGCAGTCCGGGCGGTGCCGATTTTTCAACCGGTCCCAGCACCAGCGCGTGGTGATGCGCAGCACGGCTTCGGCCAACGCACTCAGGTCATCGGCGACCTGCTCCACCGTTAGCCGACCCTCCACGTCGCGCGCCAGAATGCGGAAAACTTCAGCGTGGTGTGCGCGGCGCAGCAGGTTCAGGAGCGATTCGTCGTCATCTTCCCCGCTATTTTGCAAGGCGGAGAGGCGCCGCTCCAGTTCCCGCTCAAAATCGGCAGGGTCGAAGCGTTCTTCAAACATGGCGTTGCCCGCCAGTTCGTCGATCACACCGGGGTGTTTGAGCAAGTAGCGCGCGGGCCAGCGGGCCGCGCCCAGCATGTGCAGTAAACGCTCGTGCACATTGGGGCGTTCCAGCAACAGGGCCAGGTAGCTCTCGCGGCGCAACAGGGGCTCGATCCAGTCGGCAATTCGGACTGCAGCCTCTTCGGTGACTTTGCCTTCGCTGACCCACTGCGAGGTGCGCAACACCAGGCGTACCAGGCGTGCACGGGACTCCTCACGCAGTGCCAGAACACGCGGGTGCTCGCGCCAACTCGATACCCGCTCTCTGAATTGACCACTCAGCTGCGCCAGCATTTCGTCAAAGTCATTGATGCGCGGAGTGGACGCCGAGCCTGCGCAGCCCTTGCATTCTTTTTGTTCGCCACCCAACAGTGCATCAAATTCCTGTGCTACCAGCTCGCGCTGGCTGTCGAGTTCGCTCAGGAATGGACAGATTCCTTCAAAGCCCAGGGTCTTTGCAATCCACTCCAGATCGGCGTCCACCGTGGGCAAGATGTGGGTTTGCTGGTCATCCAGGTATTGGATGCGGTGTTCAACCTGGCGCAAAAACACATAGGCTCTGGATAGCGCGTCGGCGGTCGCCTGGGGCATCAGCCCGGCAACGGCCAATTTTTGAAGGGCACTTTGCGTGGGCCGGGTGCGCAATTCGGGGAATTGCCCGCCACGCACCACTTGCAAAAGCTGCACCGTGAATTCAATTTCGCGAATGCCTCCGCGTGACAACTTGACGTCGTTGGCACGCTCCGGTTTGCCGGCGCTGCGCTTGGTCGCGTGGTCGCGGATCTGGCGGTGCAAGATCCTCAGCGAGTCAAACACGTTGTAGTCCAGGTAGCGCCGGAACACGAAGGGCACGACCACGCCGCGCAGGCTCTGTGCGCAGGTTGAGCCGATGGCGTGCGCAGGGGCTACGACGCGACTCTTGAGCCAGGCAAAGCGCTCCCACTCGCGACCCTGAACGTGAAAGTACTCTTCCAAAGCCCCCAACGAAACAGCGGGCGGCCCGGAATTGCCATTGGGACGCAACGCCAGATCGACGCGAAACACAAAACCATGCTCGGTGGATTCACCCACCAGCGCAAAGATGGCCCGCACCATCTTTCCGAAATACTCCTGATTGGATATGCGCGACCTGCCGTTGGGGTCGCCGGCCGTGTCGCCATCCTGGTCGTAGATGTAGATCAGGTCAATGTCGCTGGATACATTCAATTCGCGGGCGCCTAGTTTGCCCATGCCGACGATGCACAGTTCGGCGGTCTTGCCTTGGGGTGTGAGCGGCGCGCCGTGGATCAGGTCCAATGCTTTTGCCGCTTCCACGCAGGCCGTGTCGAGGGCAAATTCTGCCAATTCGGTCATGGCACCGGTGACCGTGGTCAGGCTCGCATTCTCATTGCAGTCCATGCAAAGCAGGCGCTCGACCACCAGTTGGCGCACCGTACGCAACGCGCTGCCGGTATCCAGACCGTTGGCGCGTAGCGTGTCATACAGGAGCTGCATGGTTGGTCGGGTCGGTGCCCCTGGCGTCAATTGGTCCAGCTGTTGGGCGTAGCGTCTGCGAATGCGTTGGCTAAAGCGGGAACCCTCGGCCAGATCCGGGTGTCCATTGCGGGTCATAATTCCTGACATGGTGCTCCGATAACGATGACTGATTTGACCCCTAAAACTTCCCTCCTGCGGCGGGCGGGTGCGTTTGCCGTCCGCAGTGCTTTCTGGTTGGTGGCTTCAGCCTGGATTGCGTTGATCATGGTCTGGGGGGCTTTGCATTTTGTTATTGTGCCGCGAATTGAAGAGTTCCGTCCTGTGCTGGAGCAACAGGTATCGCGCCTGCTGGGCGTTACTGTGCGCATTGGCGCCATCGTGGCCCGTTCAAACGGCTTGATCCCTTCGCTGGAGCTTGACAATGTTCGCCTGCTGGATGCTCAGGGGCGTGAGGCCCTCAAGCTGCCGTCGGTGCTGGCGTCGCTGTCTGCACGGTCCATTCTGAGTTTGGGGCTGGAGCAACTGACAATTGACCGCCCGCAACTCGATGTGCGGCGTTCCAAGGATGGTCGGATCTGGATTGCGGGCCTGGCGTTTGCCGGCGGTGACAACGCTGACAGTGCTGGTGCAGACTGGATTTTCAGCCAACCCGAGTTGGTTATTCGCCAGGGCACCGTGACATGGACCGACGAGTTGCGTGCAGTGCCACCCTTGGCCCTGACGGGAGTGGACTGGGTACTGCGTAACCAGCACCGAACCCATTCCGTGCGACTGGATGCCAACCCGCCCGAGCACTGGGGCGCGCGTCTGAGCGTGTCGGGCATTTTCAAGCAGCCACTGTTGTCGCGCCGCGCAAGTCTCTGGCGCGAGTGGCAGGGTCAGCTGTATGCGGACTTTTCCCGGGTCGATCTGGCCCAGCTGCGCCGTTACGCTGACCTTGGCGTGGATCTGGAGCAAGGATCGGGCTCGGTGCGGGCCTGGGTTGATGTAACCCAGGGCGAGCCCACCGGTGCCACGGCGGACCTGGCTTTGGATGACGTCAAACTCACCGTAACACCCAACCTGGAAGCGCTTGCCCTGAGGGGCATTGCCGGGCGGCTGGGTGCCAGAAAGCTTGAAGGAGGGCTGGAGTTCTCCACGCAGGCCTTGCAATTTGAAACCCAGGACGGTCTGCGCTGGCCAGGCGGCAATGTGCGTGTAGTCTTGTTCGACGGTGATGCCCGAAAGCCGGCTCACGGTGAGTTTGCCGGGGATCGACTGGACTTGGCTGCCATGGCGCAGATTGCGCAACGCTTGCCCCTGGATGTGGTGCTGCGCAACGCCTTGTCCCAGTTGGCTCCCAAGGGGCTGGTTGAGCAGGTGCAGGCCAGCTGGCAAGGTGCGCTGGATAAGCCCGTCCGCTTCGCAGTCAAGGGCCGTGGACGGCAACTGGAGATTGCCTCCCGTCCGGTGGACAGTGGTGCCCGCCCCGGATTCAGGGGGGTCGATATTGACTTTGATTTCAATCAAGCCGGCGGACAGGCCAATCTGGCATTGAAATCCGGTTTTATCGACCTGCCGGGTATTTTTGACGAAGCCCGCATACCGTTGGATCAGTTGAGCACCGAGGTCCAATGGAAAGCCGATGGCGACCAGCTGAACCTCAGTCTGCCCAACCTGCGGTTTAGCAACGCGGATGTGCAGGGCGAAACCCAGATCAAATGGCAAACTGCGGGCGGCAATGCGGCTCAGCCTGCCGCACGTTTTCCGGGTCTGTTGGACGTGCAGGGCGTGCTCAGCCGGGTCGATGGTGGGCGCGTGCATCGGTACCTCCCGCGGGGCCTGCATAAAGAAGTGCGGGACTATGTGCGCGAAGGGGTCGTGTCCGGCCAGGCCTCCAACGTGAAATTCAAGCTCAAGGGCAATCTCGAGGACTTCCCCTTCAACTCCCCAAAGCAGGGGGATTTCCGTATTTCAGCAGACCTCAATAACGTCACCTACGCCTATGCACCTGCCAGTCTGCTGCCCAGCGGCAGCCCGCAGTGGCCTGCGTTGGCACAGGTCTCCGGTGAACTGGTGTTTGATCACGCGGTGTTGCAGATCAAGGGTGCGCGGGCGACCGTGGTTGCCATGCCGGGCTTGCGCATCGCCAAGGCCGATGCGGTCATCGACAACCTGTATTCCGGGGCAACCGTGGCAGTTTCCGTAGAGGCCCAGGGTCCGTTGACAGACGTGTTGGGCGTGGTCAATGGCTCCCCTCTGGGGCCTTTGATGGGCAAGGTGCTGGAGCACGCCAGCGCAACCGGTGTTGCTGACTACCGGTTCAAACTGGCGCTTCCGATCGCCGCGGTGGACCGGGCCACGGTGCGCGGGTCGATTACGCTGGCGGGCAATGACCTTCAGGTAACCCCGGAGACGCCCCGCCTCACGCGCACGCGCGGCGTTATCAATTTTTCGGAAACCGGGTTTTCGGTTGTCGGTGCGCAAGCCCGATCCTTGGGCGGGGATGTGCGTATTGATGGCGGCCTGACCTCCACGCCTGCAGGGCAGTTGGCAGCGGGCAAGACGGCGGTGCCCCAGACGTTGCGCTTGCAAGGGACCGCAACCGCAGAGGGCTTGCGTCAGGCGCGGGAGCTCGGTTTTGCGGCCAGACTGGCCCAATATGCCAGCGGCTCGACCGCGTACAGCGCAACGCTGGGTGTGCGCGGTGGCGTGCCTGAGCTGTTGGTCAATAGCAATTTGGTGGGCATGGCGCTGACCTTGCCTGCGCCCTTTGCCAAGGCGGCAGATGTGCCCTTGCCATTGCGTCTGGAAACGGCAGCCGTGCGGGCATCGTTGGTGGCGGGAAGCGACGGTGTGGTGCGTGCCCAGGACCAGTTGCAATTCGACGTGGGTAAGGCGGTCGGTATTACTTACGTGCGCGATGTCTCGGGGCCAGACGCTCGCGTGCTGCGGGGCTCCATTGCGGTCGGGTTGGCGGCAGACGAGACGACCCCCTTGCCCTCAGACAGTGTGCAGGCCAACGTCAGCATGGCCAGTATTGATATGGATGCGTGGTCGGACGTACTGTCTCACGCGGCAGGGGCAGATCTTTCGTCTGGCGCGGCCGCGGCGGGCGCATCCGTGGGTATGGGTTACTTGCCCACCGGTCTGGCGGTGCGCGCGCACGAGATCTTGGTGGGCGGACGCAAGTTGCACAACGTGGTTGTCGGTGGTGGACGTGAAGGCCTGTTGTGGCGCGCCAACCTGGACGCGTCCGAACTCAATGGGTATGTGGAGTACCGTCAGCCGTCGGGCTCCGTGGGCGGACGCCTGTTCGCGCGTCTGTCGCGTCTGGATGTGGCCCAAAGCGCGGCACAGGACGTGGAAAGCGTGCTCGATGAGCAGCCCGCCAGCATTCCGGCGCTCGACATTGTGGTGGAAGACCTGGTGTTGCGGGGCAAGAAGCTTGGCCGGATTGAAATTGATGCGGTGAACCTGGGCGCGTCGGCCAGCGCGGTGGCGCGCGATGTGCCGCGTGAGTGGCGGCTCAACCGCTTCAATATCACTACTCCCGAAGCCGTTCTGACGGCCAATGGCAACTGGATCAATATCGCGGGGCAGGCACCTGCCGTTGCGGGGCGCAGCATCAAGGAGCGTCGCCATACCGTCATGAATTTCAAGCTCGACATCAGCGACGCCGGTGAGCTGTTCAACCGTTTTGGCATGAAGGGCGTGGTGCGCAAAGGACAGGGCAAGGTTGAAGGCCAGGTGACCTGGCTGGGCTCGCCCATCACGCTGGATTATCCCAGTCTGGGAGGCAGCTTCAACGTCAATGTGGAGACAGGGCAGTTTTTGAAGGCGGACCCCGGTATCGCCAAGTTGTTGGGGGTCTTGAGTCTGCAGTCCTTGCCAAGGCGCCTGATGCTGGATTTTCGCGATGTGTTCAGCGAAGGGTTTGCGTTTGACTTTTTGCGCGGTGATGTGACCATTGCTCAGGGTATTGCCCGCACCAGCAACCTGCAGATGAAAGGTGTTAACGCAGCAGCCCTGATGGAAGGCGAGGCCGATATTGCCAAGGAAACCCAGAGCATCAAGGTGGTGGTGGTTCCAGAAATCAATGCCGGTAGCGCCTCGCTGCTGGCGTCCTATATCAATCCGGTGTGGGGTATTGGCAGCTTTTTGGCCCAGCTGATTTTGCGTCGGCCCTTACTGGACGCGGTGACAAAAGAGTTTCTCGTCGATGGCACCTGGGTTGACCCCCGGGTTACCGAGGTGCCCCATAAGTCGGCCACCGTTCCAGTGCCAGCAAAGCCAAAGGAAGCTCCATGAAAGTAGCCGCCATCCAGATGGTGTCGACGGGTCACTTGTCAGACAACCTTTTGCAAGCGCGTACGCTCTTGGAGCAAGCAGCGCATGAAGGGGTTGAACTGGCAGTGTTGCCGGAATACTTTTGCCTCATCGGGCAGCACGATGCGGACAAACTGGCCATTCAGGAGCCATTTGGCAGCGGGCCCATCCAGCAATTTCTGGCGGATGCGGCACGTGCACTGGGAATATGGCTGGTGGGCGGCACCCTGCCGTTGTCGGCCCTTGGCCCGGACCGGGTTTATAACAGTTCGCTGGTGTTTAACCCACAGGGCGAGTGCGTGGCGCGTTACGACAAGATGCATCTGTTTCGCTTTGACAATGGCACCGAGGCGTATGACGAGTCACGCGTGCTGGAGCGGGGCGACCAGCCCACCCGTTTTTCGTTGCCTTCCAAAGACGGCCATGTGTGGCAGATTGGTTTAAGTGTGTGCTACGACCTGCGCTTTGCCGAGCTCTATCGCACTTACGCCCGCGAGGGGGTGGATTTGATACTGGTGCCCAGCGCTTTTACCCATACCACGGGGCAGGCGCACTGGGAGGTTCTGCTGCGTGCGCGGGCGATTGAAAACCTGAGTTTTGTGGCGGCTGCGGCTCAGGGCGGTGTGCACCCCAACGGACGCCGTACCTGGGGCCAGTCGATACTCATAGACCCCTGGGGCGAGGTACTGGCACAGCAGGCGCAGGAGCCTGGTGTGGTGTGTGCCGAGTTGAATGCCGCCCTCCTGGCGCAACGGCGCTCCCAGTTGCCCGCTTTGCAGCACCGGGTGTTGTTGTAGCCAGACCAGGGGCTGTATGGTTTGCTATGAAAACAGTAGCTGCTTGCGCTTGTTTCACGGGGGCTATAGGTCTTTTTTGTCTTCGACTATTTCACCATTTTTTCGGCCCGAAAACATGGTCCACCAAATGATTCCAACCAAAATCAGCCCGGCGCCGAGGGCTTCCAGCAATAGCAAGGTCATCCATCGTCTCCTGTTGTTGGGGTGGTTTGGTGTGATTGTAGGAAGCCTGGCAGCCTGTGGCAGCGCTCCGCTGATCAACGCCCCGCAACCGGAGGTCGCGCAGCAGACGACTGCGTCAGTTATGCCGCCCGTTCCGTTCGCCATAGCGCAGGTGCCGGGCACACTGAGTCGGGGTGCGGGGCGTTGGGTGCCGGTGCCCTGGGTGGATTTGCCGGGCTTCGCAGATGACAACCTGTTTGAGGCCTGGAATGCATGGCTCAAGAGCTGTGAACGACCGGTTGGCGCTCTGGCCCCACTGTGCCCCGAGATTCGTCGTCTGAGCATTGGCAGCGCTGACGAACAGCGTGCCTGGATGCAGGAGCGCCTGCAGGCCTTCAGGGTGGAGTCGGCACAGGGTGATTCCAATGGCTTGTTGACCGCCTACTTCGAGCCGGTTCTGGAGGCCAGTCGCCTGCCCACCCCGGCCTTTTCTATCCCGCTGTACCAACCGCCCGTGGGCTTGGCACAGCGCAAACCCTGGTTTACCCGTCAGGAGATGGACACCCTGCCTCAAGCGCAAGCCGCATTGCGGGACAGATCCATTGCTTACGTGGCGGACCCGATTGATGCGCTCAGCCTGCAGATTCAAGGGTCCGGTCGGGTACGCATCACCCAGAGCGACGGCAGTCAGCGCTGGGTGCGTCTGTCGTATGGCGGCACCAATGACCAGCCCTACCGCAGCGTGGGACGCTGGTTGCTGGACCAGGAGTTGGTCAAAGATGCATCGTGGCCGGGTATCAAGGCCTGGCTGGCGCAAAACCCGCAGCGCCAGCAGGAGTTGCTGTGGAGTAACCCCCGGGTGACGTTTTTCCGGGAAGAGGCTATTGCCGAGCGGGACAAGTCGGATGGCCCACGCGGTGCACAGGGGGTGGCGCTGACACCGGGGCGCTCGATTGCCGTGGACCCCGGCAGCATTCCCTATGGCACACCGGTCTGGCTGGTCTCCAGGGGCGCGCAGACCGATCTGCAAAGGCTGGTGCTGGCGCAGGACACGGGCAGCGCCATTACCGGTGCGGTGCGGGCCGACTACTTTGTGGGTGCGGGCGCGGAGGCGGGTGAGTTGGCCGGGCGTCTGCGCCAACCGCTGCAGATGTGGGTTTTATGGCCCAAACAGGCCAGATGACGTTACCATGTTCGCTATAGTCGTTTCAACCCATTTATCACGGAACTAGCCATGAACACATCCATGCGGGATATTGACGAGCGCACCAACCTGGCTGCCAACAGCATGTTTGAATTGCTGCTGTTCCGCCTGGGTGAAGCGCCTGGCACGACGCGGCGCGAGTTGTTTGGCATCAATGTGTTCAAGGTGCGCGAGATTCTGGTGATGCCGGAGATCACTGCCATGGTCAATATGCCGCCGACGGTCATGGGCGTGGCCAATATCCGGGGTCAGATGATTACGGTTATCAATCTGCCCAAAGTGGTGGGTTGCAATCCGACCAAGGGGTTGGGTATTTTGCTGGTGACCGAATTTGCCCGCACCACGCAGGCGTTTGCCGTAGAAGAGGTAAACGAGATCGTGCGTCTGGAGTGGAAGCATGTGCTGTCTGCCGAAAACAGCGGCGGCGGCTTGGTGACCAGCATCGCCCGCCTGGACGGCAACGCTGAAAACACCCGACTGGCCCAGGTGCTGGATGTGGAACAAATTCTGCGCGACGTGATGCCCAATGAGCATAAGTCGGACATCGACGAGTCCAAAGTTGGTGCCGTCAAGATTCCACCCGGCACCGTGGTGTTGGCGGCGGATGACTCCCCGGTAGCCCGCATGATGATTGAGCAGGGCCTCAAGGCAATGGGCGTGCCCTATGTCATGACCAAGACCGGCAAGGAAGCCTGGGACATGCTGGAGACCATTCGTGCCAAGGCGGAGGCGGAGGGCAAGACGGTGCAGGACAAGGTGGCCCTGGTGTTGACCGACCTTGAAATGCCGGTGATGGACGGCTTCACCCTGACCCGCAACATCAAGCAGGACGGTCGCTTCAAAGGCATTCCGGTCATCATCCACTCCTCGTTGACCGGCACGGCCAACGAAGGCCATGTGAAAAGCGTCGGTGCCGACGCCTACATCGCCAAGTTCGTGGCCGAAGAGTTGGGCGCCACCATTCGCCAAGTGCTGTCGCGATAAGTTGTTAAATAGGGCTGTAGCCCCCGTGGAATGTGCGCAATGCGCTATAAATACAGTAGCGCAACCTTCCTTTATGAATTGGCATCGGAGTCACGCCCATGAATGCACCCCTGCCTGATCACATCCTCAAGGCGCTTCAAACCGTCACGTTGGACGACAAGTATTCGTTGGACTACGGTCACGCTTTCATGAGCGGCGTGCAGGCGCTGGTCAAGCTGCCCATGCTGCAGCGCCTGCGCGACCAGCGCGTGGGCAAAAACACGGCCGGGTTTATCAGTGGTTACCGCGGCTCGCCGCTGGGCACCTATGACCAGTCGCTGCAAAAGGCCGAAAAGTACCTCAAAGCCCACCATGTGGTGTTCCAGCCCGGTGTCAACGAGGAACTGGCGGCGACGGCCCTGTGGGGCACCCAGCAACTGGGTTTTGCGCCACCCGGCAGTAATAAGTACGACGGCGTGTTCGGTATCTGGTACGGCAAGGGTCCGGGCGTTGACCGTTGTTCCGATGTGTTCAAGCACGCCAACATGGCCGGCACCACGCCCTGGGGTGGTGTGATCGCGGTGGCGGGAGATGACCACATCTCCAAGAGCTCCACCGCGGCCCATCAGAGCGACCATATTTTCAAGGCCTGCGGTACGCCGGTGTTCTTCCCGGCCAATGTGCAGGAAATTCTGGATCTGGGCATCCACGCCTTTGCCATGAGCCGATTTTCGGGTGTGTGGGCGGGCATGAAGACGATTCAGGAAATTGTGGAGTCCAGCGCCACCGCCATGATCGACCCCGACCGGGTGCAGATCAAGATCCCCACCGACTTTGTGATTCCCGCAGGCGGGCTGCACATTCGGTGGCCGGACCATGCCCTGGAGCAGGAAGCCCGACTGTTTGACTACAAGTGGTACGCGGCGTTGGCCTACATCCGTGCCAATCGCCTGAACTACAACGTGATTGAGGGTCCGAATGACCGCCTGGGCCTGATCGCCAGTGGCAAGGCCTATAACGACACGCGCCAGGCCCTGCTGGACCTGGGGCTGGATGATGCCACCTGCCAGCGCGTCGGCATCCGCCTGCACAAGGTCGGCGTGGTGTGGCCGCTGGAGGCGCAACTGACTCGCGAATTTGCCACCGGCTTGCAAGAGATTTTGGTGGTCGAAGAGAAACGCCAGGTCATCGAGTACCAATTGAAAGAAGGCCTGTACAACTGGCGTTCCGATGTGCGTCCGCGCGTCCTGGGCAAGTTCAATGAAATGGAAACCGATGGTTCCGGTTTCGGCAGCGGGGGTGAATGGGGCATGGCCAACCCGAACGCCAATACGTTGCTGCGGGCCAATGCGGATTTGTCGCCCGCCATCATCGCGCGCGCCATTGCCAAGCGCATCACGCTGATGGGCGTGGACAGCGATATCGCAGCGCGCATCGACGCACAACTGGCCATCCTGAACGCCAAGGAAAGCGCCATGCAGGTGCTGGAAGTGAACCGCGCCAAGGCCGAGATCAAGCTGGCGGACCGCCAGCCCTGGTTCTGTTCGGGCTGTCCGCACAACACCAGTACCAAGGTGCCCGAAGGTTCGCGAGCCATGGCGGGCATTGGCTGCCACTTCATGACGGTCTGGATGGACCGGGCCACGGTGGGCTTTACCCAGATGGGCGGTGAGGGCGTACCGTGGGTGGGGCAGCAGCCGTTCAGCAACGACCAGCACATGTTCGCCAACCTGGGTGACGGCACCTACTTCCACAGCGGCCTGCTGGCGGTGCGCCAGAGCATTGCTGCCGGAGTCAACATTACTTACAAGATTTTGTACAACGATGCGGTAGCCATGACCGGCGGCCAGCAAATCGGGGAGCGCCCCGAAGGCCATTCGGTGGTTCAGATCGCGCAAAGCATGCGCGCCGAGGGCGCCAACAAGATTGTGGTGGTGACTGACGAACCCGAAAAATATCAAGGGGTTGAGTTGGCGCAGGGTGTGGCGGTGCATCACCGCGACGAACTGGACACCATCCAGAAGCAATTTCGCACCATCAAGGGAACCACGGTCATTATTTATGACCAGACCTGTGCCACCGAAAAGCGACGCCGCCGCAAGCGGGGCACGCTGGTGGACCCGGCCAAGCGCGTGGTCATCAATGAACTGGTCTGCGAAGGCTGTGGCGACTGCGGCGTGCAGAGTAATTGTGTGAGTGTGGAGCCGTTGGAAACCGAATTTGGCCGCAAGCGACAAATCAACCAGAGCACCTGCAATAAAGACTTCAGTTGTGTGAAGGGTTTTTGCCCCAGCTTTGTGACGGTGGAGGGTGGGCAGCTCCGAAAGAAGGGCAAGGCCCAGTCGACAACTGTGCCGGACGCAGGCAATTTGCCGGAACCCGCCATTCCCCAGTTCACCAGCACCGTACAGGCCGTGGTGGTTCCATCCCATGTGGGCGCCTGGGGCATCATCGTTGCTGGCGTGGGCGGTACGGGCGTCATCACCATTGGCCAACTGCTGGGCGTGGCCGCACACCTTGAAGGCAAAGGCGTTGTCACACAGGATGCCGGCGGGTTGGCACAAAAGGGTGGCGCTACCTGGAGTCATGTGCTGATTGCAGCCGAGCAGGATGACATTCGAACCACACGGGTCAGCATGGCCTCGGCTGACCTGATCATTGGATGCGACCCGATTGTGGTGGCCGGCAAAGAGACGGTGCTGCGCATGCGCCAGGGACGCACCCATGTGGCGCTGAATTCCCACAGTGCGCCCACGGCAGCCTTTGTTTCCAATGCCAATTGGACCAACCCGGGCGACGAATGCCTGGCCGAAATTGCCCGTGTGGTGGGTGAAGACGGCGTCGGTGCGTTTGACGCTGACGCCATCGCCACGCAGTTCCTGGGCGACAGCATCTACACCAATCCCATCATGCTGGGTTACGCTTGGCAAAAGGGCTGGATTCCGCTGCAGTTGGCGTCGCTGATTCGCGCCATTGAACTCAACGCCGTGGCAGTGGATAACAACAAGACCGCCTTCGCCTGGGGTCGCAAGGCCGCTCTGGACTGGCCTGCTGTGCAAAAATTGCTCAATCCAGGGCAGGTGATTGCCTTTACGCCGCGCTCCAAGCAGTCACTGGACGAGATGGTGGCCAAACGTGTTGAATTTCTGACCGGCTACCAGAACGCGGCCTACGCGGCCGAGTACGCCGGCTTCGTGGAACTGGTGCGCCGTGCCGAAGAGCGAGTTTCTGGCGCACTGCCCCTGACCCAGGCCGTGGCTCGCTACCTGTTCAAGCTGATGGCCTACAAAGATGAGTACGAGGTGGCGCGACTGCACACCGACGGAGCCTTTTTGGCTAAAATTGGCGCGCAGTTTGAGGGCGACTTCAAGCTCCACTACCAGTTGGCACCACCGATGCTGGCAGACCGGAACACGGCGGGTGAACTGCAAAAACGCCCCTACGGCCCCTGGGTGCAAACGGCATTCCGACTGCTGGCGCCGCTCAAGGTGTTGCGCGGCGGTGCACTGGACGTGTTTGGGTACACAGAAGAGCGCCGCCATGAGCGCGAACTGGCGCCTGCGTACCGCGCCGCTATCGAAGGCATGTTGCCCAAGCTGAATGCGGTCAACCGGGATGCTGCAACCACGTTTGCCAGACTGCCGGAGCAAATTCGGGGCTTCGGGCATGTCAAGGCGCGTCATCTGGCCGCGGCACGCCAGCAATGGACTGTGTTGCTGGAGCAGTTTCACAGCGGCGCGTAGCGCTGACGGGCGGCATGGCCCCCTGCCGATTACAATCAAGGGTTAACGATTTGCGACCACGCTGCCTTTATTTGGGTGGTGGGTGGTTTTGTGACCCTTGTTTTGTGGAGTTTTCCTTTGTTTATTTCGTCCGCTTTTGCCCAAACCGCCCCCGCAGCAGCCGCTGGAGGCGACATGCAGTCGTCGTTGATGAGCATGCTGCCGCTCATTTTGATGTTTGTTGTCCTTTATTTCGTCATGATCCGGCCCCAGATGAAAAAGCAGAAAGAGCACAAGGCCATGATCGACGCCATTGCCAAGGGTGATGAGGTTGTGACGGCCGGTGGCGTGCTTGGCAGAGTCAGCAAGATTGGCGATAGCTACGTCAGCCTGGAAGTGGCTAATGGCGTTGAGATCCAAATCCAGCGCAGCGCTGTGGTGCAGGTTTTGCCCAAGGGCACCTACAAGTAATTTCTTAACGTTTTCTCCAGTCTGAAGTGCGAACATGAACCGTTACCCGGTGTGGAAATACGCGATTATTCTGATCGCGCTAGTGGTAGGGGGCCTCTACGCCTTGCCCAATCTTTTTGGCGAATCCCCGGCCGTTCAGGTATCGGTTGCAAAAGCCAACCTGAAGCTTGACGCTGCGGCGTTGACCCGCGTGGAGGATGCACTCAAGGCGGCGGGTATTGCACCGGATGCGGTATCACTGGAAGGAACGTCTATTCGCGCCAGGTTTAGCAGCACCGATGTGCAGCTCAAGGCCAAGGACGCAATCCAAAAGGCGCTCAACCCCGATGCGGCTGAATCTGGCTATGTGGTGGCGCTGAACCTATTGCCGCGCTCGCCGGCCTGGCTGGCTGCGCTGCACGCGTCACCCATGTACCTGGGGCTTGATTTGCGCGGTGGCGTGCATTTCATGCTGCAAGTTGATATGCAGGCGGCCTTGTCCAAGCGGGCGGAGTCTCTGGCGGGCGACATTCGCTCCACTTTGCGTGAAAAGAATGTGCGCCACAGCGGTATCAACCGCGCGGGGCAAACCATTGAAATCCGATTCCGTGATGCGGCTACGGCCGAGTCGGCGCGGCGCATCATTCAGGATCAATTTACCGAGTTGACGACGGTGGAAACGCCTGAGGGAGCTGACGTCAAGCTGGTTGCCACGATTCAGCCCTTGGCGGCACGCAAGATACAAGAGCAGGCGCTCAAGCAAAACATCACAACCTTGCATAACCGCATTAACGAACTCGGTGTTGCAGAGCCAGTGATTCAACAGCAGGGCCTGGACCGCATCGTGGTGCAGTTGCCAGGCGTGCAGGACACTGCCAAGGCCAAAGACATTTTGGGGCGCACCGCCACGCTGGAAATCCGCATGGTGGACGAAGGCACGGAGGCACGGTCGGCTGAACTGGGCACGGCGCCAGTCCCGTTTGGGTCCGAACGCTATCTGGAGCGCAATGGCGCCCCCGTCATTGTGAAAAAGCAGGTCATCCTGACGGGTGACAACCTGACTGATGCCCAGCCGGGCTTTGACAACCAGACCCAGGAAGCGGCTGTGCACCTGACGCTGGATGCCAAGGGCGCGCGGATTTTTCGCGATGTGACCCGTGAGAGCGTAGGCAAACGCATGGCAATTTTGCTGTTTGAAAAGGGCAAGGGCGAAGTGGTGACCGCACCGGTGATTCGGGCCGAGATTGGCGGCGGGCGGGTGCAGATTTCCGGCCGCATGACCACGGTTGAGGCGGCCGATACGGCGTTGCTGCTGCGCGCGGGCTCGTTGGCAGCTCCCATGGAAATCATCGAAGAGCGCACCATTGGCCCAAGCCTTGGCGCTGAAAACATTGCCAAGGGCTTCAACAGTGTGACCTGGGGTTTTGTCGCGGTCGCAATCTTCATGTGCGTGTACTACATGCTGTTTGGAATGATTTCCAGCGTGTCGCTGGCCTTCAATTTGCTGCTGTTGGTGGCTGTGTTGTCCATGCTGCAGGCCACGTTGACGTTGCCAGGCATGGCCGCGATGGCGCTGGTCCTGGGTATGGCGATCGACGCCAACGTGCTGATCAATGAGCGGGTGCGTGAAGAACTTCGCAACGGGGCATCACCACAGGCCGCCATCCATGCCGGTTACGACCGCGCCTGGGCCACGATCATCGACTCGAACGTGACCACACTGATTGCAGGTCTGGCCTTGCTGGCCTTTGGCTCCGGACCGGTGCGAGGCTTTGCGGTGGTGCACTGTCTGGGTATCTTGACCAGCATGTTTTCTGGTGTTTTCTTCTCGCGCGGGGTAGTCAACTTATGGTACGGTCGCCAGAAGAAGCTCAAAGGTGTGTCTATTGGGACGGTTTGGCGGCCTGATTCCGACAATCAGGTCACGACAAACTAAAGGGATCAGGCATGGAATTCTTCAAAATCCACCGTGACATTCCGTTCATGCGGCATGCATTGGTGTTCAACTTGGTGTCGCTGGTTACATTCCTGGCGGCCGTATTTTTCCTGTTTTCACGCGGTCTGCATTTGTCGGTGGAGTTCACCGGTGGCACCTTGATGGAGGTGAGCTATTCACAGCCCGCCGATCTCAATGCCATTCGCAACAGCGTAGCGGCACTGGGTATCAACGATGTGCAAGTGCAAAATTTTGGTACCGCACAGGATGTTCTGATCCGCATGCCGCCGGCGAAAAAGGGCAGCAGTTCAGGTGCCCAGAGCGAAACGGTGCTGGCCGCATTGCAGACGGGCGACGCAAGTGCCACCCTGAGACGGACCGAGTTCGTTGGCCCACAGGTTGGCGACGAACTGGCCGCGGATGGACTCAAGGCACTGGCAAGTGTGATTGTCGGCATCATGCTGTATCTGGCGATACGCTTTGAGTGGAAATTTGCCGTGGCGGCGGTCATTGCCAACTTGCATGATGTGGTTATTATTCTCGGATTTTTTGCCTTCTTTCAGTGGGAATTTTCGTTGCCGGTGCTGGCAGCCGTACTCGCAGTTCTGGGGTATTCGGTGAACGAATCGGTTGTTATTTTTGACCGGATCCGCGAGAATTTCCGCCGTTACCGCAAGATGAATACGGTGCAGATCATCGACAACGCAATTACGTCCACCATCAGCCGAACCATCATCACCCACGGTTGCACACAGTTGATGGTGTTGTCCATGCTGCTGTTCGGCGGTGCGACCTTGCACTACTTTGCACTGGCGTTGACGATCGGCATCTTGTTTGGTATTTATTCTTCGGTATTTGTCGCAGCGGCCATTGCCATGTGGCTGGGCATTCAGCGCGAAGACCTGATCAAAGGGCCGGTCAAAAAAGAAGGGGACCCCGCGGACCCCAATGCTGGCGCTACAGTTTGATTGTTTCCTGATTTATGGCTATAGCACCCGGTTCATCCAATCTCAACCCCAGGCAGCAATTTGCCCGGGCGGTGCGTGAGCGCTTCCTGGTTGAGGCCACGCAGGCGATGATTGAAATCAGTGGTGCGGTGCATGAGCAAATCACCACCTTGATGGACGGACCCGGCAACGCGCGTGAAAGCCAGGAGCGGCGCGACATCTGGATGGCCTACAAAAAGTGCCGTCCGTTGTGGGTTGAGGGCACCAAAACGGTATGGCGCGAATGCCTGGATCCACCCAAGGTTAAGAAACAGGCTAGCCTGGAAGTTGCAGGCCTTCAACTGGTCGGCACGGAAGTGGTTGAAAACAAGATTCTTGCGTCCCGCATGGTCATGGCGGTGATGGATAAAGTGAATAGTCAGCTTGAAGACCTTCGGCTGCGTATGCAGTTCCTGGAAGGAACTGAGGAACTGTCAGGCAACGACCTGCTGCGTCCCGAAGTACTGGTGTTGCTGATGGTAGAGCAATGGGCCAATTCCGGCATGCCGGGGGATGCGTGGTCCATGGTCAACGATGTGGTTCAAAAGCTGCTGATTGAACGACTCAAGACTGCTTATTCCAACGCCAATGACGTGATGATCAAAAAGGGCGTCATGCCCACGATAGAGCTTAAAGACCGCGTCAAGAGTCCGGCTCGCGGCGCTGCGGCGCCCGTTCGACCGCGTCCGGCGCCTGCGGCGCCCAGACCACCGCAAGGCGCAGAGGGGACCCCATCCGGGCACAGTGATTTGGGACGGGGTAACGCATCGCAGTCGTATGGGGGCTCCTCTGAACAGGAGCATTTTGCGCCGCGTACGGGTCATTCGGACCCCGGCACTCAGCCAATGGACGCGGGTGGCAATGCTTCCGCACAACGACCGGGCGGAGGGTTTTTTGGCGGGCGTCTGGGTTGGGGTTCCAAACAGCAGGCGCCACAGGGGGGCGGCGCTGGCCCGGATCCCGTACCTGGGACGGGCAGTGGTTCATCTTCCCCTACGCCGTTCTGGAGGCAATCCTCTGGAATGCACAGCGGTGACGCGCACGGAGGCTTTGCCTCTGAAGAGACCCGGATGATGACTGCGGCAACACCGATGGCTCGGGCTCGCAGCAGGGCGCAAGGCGTGATTGGTCAGATTCGGCGCCTGTTCGTCAGCCATGTTGGCGGTGATTTTGAGGGGACAGAGCAGCACCACGCGCCCTCCCCCGCGCTGGCCGCTGCCATGGCTCCACCGCCGCCAGGTCAGGCACCCGCCTACGCCACTGGCGGAACGATGTATGAAGATTACAGCCCTGCAGGCGTAGCCCGTGTGGCGGGTGACTTGCGTGAGAAGACGGCTGAACTGAAGAAGAAGGCCGAGACCAAGGGTGAAAAGGCGACGATTGAAATTGTCGCTCTCATGTTTCAAGCCATCCTCGCCGAAGAGCGTATCCCTCCCGGCATCCGTGTGTGGTTTGCCCGTTTGCAGATGCCAGTACTTCGCATGGCGCTGGAAGATCCGGATTTCTTGGGTACCACGACGCATCCAGCCCGACTGCTGATAGATCGCATGGGTTCTTGTGTAATGGGATTTGACTCCTCTGGCATTCAGGGAAATGCGATGGAGCTCGAAGTCAAACGTATTGTGCAGGTGATTGAGCAGTACCCTGAAACCGGCAAGAAGGTTTATCAGGTGGTTTACGAGGAATTTCAGAAGTTCCTCTCCAAATTTTTGACCGAAAAGGGGTCCACCCAGAAGGTGGTAAGTGTTGCCCAGCAGGTTGAGCAAAAGGAAACGCTCGCGATCCAGTACACCATCGAAATGCGCAACATGCTCAAAGACATGCCGGTGCGCGATGAGATTCGTGAGTTCCTTTTCAAAATCTGGGCCGAAGTACTGGCGGTGGCCGCCGTGCGTAAGGGTCCGCAACACAAAGATACATTGACACTTAAGAAGTCGGCGACGGATCTGGTGTGGGCCGCAAGTGCCAAACCCAATCGCGCAGACCGGGCTCGTGTCATTCAGGATTTGCCAAACCTGCTCTTGCGCCTGCGCTCGGGTATGACGCTGCTGGCCATGGCGCCTTCGGAGCAGGATGCCCACATTAAAACCGTCAGCGATACGCTGGCGGACGCCTTTTTGTCCAAGACCCAGGCCATTCCGCAAGCCAAGATTGACGCCATGGCGCAGCGTTTGGGCAATCTTGAAGACTTTGTCAGCGAAGATGGCATGGGAGACTTGCCGCTGGATGCCGAGAGTATTGAAATGATGCTGGGTATTGATGCCTCCGCGATTGAGGTGGTCGGCAATGGCGGCTCCAAGCCGACCGCCGCCATGGCCGCCTGGGCGCAAGAGTTGCAGTTGGGGTCCTGGTTTACGCTGGACCATAGCAATCAGATTACCCAGGTGCAGTTTGCCTGGCGCAGCGACCGCAAACACTTGAACTTGTTTGCATCGAGTTCCGGCAAAAGCTATTTGATTCAGGGTGGTCGTCTGGCGGCATACTTGCAGGCGGGTCTGCTTTTGCCACAGGAGGAAGAGACATTGACGGTGCGCGCCACCCGAGATGCCCTGTCCAAGATCGAGGCCAACCCTGAGCGTTTGATGAATTGAGTTGCCGGTGGCCGAGGTGGGCCAGCGCGGCAAGCAAAGCCCGGGGCTACATCAGGCTAGTGTGCAATTCGCTGCGTGTTGTCGTCGCAGAGTTCATCCAGAACCAGTGCCTCAGGCTCTTGCCCAAAACTCCAGTAGACCATCAGGATGATGATTTTCAGATCGTCCAGTGACACAGGGTCGCCCGGTGCGGCCATTGCGCGTTCAATGATTACTTCCCGCATTGATGCGGGCAGCACCCCGGCAGACTCCAAAAAGCTGATGAACCCCATGCACTCTTGTCCCAAGTGGTTTTGTTCCGCCAAGGGATAGATACGCACACTGGTTGCGCAGGGCTCGCGCAGCCAGGGCTCCGGCGCCACAAGTTGAGAGGTGCCGGCAAAACCTTTGGAGCCTCTGGCTGCCGTATTGAGACCGGTCAGCCAAGTCAGGGCGTCCTCAATTTCTTCGGATTCAAACCCGACGGCGTTGAGTTTTCGCTCCAGATGGGCGGGCTCCGGGCAACTGTCACCGGCGTAGTAGTTTTCGTAAACGAAGACAAGTACTTCAAACATGACGCCAATATAGCGCAGAAAATCGGGCTTCCCCAGCGGGGTCCGACTTTCCCCTCTATTTCTCGTTTTGACGACCTTGGATCATCAAATGCAGGGACTTTAGACGCTGACAAGCCGTTGAAATAACCCACCCGGCAGTCGGGAAAGCTGGCCGTGAATTTCGAGTTCCATCAACCTGGCCTGCAACGCGGCAATACCGAGTCCGGTTCGCGCCTGCAAGGCATCGAGCCCAAGGGGGCCGAATCCCAATGCGCTGAGTAGTTCGTCTTCTCCCTCGTCCTCTGAGACTGGGCAGACGGTCGTGCAAGGGCGTACGGCTGGAACAAAAAGTTCAGCAGTCAATGTTCCCAATTCCTCCAGGATGTCCTGTGCGCTTTCCACCAGTTTGGCGCCTTGTTTGATCAAGGCGTGGCAGCCCCTTGCCTGGGTGGAGTGGATGGAGCCGGGGATGGCAAATACGTCCTTGCCCTGTTCAGAGGCCAGGCGTGCGGTGATCAGCGAGCCGGACTTTAGCGCTGCCTCGATCACCAGCGTACCCCGCGCCAAGCCGGCAATGATGCGGTTGCGTCTGGGGAAATTGGCCGAGATCGGGGGGGTACCGAGGGGGTATTCACTGAGCAAAATACCGTGTTGGGCGATGCGGTGCGCCAGATCGCGGTGCTGGCGCGGATATACGCGGTCCAGCCCGGTCCCCACCACGGCAATCGTGGCCAGCTGCCCCTGCGCCGCACCCTCCAGTGCACCTTCATGGGCGGCACCATCAACTCCCAGCGCCAGTCCAGACACGATCGTTAACCCGGCCTGCGCCAAGGCTTGTGCAAACGCTCGGGCGTTGACTGCTCCCTGAGGCGTCGGATTGCGGCTGCCGACCACGGCAAGAGACTGCAACGCAGGGGCATTCAGCCCCGCATGGGCCCAGGCATCCGCTGCGCCCATGCCATAGAGCAGCAAGGGGGGGTCTTCCATATTCAGCAAGGTCTGCGGATACGCCGGGTCGCCCAGCGCCAGCACGCGGTGCTGCTGCAGGTTGCCTTGCAGCCACTGCCACGTGGTCTCCAGCAGGGCGGGCAGCGCAGCAGGTTCTTGCTGCAGTGCGGCCCTCAGCGGTGCACTGACGACTTGCTCAAGCGATTGTGATGACGCCGCAAAGACCTGCTGCGGCAACCCAAAGGCAGTCAGCAACTGTCGGGCCGTGGTGTTTCCAACGCCCGGAGTTAGCGCCAGGCGCAACCACGCAGCAAGCTCGTCCCGGTCCATGGACTGGTCCGTTGTGGCCAGACTCAATGGCGCGGACTGATCAGTCGGTCACCCACGCGAACGCCGTCGGTAATCTCCAGGATCAGGGCATATGAAATGCGTTCAAAGGTGCGAAACACCATGAGCAGGCCATTGCGCTCATCGGGCAATTTCATCATGGGGCGGCCGTCATCCGAGCGGTCCACCACGCTTGCGCCATCTTTCAGGATGGCCAATACGATGCCGGGCTCCATTCCGTCCGTTGTGCCACGGTTGATGGCGACCACCTGGTTCTGAGCGGCATTGACGACCGCATTGCCGTAGACCGAAACAATTCGTCCCTCCACTTTGCCGTCAGGGGGGCGGGGTGTGTAGGTCTGAATCTGACGGGGCGGCTCGGGTAACAGGCGGTCGCCCACGCGAATTTCTTCCTTGGCGCTGGTGATGTCGATGGTGGCAGGGACCAAGGCCATGCTCTTGCTTCCATCCCGGTTCTCGACTTCGGTCGTCCCTTCGCTACGCACCAATTTGGCTTTGCCAACGTACTGCGCTTCGTAGCCCAGCACTTCACCGGTGGTCGGATCTTTTAAAGGCGTGGCATTGCGGAATACGCGGAACTGCTGTTCCTGCGGCTGGTCGTCCAGCAGGGGGGTGCCATCTGGCCCGCGTGCATAGGCACGGTCCCCTTTTGTGATCAATACCCGGCTCTCCAAGGCCGAGACGATGCGGGGTGCGGCGCGCAGGCCTGCTTCGTCCACAATGACCGGCTCAGCCAAAAAGGCCTCAATGATGCTCGAGCGCAAGGTTGGCAATGCAGAATCGGACAGCAGCTCATAGCGCGTGCGTGGTGACACCCTGACAGTTGGAGGGTCGCTTTGGTCGCCTTCGAGTCGCAGGCTGGCCAAACCATCTTTGCGATCAAGCACCAGCACTTGGCCAGGGTAAATGCGGTGTGGATTTTTGATGTCGTTGAGGTTCATGCCCCACAACTCGGGCCAGCGCCAGGCACGCTTGAGAAAAAGGCCCGATATGGCCCACAGTGTGTCACCTTGCTTGATGGTGTAACGGTTGGGTGCGTCGGCAGTCAACTCACTGAGCGGGACCCCCTTTTTTGCCACCTCGTTCGCCGTCTCCCTTTGTGCAGTTGAAATAGGAAAATTTTGAGCCCAAGCCGGTGCTGTGACGAACGCACTCGCTATTGCGGTCAGCGCAGCCAACTTGGCCATCGCCCCGGTGGATTTGGCCATCAGGTGTATCGTCATATCGTGTTGCAGTTCCAGAAAGTAACTTGACAAGTTACGCGCGATTTTGCGCTCAAGCCCTTGATTCGGCAACGTTTTTAGACCTTTGCTAGTGCGCCACGGTCTAAAAGTGGCGAAAATAGCCACATTTTCGAAATCTGATGGGCTCGCAGCGGCCTGCATTTGGTTAACTATGGCCCTACTCTCTATTCTTTGCTACCCAGACCCCAAGCTTCACCGTGTTGCCAAACCCGTGGCGGTAGTGGATGCCCGCGTACAGGCTCTGGTGGCCGATATGCTGGAGACCATGTACGACGCCAAAGGCATCGGTTTGGCGGCGACCCAGATCGATGTGCACGAGCGCGTGATCGTTATCGACGTTTCCGAGGAGCACGATGCGCCGCTGGTTCTGATCAACCCGGAGATTGTCTGGACCAGCACCGAAACCCATTTGAATGAGGAAGGCTGCCTGTCCGTGCCGGGCATTTATGACGGCGTAGAGCGGTTTGACGCCGTGCACGTGCGTGCACTGGACTTGCAAGGGCACTCCCGCACGATCGAGGCGGACGAATTGCTGGCCGTGTGCATTCAGCACGAGATGGACCACTTGATGGGCAAAGTGTTCGTGGAATACCTGTCGCCTCTGAAACGCAACCGTATCAAGAAAAAAATGCTCAAGGCCCAGCGCGAGGACGCTCAGTGAGCGCACACTTAAATGGAGGGGTGGCGTGAGAATTATTTTTGCCGGAACACCTGAATTTGCCCGCGTCGCACTGGAGCGGTTGCACGCCAGCGGTCACACCATCGCGCTGGTGCTGACCCAGCCGGACCGCCCGGCCGGGCGCGGCATGAAGTTGCACGCATCGGCGGTCAAACAGTTTGCGCTGGACCATGGCATTGCGGTGGCACAGCCGCGCAGTCTCAAACTCGATGGCAAATATCCCGAAGACGCCGCCAGCGCGCGCCAAGCCATCGCCGACGCCCAGGCGCACGTCATGGTGGTGGCCGCCTATGGCCTGATCCTGCCGCAGTGGGTGCTGGATGATATGCGTGGTGGATACTTGAGCGCCGACGGGCCGCCCCTAGGCGCGAGGGCCCCCCAGGGGGGCAGCGCAGCACACGAAGTGGCAAGCGTGGGGGCCATGTTTGGCTGTTTGAACATCCACGGCTCACTGCTGCCACGCTGGCGCGGTGCGGCACCTATTCACCGGGCCATTGAAGCGGGTGACGCCGAAACCGGTGTCACCATCATGCAGATGGACGCCGGCCTGGACACCGGCGATATGCTGTTCATGCACACGATGCCGATTGAGGCAACGGACACCACGGCCACCCTGCACGACCGCATGGCCGATCTGGGTGGCAAGCTGATTGTGCTGGCGCTGAATCAGGCCGCTGCCGGGCATTTGAAGCCCATACACCAACCCATCGAAGGCGTGACCTATGCCCACAAGATCGAGAAGCATGAGGCGGCCATTGATTGGCATCTGGATGCGCAGACCATTGTGCGCCGGGTACGGGCGTTCAATCCTTTTCCCGTAGCCACGGTGGTGCTCAACGGGGAGGTCGTCAAGGTTTGGTCGGCACACGCACCTCAAGCCCGAATGGATGGTCCAATGCCAGGTGTTGTTGCGAGCCAGGTTCCTGGAACAATTCTGTCTGTAGCCCCCGAAGGTATTGCAGTGGCCGCTATGAATTCAGTAGCAATTTTGACGGAATTGCAACGACCCGGCGGCAAACGCCTGGCGGTGGCCGATTTCCTGCGTGGCTTTCCCCTGCAGGTCGGGCAGGTTCTGACGTGACCCAGCGTTTGCTGGCTTGGTGGCGCCATCCAGAGTTTCAGCTTGGCCTGCGCGAAATGGCGGCTGTGTCGCCCGGTCTGGCTGCATGGGGATTGATGACCGGGGTAGCAATGGTCAAGTCCGGCATGAGCCCGGTGGAGGCGGTGGCCATGAGTTTGCTGGTATTTGCAGGCAGCTCGCAGTTGGCTGCCATTCCCCTGATTGCCGCGGGCGCGCCAATCTGGGTGATCTGGGCGACGGCCTTTTGCGTGAACCTGCGTTTTGTGGTGTTCAGCGCCCACATGCGTCCGTATTTGATGCACTTGCCACTGCGCTGGCGGTTGTTTAACGGCTACCTGACGGCCGACCTCAGCTACGTGATGTTTACCAAGCGCTTTCACCATCCCGCCACCGATGTGGTCGGGCAGCGCGCGCAATTGGCGTATCTGGGGGGTGGCAGCCTTTTTAACTGGTGCAGTTGGCAGTTTGCCAGCTTGTTGGGCATCGCACTGGCCGAGTCCATCCCGTCGCAGTGGGGGCTGGGCTTTGCCGGCATTCTGGCTCTGCTGGGGGTGGGGTGCTCGCTGGCCAGCAGCAACCTGCGACGGGTGTCCGCCGGGGTTGCGGCCATGGCTGCCGTTGCGGCGTTTGCGCTGCCGTTCAAGCTCAATATCGTGGCAGCCATTGCGGCGGCTGTCGCCTTGTGCCTGATGATGGAGCAATTACCGATTGCTCGTCCGACTCCGCCTGCCAAAAGACCGCCATGAACAGTCCTACGGCAATGAATCTGACGGATGGGTGGACCCTGGGGGTGATCGTGGGTCTGGCGCTCGTCACCCTGATTACGCGTTGCTTCTTTTTTCTCAGCAACAAGCCCTGGCAATTGCCGCACTGGGCGCAGCGGGGATTGCAGTACGCACCGATTGCCGCCCTGTCGGCCGTGGTGTTGCCCGAAGTTGTGATGACGCAAGGTCAACTCATCAGCACATGGCTCGACGCACGCGTGTTTGCCGCCGCTGCCGGGGCTGCCTACTTCTTTGCTCGCAAGGGGCAGGGGCAGGCGGTGCTGGGTACCATCGTCACGGGGATGGCGGTGTATCTGCCGCTGCACATCGGCCTGGGCTGGTGAAGGTGTAGCCCCCCAAGGCTTCGCCGCTGCGCGGGTCGCTGGGCTCCTACAATTCATGCAACTCTTTTTGATTGAGGTCTTTGTATGAACGTTATCCGTTTCTCCGATCTGTGCGCCAGTGGCCAAGTGGCCGGCAAGCGCGTCTTCATCCGAGCTGATCTGAACGTGCCGCAGGACGACGCGGGCCATATCACGGAAGACACCCGCATCCGGGCCAGCGTACCCTGCATTCAGATGGCGCTGGACGCCGGGGCCGCCGTGATGGTGACCTCGCACCTTGGGCGCCCTACCGAAGGCGCCTTTACCCCCGCCGACTCGCTGGCGCCGGTGGCTGCACGCATGGGTGAACTGATGGGGCGCAGCATTCCTGTGGTGGCCAACTGGGTCGATGGCGTGCAAGTGCCGCCCGGTCAACTGGTGTTGCTGGAGAACTGCCGTGTCAACAAGGGCGAGAAGAAGAACAACGAAGAACTGGCGCGCAAGATGGCCGCCCTGTGCGATATCTTTGTGCACGATGCTTTTGGCACCGCACACCGCGCAGAGGCTTCCACCTACGGCATCGCCCAGTACGCACCTGTTGCTTGCGCGGGTCCATTGCTGGCCGCCGAGATGGACGCCATCTCCAAAGCCTTGCTGGCGCCCAAGCGCCCGTTGGTGGCCATCGTGGCTGGCTCCAAGGTATCGACCAAGCTCACCATTTTGAAGAGTCTGTCCGCCAATGTGGACCAGTTAATCGTGGGTGGTGGCATTGCCAATACCTTCATGCTGGCGGCGGGGCTGAAGATTGGCAAGAGCCTTGCCGAGCCCGATTTGCTGGCCGAGGCGGTCGCCGTGATTGAAGCCATGAAGGCCCGCGGTGCAGCGGTGCCCATCCCCACGGATGTGGTCACCGCCAAGACCTTTGCTGCCGATGCGCCCGCCACCGTCAAGGCGGCCACGGATGTGGCGGACGATGACCTGATCCTGGACATTGGCCCACAAACCGCACAGGCACTAGCGCAGCAGCTGATGTCGGCCGGAACCATTGTCTGGAACGGCCCCGTAGGCGTGTTCGAGTTTGCCGCGTTTGAGAACGGAACCAAGGTGATTGCCCAGGCCATTGCCGCGTCCAGCGCGTTCAGCATTGCCGGTGGTGGCGACACGCTGGCTGCCATTGCCAAGTACGGCATTGAAAAGCAGGTGGGTTACATCAGCACCGGCGGTGGTGCCTTTCTGGAGGTGCTTGAGGGCAAGACTTTACCGGCATTCGAGGTTCTGTCACGCCGGTTTGCTGGTTGATGATGCTATTAAATTAGTAGCTGTTCACGCAATGAATACGGGAGCTTGGAGCGCATAGGGTCGGATATGAGGCGCACGGCTGAGCCGGCAGCGGCCTGTGTCAGCGGCAGTCAGAACCGTCTGCCCTTGTCATGAACCAGGTTTTCAATCAGGCGGTCCGTCTGACGCATACGTGGGCCACTTAACCCAATGAACCCAGTGGGGAACCACACACACGCCCGCGCCCGCTTTGCTTGGCGTCGTAGAGTTGTGCATCGGCCAGCCCCACCAGGGCAACTGCATCCTTGGCAGAGTCCACTGTGCGCGTGGCCACGCCGACACTGACGGTGATCACGTCGGTCACGCTGGATACCGCATGGGGAATGCGCAAGGCGCGAATCTTCCGCTCCAGGTCATTGCCCAGGCCTATTGCATCGTGGAAGGATGTGTCGGGCAGGATGCAGGCGAATTCTTCACCTCCATAGCGGGCCACCAGATCGGCGGGCCGCTTCAGGCACGCCTTGAGTGCTGCCGCAATCTGGCGCAGGCAGTCGTCCCCCGCCTGGTGTCCGTAGCGGTCGTTGAAGAGTTTGAAATGGTCTACATCAATCATGATGATGGATAACGGGGCATGGCTGCGCGATGAACGCGCCCATTCCACGCCTAGTTGCTGGTCAAAGTACCGGCGGTTGAAGACCCCGGAGAGTCCGTCCAGAAAAACCAGCTTGCGCAGCAAATCTGACTGAAATTTCAGCGTCAATTGCGTCTTGACCCGTGCCCGCACCACCGCGGGGTTGACCGGCTTGGCAATAAAGTCCACCGCTCCCAAGCTCAAGCCATGGGTTTCCTGCGCGGCATCGGTGTGGGCAGTGACAAAAATCACCGGAATGTTACAGGTCGCGTCGTTGGCCTTGAGTTGGGTGCAGACTTCAAATCCGTCCATGTTGGGCATGACGATATCAAGCAAAACCAGGTCGGGCGGATTGGTCTGGCAGATGGACAGCGCCTGTGCGCCACTGGTGGCCATGAACACTTGATAGTCGCCGCCAAAAATTTGGTGCATGACCTGAATATTGATGGGTTGGTCATCCACAACCAGTAGCTTAGGTTTACCACGGGCGCTGCCAAGTAGCGTGTCCATCGATGTGTCAAGAGTGCTCATGAGTTCATTGCACTATGGGGCCTTCTTGCTGTCAAGTTGGATTTTTCGTGCAAGTTGACGTTACGCTGTAACAGATGCACCGGTCATCCGTGTGAAAATCGCAACAACATACAAGAGGAGACCGTTTCATGCCACGTCGCGCCACCAAGATTGTTGCCACATTGGGCCCTGCCTCCAGCGACCCCGCACTGCTGGAGCAAATGATTCGCGCTGGCGTTAATGTGGTTCGCCTCAATTTTAGCCACGGCCAGGCGCAAGACCATATCGACCGCGCCAGGTTGGTGCGAGAAGCTGCCCAGCGCGCAGGGCGCGAAGTGGCCATCATGGCCGATTTGCAAGGCCCCAAGATCCGGGTCGGCAAGTTTGTCGAAGGCAAGGTCTTTCTGGAGCCAGGGCAGAAGTTTGTACTGGATGCTGCTCGTACCGAGTTGGGCGATATCGATGCCGTGGGGCTGGACTACAAGGCTTTGCCGCGCGAGGTCAAGGCCGGCGACATCCTGCTGCTAAACGATGGGCTGATCGTGATAACCGTCGATGCGGTCAAGGGGGAGGCGGTTCATACCACCGTCAAGCTGGGTGGCGAACTGTCCAACAACAAGGGCATTAACAAACAGGGCGGCGGACTGACCGCGCCCGCACTGACCGCCAAGGACATGGACGATATTCGTACCGCCATGAGCTTTCAGGCCGACTATGTGGCGGTCAGCTTTCCCAAGAATGCAACCGATATGGAAATGGCGCGTCAGCTGTGCAACGTGGCTGCCGCCGATTACAACCACAAGCCGGGATTGATCGCCAAGATCGAACGTGCAGAAGCTATTCCCCGCCTGCTGGAAATCCTGCTGGCCAGCGACGGCATCATGGTCGCTCGGGGCGATCTGGCAGTCGAGGTGGGCAATGCGATCGTGCCGGGTCTGCAAAAACGCATGATCAAGCTGGCGCGTGAGCACGACAGGGTGGTCATTACAGCCACCCAGATGATGGAGTCCATGATCACCAACCCGGTGCCCACCCGCGCCGAAGTGAGCGACGTGGCCAACGCCGTGCTCGACGGCACCGACGCCGTGATGCTGTCTGCCGAAACGGCCGCCGGGAAGTACCCGCTGGAAACGATTGTTGAAATGGCCAAGATCTGTCACGCTGCAGAAGGCCATGAAAGCTTCGAACTCGAATCCGATTTCACCGGCAAGACCTTTCAGCGCATTGACCAGACTATTGCCATGGGCGCACTGTTTACGGCGCACCATTTGGGCGCCAAAGCGATCGTGGCCATGACCGACAGCGGCTCCACCGCCCTGTGGATGAGCCGACACCTGATCCGTGTGCCGATTTATGCGCTGACCTCCAAAGTCGCGACGCAGCGCAAGATGGCGCTGTACCGCAACGTGCGCCCCATATTCGTCGACACCAGCGCTGACCGCGACACTGCGCTGCGCGAAGCCGAAAACCACCTCAAGTCCCGCAGCATTGTGCAAAAGGGCGATGTCTATGCCATTACCTGTGGCGAACCCATGGGCTCCCCAGGCGGCACCAATATGTTGAAGATCTGCCAGGTGGAGTAGAGGGCTAAAATCCGCGTATCGGTACAAGTTACCAAGCGGTTACCAACTTCACTAGGGGAAATCTCATGGCACTCGTTTCAATGCGCGAACTGCTGGACCACGCCGCCGCCAATGGCTACGGCATTCCAGCCTTCAACGTCAACAACCTGGAGCAGGTACAGGCCGTCATGGAGGCCGCTAAGGAGGTTGGCGCTCCGGTCATCCTGCAAGCCAGCGCCGGCGCCCGCAAATACGCCGGTGAAGCTTTCATCAAGCACCTGATTCAAGCCGCCATTGAGGCCTACCCCAACATCCCGCTGGTCATGCACCAGGACCACGGGCAGAGCCCCGAAATCTGCCAGGGCGCCATCAACCTGGGCTTCAGCTCGGTCATGATGGACGGCAGCCTCGAAGGCGACGGCAAAACCATTGCCAGCTACGACTACAACGTCAGCGTGACCAGCGAAGTGGTGAAGATGGCGCACAAGCTCGGCATCACCGTTGAAGGTGAACTCGGTTG
>CAIYDK010000157.1 GCA_903924955.1 uncultured beta proteobacterium | reverse complement strand
TCATAAGACCGACTAACGCACCAGATGCGCCTGCGTCCAGCGCACGATGTCAGCCGCACCCATGGCCCCCGCCTGCCTCGCCACTTCGCGCCCACCGACAAACAGCGCCAACGTCGGGATGCTGCGGATGTTGAACCGCGCACCGAGTGACTGCACGGCTTCGGTATCGACCTTGACTACGCGCACCTGCGGCTCCAGCTGGGCGGTGGCCTGCTCCAGCCCAGGCGCCATCTGACGACACGGGCCGCACCAGGGTGCCCAAAAATCAACCAGCACGGGAATCTGGTTGCGCGCAATGTGCTTGTCAAACGCCACCTCGTCCAGCGCGGTGGTGTGGGCCACAAACAGGGGCTTGTGGCAACTGCCGCAATCCGGCGCCTTGACTTGGTCAGCGGTCTTGACGCGGTTGGTGGTGTGGCAATGGGGGCAAACGATGTGTTTGGAGTCAGTCATGGGGTGGCCTTTCTGAAACTTCAGTTGGGCACATAGCGCCCCGTTTCAAGACAGGTGCCTCTGAGTGTGATTCAAAGTGAGTGTTGGATTGCGAAGTGGCGGCCAACAGTTTTTAGCGGCACTTTGATCAAACCGCGGCAATGGGCGTCTTTCCGGAATGGGCAGGTGCTAATGAAGCACAGGACCCTCTCTCAGTTCGACAGTGACATGTTGAATCAAGCTCGTATACTGTACAACTAACTGCACATGAAGTGCTGCTCAGGAGACGGTCATGGGAATTTCAGCAAGGGACGTTATCCCGCTCTCACACGCCAGAGCCAACTTTTCTGAACTGGCTGAGGAAGTCAAGGCGGGTGCAGAGAAAATTGTGACGAAAAACGGTGAGAGCTTTATCGCGCTGATCGATTCTGCCCGACTGGATTATTACCACCAACTGGAACGTGAACGCATTCACTTGTTGCTGATCGATGAGGTCTCCAAAGGACTTGACGATCTTGCTGCCGGTCGCGTGAAGGATGCGCGTAGTGCCATCCAATCCATCAAACGTCGGCGCAGCGCCTGACCGATACAGGTAATCAAAAGTGGCAAAAAAGCTTGTCGTCAAGTTGACTGCCAACTTTGAGCGGAACCTGGCCGATATTGAAGGGTTTCTGACCGAGGTTGATGCACCTGATGGTCTGTTGGATGAACTGCTCGACACCGTAATTCCTAATCTCGAACGGTTCCCCGGCATGGGGCGGCTATTTCTAAACAGGGCTGTCGGATCAGTAGAAGCCACGAATGCATTGATCGCGTTGCGGACCAAATTGAAGGCTGTGCTCGCAGAGCCAGATGGTCTGCGCGAATACGTCATGGACCATTATCTGGTGCTATACGTGCAGGTCGTTGACAGCATTTTTCTGTTGTCGATCAAGCACCATCGCCAGCTTTCTTTTGATTTTGAGGCGCATTGGGCTGCTGGCACTTGAACACAAAAATCGGACCGACAATCAACACTCAGGACTGGGCCAGGATTGGTCGGCATCCACACAGGGACCACATCGGTAGATGCCCTGCTCAAATAGTCGGGTATGCCGCGAGACCTGCCGTTGGCGACGGACAGCTATACGGCAGCCCAATTGCGATTGTTGATTGCGCAACTTGGAGCAAGTCAGTTTCATCGACCCCCACCCATTCCAATCATGCCGCGGTTAAGTTGACAAGTGCCGCATCAAGAATTCCAGCTCATCTGCAACGACCTGTTCGAAGCCGTTGCCGCTGTAGTAATCGAAGTGTCCGTTGGGGTAGCTCTTTACTTCGGCACTAGCAATCCTCGTGGCAGTAGCATGCGTGGGCCCTGCCGGTGCAATGCTGTCGTTCTCAGCGATCACAAAGAGTATCGGAATCTTTATCCTTAAGGCACGCCGCCTAGGCATGTACATTGGAATTATCAACCCCGCACGCGCGCACATTTTGTTTCGCCATGCACCAGAAGCCAGTACATCTGGAGGTACCAGCTTCATATATCCATCCTCGCAATCGGCTGCAGACATCATTGCAACCTCACCCGGTTTGCCGACGAGATTGATGTAGCGCGGTGACAAGCCAAGCAATTGAGAAGCGATATCTACCAAGGCGTTGAGTGTGATGAGTACTGCCGTCAGCATCGGAATTTTGAGTAGGCTCGCGAGTCCATCACTGAAGGGTACCTGCGAGACCGCCGCGGCGATGCCAAGTTCCTCACTGGCAAGAGCCATTACGTGTCCTCCACCGAAAGACGACCCCCAGATGGCTACTCGGTTTGAATCAACGCCTGGCAACGTCTTGCCGAAAGCGATGGCCGCCCGCCAGTCATCAAGCTGTTTTCCAACCGACATCAACTCACGCGGTACGCCTTCGCTTCCGCCGTAATGGCGATAGTCAAATATGAGCACGCTGAAACCTGCCGCCTGAAATCGCAGCGCGTATGCATCGAGACCTAGCTCGCGTGTTGCACCTAGACCATGCGCCAGTATTACTAACGCACTAGGGGCCGTTCCCCTCGCCGGATAGAACCACGCTGCGCAGCGAAGGCCATGTGACAAGAAAAAGATGTCCTGACGCGTGTCTGGGGTCATGGTGAATGTCCGAAGTGTTCTATTGAAGGGGAACGAGCGCAAAGCGGGTGTAAAACACCGGAGAAGTTTCCTGCCATACCGGAATGCTACCGACATCGTATGACATCTCATTCCACAAACGAATCATCTTTCGGTTGCAAATTTCGGTTGGGCAACGTTTTACGGCGAAGGACCGGTTTGGAGACCGCCGATTTCGGGATTGCCGCATAAACGGTCACTTGCGAATGGCCGCAATCTGGAAACCCAATGAACGGCCAGTGACTAGACCGGCCGCTCGCTTCGGATCCATGTCGGGCAAATGTGGGCCAGTGGCGACCGCCCGTCAATTACAGCTGACCGACCTCGCTGAAAGTCACGTTCATGCATGTTCCCTCAAAAAACAAACGGGATCAGCCACCAAGTCCGGTTTTTGTAGGCGGCCCATTCAGGGTAGCGGGACATGCTCGCTTCTTTGAATGCCATGTTGGGTGCAAACACACCAAGCCAGACCCACGCCAAAATAGCAACCGGGAACCAATGCCAAACCAAGAGGGCGAACCCGGTGTAGATCATCATTTCGCCCATGTAATTTGGATGCCGAATGTAGGCATGCACACCATCGGTAATCAACCCGCGCTTGAGTCGAAGGGTGAAATACTTTTGCGCATCTGCAGCGATCATCAGCACCGAGCCGAACATGCTCAGGGTTATGCACAAACAGTACCAGGCAAAGTCCGGAAGTGGATACACCGGTTGAGCGACGCCTGAAATCAACAACCAGCCAAAAACCCAGTACGGCCCCAGCACAAGAAGAAATGCATTAACGCCACCCAAGATGGTTACACGCCGTTGCCAATTGGGGTCTGGGAAGGCCATGTCTTTGAGAAACCACACTAACCCGTAGGTACCCTGTAGTGCTATATAGACCCAAGCTGTTGTTGAAATATTTTTGTAGTACCACAGCAAGAATCCCAGAAACGCAAACGAACCAACTTTTTGAAAATTAACGACCCAGGCGAACTTCCACGGGCGTGGTCCGCCCCCGCAGTCGTAGGCAACGTAGTCCGTCGCAGGCCACCGCCCAGCTGGAGCCGCAGGTGCGCGTAGTCAAGGTCGATACCGAAGCCGTGCAGTCACTCGGTGCGCGGTTCAACATCCGCAGCATCCCGACGCTGGCGCTGTTTGTCGGTGGGCGCGAAGTGGCGAGGCAGGCGGGGGCCATGGGTGCGGCTGACATCGTGCGCTGGACGCAGGCGCATCTGGTGCGTTAGTCGGTCTTATGACCCAGCGTCTGGCCCGGCAATGCTCCAGCCGGCTTGGACTGCCTGAGCGCGTGCTTTGTGAATCCATTCGCCTATTTTTGGGCCTGTAGCCCCCGCCAATTGAGCGTCAGCAGCTATTAAATCTGTAGCAATCGAAAGCGCCTGCTGTAGCGCCAGTGCCAGCCGTGCGGCCTGCGGGTAGGCTGCGTCCTGAAAACCCAGTCGGCCGCGGGCGTCGCATTCGCAGGCCTGCAGCACATCGGTAAAACGGGCCGGTTTACGGATGGCATCGCAGCGCTCCAGCAGTCGCACAGTGGCAGCGGCGTTCAAACTCCCACTGCGGTGGATGTTGCCATGTTCACGCGCCACCACATCGGCCAATTCCTTGCACTCCACCGGCACGCGCAGGCGCTGGCATAGGCCTTTGAGCAGGCGCACACCGCGCTCTTCGTGGCCGATGTGGCGTGGCAGCACGCCAGCGGGGGTATTGCCTTTGCCCAGGTCGTGTGTCAGGCAGGCAAAGCGCACCGGCAGGCTGGCGTTCAGCCGGGCGGCCAGGTCCAGCACCAGCATCACATGCACGCCGGTGTCAACTTCGGGGTGGTGCTCGGTGCTTTGCGGCACCCCCCATAGGCGGTCCAGCTCAGGTAACAGGCGTGCCAGCGCACCGCAGTCGCGCAGTACCGCAAACATGCGGGAGGGCTGGGCTTCCATCAGCCCGCGCGATAGCTCCTGCCATACGCGCTCGGCCACCAGGTGGTCCACCTCGCCGTCCGCCACCATCTGGCACATCAGCGACATGGTTTCAGGCGCAACCGTGAAGTCGGTGAAGCGGGCCGCAAAGCGTGCCAGACGCAGGATGCGCACCGGGTCTTCGCGGAACGCCGGGGTGACGTGGCGCAGCACCTTGGCTGCAATGTCCTGGCGTCCTCCATAGGGGTCCACCAGATCACCATTCTGCATAACAAAATCGCTTCTATCCCCCGTGGAATCTGCGTGAACCGCTATTGAATTAATAGTAAGGTCACGCCGGGCCAGGTCGTCTTCCAGCGTTACATCGGGTGCGGCGTGCACCGCAAAGCCGCGGTATCCGGGCGCGGTGTTGCGCTCGGTTCGGGCCAGGGCATATTCCTCTTTGGAGACCGGGTGCAAAAACACCGGAAAGTCGCGCCCCACTGGCAGGTAGCCCTTGTCGATCAGTTCCTGTGGCGTGGCACCCACCACCACCCAGTCGCGGTCCTGCACGGGCAAGCCCATCAGGGCATCGCGCACCGCACCGCCAACCAGATAGGTTTTCATGGAGCGTGGGGGGCAATCCGGTAAGGCTCTTCAAAGTCCAGAAAGTCTTTTTCAGCCTTGGCCTGCGTGATCCAGGCCTGCACGCCGGGCAGGGCGCAGACGCGATCCACGTAGGCGGCAATGGCCGGGGGAACGGGCAGGGCGTAGGTTTTGATGCGGGTGCAGATGGGCGCATAGTAGGCATCGGCCACGGTAAAGTGGCCAAACAGCAGCGGACCGCCGTGTTGCTGCAACAGCGCGCCCCACATCTCCACCAGGCGCTGCACGTCGGCGCGCACGTCGGGCTTGTCGCGCCAGATCAGCGCTCCAGCGTCTGCGAGGTTGGCCTCGATGTTCATGGGGCAATGGCCACGCAGTCCGGTAAAGCCGCTGTGCATCTCGGCGCAGATGCTGCGCGCCCGTGCCCGCGCCGCCTTATCTGCGGGCCATAGCTGCTTTTCGGGGAATTCCTCGGCCACGTACTCGGCAATGGCCAGCGTGTCCCAGATCGCCAGGTCGCCGTCAACCAGCAGGGGTACCTTGCCGGTGGGGCTGATGCCCGCCAGCGCTTTTTTGAAAGCCGAGTCGGCCTCAAACGAATCAAAGCGCAGCATGACCTCCTCAAACGCAATGCCGGCCTGCTTGAGCAGCACCCACGGCCGCATCGACCAGGAGGAGTAATTTTTGTTGCCAATGGTAAGTTTCAGCATGGGTTTTCCTTGTTGCTCAAGGCAGATCGGCACCGATATCGGGGGCCGCTGCATCCTTAGGCCCCACGCTGCCCAGGCGTGCCTTGAGCGATTGGGGCTGACCGGTGATCAGCGCTGCGTAGTTGGTGGTGTTGGAGAGCACCTTTTTGACGTAGTCGCGCGTCTCGTTGAACGGCACATTTTCGGCCCAGATAGCAGCTTCCATCACCGGACCGCCACTCTGACCCCGCCAGTTGCGCGGACGGCTGGGGCCTGCGTTGTAGGCTGCAGCCGCCATCGGCATGGAGCCGTCAAAGCTGTCGAGCACCAGTTTCAGGTAGCCGGTGCCGATGGCGATGTTGGTGTCGCGATCGGTAATGTGGTGCGGCTGAAAGCCGTACATCCCGATTTTTTTGGCTGTCCAGCGCGCGGTGGCGGGCATGACCTGCATCAGGCCCGAGGCGCCCACGCCGGATTTGGCGTCCATGATGAAGCGACTTTCTTGCCGGATCAGGCCGTACACATAGGCCGGGTCCAGCCCGATCTGCCCTGTGCGTGCAATGACAGCGGCCTTGAATGGCATCGGAAAGCGCTGTTCGAAATCGATGACGGATTTGGTGCGGTCGCTGGTGTTGATGCAGCGGTCCCAGACCTCGTGGTGGCAGGCCATGTCGGCAGCGGCCAGCAAACCGCGGTCGTCCATGCCGCCGCGCACATGCAGGTTGGTGCTGTAGTTCCACTCGCGCACCCCCTCGGCACGCAGGCCCATGTTGATGGCGTACAGCGCACGGTTCAGGCCGGGGTTTAACCGGGCGGCTTCCTTTTCTTCTGCCGTTAGGGGCGCAGGCTTTGCGGCCACGGTGATGCGCTGGCCCAGTTCTTCCAGCGCCAGTTGCTCGTAAAACCCGCGTACGCTGGCAATGCTCTCCAGTAACAGGAGTGACTGCGCGCGAGCGCCTTCCGTCGCCACCTGCAGCAGTCCACGGGCGCGCCAGTAGACCCAGGTCGCCTCATTGCGCTGGGTGTCGCTCATGGCACCGATGGCGGTCAGTACCTGTGGCCACTGTCCCATGCGCAAGGCGGCGCGCGCTGCCCACGCCAGGTGGTCGTCGTGCATGGCATTGGCCTGACCACGGGCAAAGTAGTCGTTGGCGTCACTGGAAAGCTTCATGGCGGCGCGCTTGCCAATCACACCCCAGATCCAGCTGCGCTCCTCTTGCGTTAGCTGGGCTTTCCAGCGCAGTTTGTCCACTTCAACTGCTGCTTCGGCCGGATCCAGATAGGCCTGGCGGATCAGTGCCAGCGACACCAGCTCGCGCGTTTTCGGCTGCAGCGCGGTGAGCTTGTCGTTCAGGTACTTTTTCGGGTTGAGGTAGATGCTGTTGACGGTCTGGACCGACCCGGGGCTGACGATGCCCACCGCTTGCGTGACCACCCGCAGGCGGTCGTTTTCCATGCCCAGGCGGGCTCGCTGCCACACCATGGCAGTCGATGTGGTGTGGTCTTTGCGCAGTTGCTCTGCGGCGGCCGAGCAACCTTCGTCGGCTTCCTTCAAGCCCAGCCAGAGGTCCTTCACCTGCGCGGTGTTGTCCACGCCGCTGCTCAAGTGCTCGGCCAGCAAGGCATAGCACCGTACGGAGCGGTCGTCGTTCATGCGGTAGAGCGGGAACTCGCGGTTGAAGGCAACCCACTCGCGGTTTCTGCCGAGTTGCAGCAGCCACTCGGTGCGCAGGCGGTCTTCCTGGTAGGTGCCGCTGAATCGTGTCAAAAACTCCTGAATCTCGCTGTTGCTGGCTTCATCCAGTCGGGCCGACAGGTCCCAATAGGCTGCCCACGGCTCCAGCGGGTGGCCACGAACCTGGCTGAGCAGAGTGCTCAAGCGTTTGCGGTCGCGCTGCTTGTAGGCTTGTGCCATGTCCAGTACCGTGGCGTCACCGTGTGCGGTGTTCCGTGTTTGGGCATGGGCCGGGGTGGGTGTGACCCACAGCGCCGCGCCGGTGAGCGCTAACGATGTCAAAATGGCTGAAAACTGCGTGTGGAGATTATGGACAACTCAGACGCATCAAAAACGGCGGCCAAGAAAGCTTTGCGCCGCCAACTCCTTGAACAACGCCTGAATCTGCCGGATCGGCTACAGCAGGCCGATTTATTGCAGCAGGTCATGCGCATCTGGCTGGTAGGCCGCCCTGACACCATCATTGGTGCCTACTGGCCCATCAAGGGGGAGTTTGACCCCCTTCCAGCCCTGCACCGCTGGAAAGAAGACGGCGAGCTGCTGGACCAGCCGCAACGCAGGCGCATTGGGCTGCCCGTGGTCAACAAAGAGCACAAGACCATGACCTTCCATGCCTGGTACCCCGGTTGCCCCATGGAGGACGATGCGTATGGCATCCCCAAGCCCAAGGATACCGAGGTCATCGTTCCAACCTTGCTGTTCGCGCCCTGTGTGGGCTATGGGCCGGGTGGCTACCGCTTGGGATATGGTGGCGGTTTTTATGACCGCATGATGGCCGCATTGCAACCCAGGCCGTTCACCGTGGGGCTGGGTTTTGGGGTGGGATTTGTCGAAGACTTTGAACCCGAGCCCCATGACCTGCCGCTGGACGCCATCCTCAACAACCATGGGGTGGTCTGGCCGGTGTAGCTGTAAATCCACCGATCCTTGGGCCCACCCTTTCATTGAACCAATACAGGATTGCAACATGCCTGACGCACCGATCAAGACCACCAAACCCGCCGCTGCCAAAAAGCCCCCACGCACGGCCGCGCGCAAGGCTGTGCAGGGCGACGTTGCGCCGTCGACCAAGGCGCGGGCGTTGGGTAAATTCATCGCCAACGAGGCAGTTGACGCCGCGCAGGGAAAGGCTATAGCCGCTGCACTGGACTTGACACGTCCCGGTGCGAAAGGCTCTGCACAGGAGCGTGCCAAGGGCCTGCGCGCCATGCTCGAAGGCGCGTCGCCCGACGATGCGCGGGTGTTGCGAGAGGCCTTGATGGGCCGCATCAAGGGCGAGTCGGGCAAGAAGGGGCTGAACCCGGACGATCTGCTGGCCGATGACTGGCGTGACGGCGGCTACCCGTACCGCCACCTGATGCGCCGCAGCTCTTATGAGGAAACCAAGTTTCATCTGCAGGTGGAGTTGCTCAAACTGCAGGCCTGGGTCAAAGAAACCGGCCAGCGTGTCGTGATCTTGTTTGAAGGGCGCGATGCGGCCGGCAAGGGCGGCGCCATCAAGCGTTTCATGGAGCACCTCAACCCGCGCGGCGCACGCGTGGTGGCGCTGGAAAAACCCAGCGAAATGGAGCGCGGCCAATGGTACTTTCAGCGTTATGTGCAGCACCTTCCCACGCGCGGCGAGATTGTGTTGCTGGACCGCAGTTGGTACAACCGCGCCGGGGTGGAGCGGGTCATGGGCTTTTGCACGCAGGACGAATACCACGAGTTCATGCGCCAGACGCCCGAGTTCGAGCGCCACCTGGTGCGCAGCGGCGTGCACCTGATCAAGTTCTGGTTCAGTGTCAGCCGAAAAGAGCAGCGCCGGCGTTTCAAGGAGCGCGAGAACCACCCGCTGAAGCAGTGGAAGCTGAGCCCGGTGGACCTGGCCTCGCTGGATAAATGGGAAGACTACACGCGCGCCAAGGAGAGCATGTTTTTTGAGACCGACACGGCCGATTCACCCTGGACGGTGATCAAGAGCGACTGTAAAAAACGTGCCCGCCTCAACGCCATGCGCTATGTGCTGCACAAGCTGCCCTACACCAACAAGGACATCGCCCAGGTCGGCAAGCTCGACCCGCTGATCGTGGGGCGCGCCCATGTGGTGTACGAGCGCGGCGAGAACCCGAACGCGATTTTGTAGGGACTTGCCCTTGTGCGGGGTGTCTACGGCGCCATGTTCGCGTCGGAGGCGACAAATCCGCGCAGGGCCGCCCCAAGCGTCTCGCGCGTGGTTTGGGCCTGACGGCGCAACCAGGCGCAGAAGGCGGCAATTTCGGGGCGCTGGCCACTGCGGGGGCCGACGATGAGCCAGTACGCCAGAGGTGACTCCAGCCGGGTACCGGGCAGCACTTCCATGAGGCCTCCATTGGCCAGGCTATCCGCTATCAGCGGCATGCGCGACAGAGCTACACCCTGGCCGGTCAGGGCTGCCTGGGCAATCTGGTGCGCGTAGTTGAAATACAGCCAGCGTTTGGGTTCAAAATTTTTCAGGCCTTGGGTATCGAGCCAGCGTTGCCAGGTCAGCCATTCCATGTGCTGGCTGCGGTAGGCGTCACCGGCTTCAAGGAGCGCGAACTGGGCCAGATCTTTGGAATTCTTCAGGGCCGGCCCGCTGTTGATCAGCCAGGGGCTTGCCACCGGGGTGAGTTGCTCGCCAAACAGACGCTCGGCGTGCGCAGGCACGGTGGTGGGCAGGGCGTAACGCAGCACCAGGTCGACGTCCGACGTTTCCAGGTCGACCGAAACATCGGTGGCGTCAATACGGATGTCGATGTCGGGGTGTTCGCTCTGGAATGATTCAAGGCGTGGAATAAGCCACATGGAGGCAAACGACGCCCAGGTGCTGATCGACACAATCTTGCGCCCGGCGTTCTGGCGGATCAGGCGCACTGCGCTGTCAATGCGCTCCAGCGAAGGCGACACGGCGCGCAACAACTGCGTGCCCGCGCTGGTCAACTCCACTGCCCGCGTGTGGCGCAGAAACAGGGCCACGCCGATCTCGCCTTCCAGCGCCTGGATCTGGCGGCTGACGGCGGATTGGGTCAACGCCATGTCGTCCGCGGCGGCGCGAAAGTTCAGGTGCCGGGCCACGGCGATGAAAGCGCGGATATGGCCGACCGCAATGGTGCGGGTGCGCAAAATGGTGTGGGGGCTCTTCATGCGCCGGGCGCTTTTTTGAATGCCTTCTTGGGAGTCTTCTTGGCGTTCTTTGCAATCAAAGCAGCTTGCAGCGCCATGCGGGCCCAGGCTGCCATGGCGTGGGCAGAGTCCATGGCCTCCTCGGGGGCGCTGTAGTAGTTCATGCCGCGTGATACCGGTTCGCCATCTTTGCTGGAGGTATAGGCAAAGCGCTCGCAGCCCGCTGCCTCCCACGTGTGGCGGTTCTCGTCATTGGACTTGAGCCAGAGTTTTTCGCCACCACCCAGGTCGGCAATGATGGCGATCGTCAGCCCGTCAGTGCTGATACCCCAGCCGCCGAACATGCGTTTAGCGGTGCAGGGGCCCGCGCTGGACAGGATTTCGCAGCAATACAGCGCGAAGTCGGAGGGGGGAGTGGCCATCGTCGTTTACAAACCGGGTTGGGGTTGACTGGGGGGTGCTTCGTCGGGTAGTTGCGCGGCCAGAGTGCGGGCATCTCCCTCGTAACCTTTGAGCGCCAGTAACAGACGCGAGCGCTGTTCGGGTGTGCTGCTGTTGTGCAGGGCGGCCATGGCCGCGCAACTCTCGGTGGTGAGTTGATCCATGTAATGGCGGTAGGCGGGTGCGGGTGCCTTGAGGGTGCGCTCCAGCAGGCCCCGAATCTCCGCACCAGCCTGGCTGGGCGCAATTTCACCCGAGCGAATTTTGCGCAGCACCTGTATCGCATCCTGATGGCGGCGCTGCATTTCCTGGAATTGGCGAGGGCCGTCAAAACTGGAGCTGGCGATGTGAGCCCGTACCACCGCTAGTTGCGCGGCCTCCAGCGCCCCGTAGAAAGGCTCTGCGCGTTCCACGATCTGTTTTACACGCCGCTGCGATCGCTCGGCCACCGTGCCATCCATCCACTCCTCTCGCCACTTTCGGTCACGGCGCTCAAACTCTTGGGCCATGTGCTCCAGTTGCGTGCTTTGCAGCCCTGGCGCGAGGGCTGCGATGGTGGGTGTAACCCGCTCCAGCGTAACCTGCAGTCGGGTTTGCAGCTCACTGACGAGGGCGCACACTTGTTCGGTCGTGACGGGTTTGGGAGCCATGGTCTGCAGTTCTTTGAGCTTTTGGGCCAGCAGTGGCACTTCTGCCTTGCGATGCCAATCCTGCACCGCTTGCAGGTCATGGCGCATGCGCAGGCTTTGCTCGCCATCAAAATCAAAATAGCTGTCCAGCCACCAGTAGGCCAGGGTGGGTCCATTGTTGTAGCCCAGGCGCACAGCGCTGCAACCACCCAGCGCCAAAGTCAGCAGCAGCACACCGATAATGGGCACTGAATTGACAATAGAACGCAAGACTGGTCGCGGTGAAAGGGACATGCAAATGACTTCCGGAATTCAGGTTCAAGGTGGCGCGCTGGAGGGACCCCCCATCGACGTGGTCATTATGGCGGCGGGCAAGGGTACGCGCATGAAGAGCAATCTGCCCAAGGTGCTGCACCCGCTGGCTGGGCGGCCCCTGCTGCGCCACGTGTTGGACACCGCGCAAGCTCTGCGGGCGCGCCAGGCGGTGGTTATTACCGGACACGGTGCTATCGAAGTTGAAGCGGCCTGCGCAATGGATTCGGGGGCTACAGGCCAATTAACTATGAGTTTTGTGCGCCAGGAGCCGCAGCTGGGTACCGGCCACGCGGTGCAGCAGGCGGTGCCTGTGCTGGCCGATGACGGGGTGGTGGTGGTGCTGTCGGGCGACGTGCCGCTCACGCGGGCTGCCACTC
>CAIYDK010000156.1 GCA_903924955.1 uncultured beta proteobacterium | reverse complement strand
CGTTTTTGGGGCTGGGGCCAGGCCGATGCGTCGCTGGACGCACGCGAACAGGACACGGTCAGAACCATGGTCGAACAGCTCAACGTCCCCTACGCCGAGCGACCCGTGCCACAAACCCATGAGTTCGCCCTGACTGCACCGCGCATACCCGCACCACCTGCGCTGGCGGCATGTTTTTCTGCCACGCCAATCGATCGCCTCAACCACTGCGTGGGCAAGAGCTACGCCGACCTGGCACGTATGTGGCTGCGCAACGCGCCCACGCCAGCCGACTGGGTCGCCTTTCCCGGTGACGAGCAAGCGGTGGTCGACGTACTGGACTGGGCGCAGACGCACAACGTGGCGGTCATTCCCTACGGCGGCGGCAGCAGCGTGTGCGGCGGCGTCGAAGCGGCAGTCGGCGACAGCTATGCCGGTGTGGTGTCACTGGACATGGAACGCCTGAACCGGGTGCTGGAGGTCGACCCCGTCAGCCGGGCCGCACGCATACAGGCCGGCGCATTGGGCCCAGAATTGCAAGCCCAGCTCAAACCCCACGGACTGACCCTGCGCCACTTTCCGCAGAGCTTTGAGTTCTCCACGCTGGGCGGCTGGATCGTCACCCGGGCCGGCGGCCACTACGCCACACAACATACCCATATCGACGATTTTGTCGAGTCAACCCGGTTGGTGACACCCACCGGCATCATGCAGACGCGGCGCCTGCCTGGCTCGGGCGCCGGCCCGGCACCCGACCGCTGGGTGCTGGGCTCCGAAGGCACCCTGGGTGTACTCACCGAGGCCTGGGTGCGTCTGCAAGAGCCGCCACGCTTTCGGGCTTCGGCCTCGATTCGCTTCACCGACTACTTCGCCGCTGCGCGATGCGTGCGAGCCCTCGTCCAGTCCGGCTTGAACCCGGCCAACTGCCGCCTGCTGGATCCGCTGGAAACCGTTTTTTCGGGCGTGGGTGATGGCCGCTTTGCGATTCTTGTTCTTGGCTTTGAATCCGCCGACCACCCGCTGCAAGCGTGGTTGGAGCGCGCGCTGGAGTTGGTGCGCGACCACGGTGGCGCCTATGACGCAGACGCCGTGTCACGCTCGCTGGCGGCGCAAGGCGGCGATGGCCACCGCAGTGGCGCGGCCGGCGCCTGGCGCGATGCCTTTCTGCGCATGCCCTACTGGCGCGACCCGGCGGTCGGGTTGGGTCTGATCATGGACACCTTTGAGACCGCCATCACCTGGGACCGGTTTGAGGCCTTTTACGACAATGTGAAGGCCGATGTAGGCTCGGCAATAGCACGCGCCACCGGGCAGGAAGCGCTGCTGTCGTGCCGCCTCACGCATGTGTACCCCGATGGCCCGGCGCCCTACTTCACCTTCGCCGCACGGGGTAGCGCCGACGGCAGTGTGGCCAGTGCACTGGCGGCCTGGCGCGACATCAAGCAGGCGGCCAATGCGGCGGTCATTGCACACGGCGGCACCATCACCCACCACCACGCAGTGGGGCGCGACCACCGAAGCGGCTACGAGCGCGAAGTACCCGCGCTGTTTCGGAAGATGCTGGGCGCAGCCAAGCAGGTGGCCGACCCGCAGGGCATCATGAACCCCGGTGTGCTGCTGGACCCAGTCGACCGCGCGGTCGGCATCCGTGGTGCGCTGGAGTGAAAGCAAGGTGCGATTCAACCCGATGTATTTTTAGGACGAACACGCTGACCCCAACAAGCCGGTGCATACCAGTACACCTCGCACGCTGAGTATGTCAGTTCGGTGATTGCAAAAACTGAAGGTTGGTCTTCACCTTTCACCAACTCCAGTAGACGTACACCCGACTTTCAACTCGATGATTGGTCTGCTCCACAGCGGTCATTCAAACCAGCCTAATAAAAGGGCTGGAGTAGTCTATTGACTTAACTATCTGATGGTGTGAAGCACGAATCAGTCTCTCCAATTGCCGTTGCAGGAGCAATTGAAGCAAAGTGCCAAAAGGCGGCCTTACCTTTGAAGATAGGACTGGTCACAGATTATTGGGGCACCCAGGACATCTAAAGACATAGCATCATGTACCTGTCTGTTTGAATGGCTGCGCGCCACGGCGAACACCCGATCCATCTGTGCGCCGTTTGCTATCCATCACTCTGAATGCCAAGTCAATGCAGGCGTTGAAAACCATGATGACGATGAAGCAGCCCAAAAAGTCGCCCACCACCATCGCCGCTGCGTTGGCAAAGAAGTCCTCAAGCTTCACCTTGTCTTGCCAAACATAGACGATATTGTGCACGGTCCCGTTGAGGATGCTGGCTGCGGCTGACAAAATGATGATGTGTAGATAGCGCAAATTGCTCAGCGTGTCGTCGATGCGCATGAACTTTTTCACCAGCCGTACGGCCACGTAATAAGAGCCAACGCTTGCAAATGCAAAGTAGACCATTTGCATGACAGCCGTGTGGTCCCACACTCGCATGCTCACATAGACACTAGAAAGCAGTAGGCCTACCAGCGCAGCTTCACCCCCAACCAGCAAGCACATCAGTTTGACGCCAGCGGGGATGAAGACCAGACTAATGCCTGTCATGTACAACGCAAAGCTATCAAAAACTTCGTTGATGCTGAAAGAGAAGACGAACAGAAAAAATGATGCGCAGCAAATGGCCAGTTTTAGGAGGGCACTGGGGATGCACATGAACCAGTGCCAGCTCTTGCTACTTGCGCTTCGCTTGTTCCAAGCACTTGCTCAACTCAGCAAAATACTGGGTCGTCTTGTCGGTAGCGAAGAAGTATTTGATGCGGTGGTCGTTCTCGTCGTTTTCCTCACGCAACAGTCCCTTGTCAATCAGCGACACCACGCGGCGCTGCACAGTGCGTGGCGCTACGTCAGCGACGATCAGTGATGCTTGCGACGCAGTCAGCGACTGACCAGCGCCCCACACCACAGCAAAGCTGTTGAGCACTCGCTCATCAACGGGGTCCAATGCAAACAGGCCATCCTTTTGACGGATGGCTTGCATCAAGTTGAAAAACTTTAGGTAGGTTTGGGAAGGGTTGGATTTGGAAGTCACAGTGGGCAATCATATCGTCCACACATATTTTTACCAGCTATCACTAACGTGGCAGAAAGATGATGAGGCAACTAGCGAAGCGCAAGACACTAATGGCGACTCTGACAACCCGTCAGCACTATCGCTTCATTAAGGCAACGGTGGCGATTGCGGCCTCAGCGTTGTCGCATCACTAAAAAAACGGCCGATAGTTGTCAAATCGGCGAATAAGCTATCCCACATCAATGCTTTCAACGCAATAACAGCGGATAGTGGCCCAACGCACAAGCATAGTTCACTTGTGCATTTTCGGCGGTGCAACATCAGCGGATTGCTATTTTGCATTGCAAAAAAATAAATAATTTAATGACTACAAGGGGAGGGTTTCCACATGGAAACAGTACGGTTCAACGCTCGTCGCACGGGTATTCTTAAAATACCTTGCCGTCCTAGTTCGGTTGCAACATACCTTCGAAAACTCGGAACCATGCCGTCGTTGCACATGCTGCTTCTGGCGCTGTCATTAGTCTGTTTCAAGCTTTTCTCGCTAGAAGTTGTTTCCAGAACCCACCTAGGCTGTCAATGGTGCATGTCCAAGGATGCGATTCCATATGAATTCGAATACTTGTTGTACCTGATTTCGCTGCACCTGCTGTCGTGCATTTCACGATGGAGAGTTTTGGCCGTCACTCTTCGAATATTTGTTGTTCTGGCGGTGATACTTACCAGCGTCGATTTGATCGTGACCCATGAATTTTGGGTGCGATTAACTCCGTCAGAACTATTCAAGTTTATTAATGAAATTGGTGCACTCGGAAATTACTTAGGTCAGCTATCTTCCGATTTTTGGCTTCTGGCTGGGGCAATGCTTGCCCTTGCTTTTGTGTCTGCAATAGTCGTGCGCTATCTAAAGGCAAATCAGTTTGCCACCTCTCCGTTCTTCCTATACGGAATGATTGGATGCGCGCTTGCAGGCTGCGAAGTCATGGAAGTCCTGAAAGTCAGTGAATATCACGACGTCTATTTAAGGAACTCGCTACAAGCATTTTTTTCCAAAGAGACCAGTAGCGCACCGTACTCAAAACCGTTTGAAAGTTCATTGCAGTCTAAGTCGCCTGACGGTCAGGTCTGCATGAAGGGAAGCGAGTCCAAGTCTGATGTCATCTTGCTTGTTGTCGAGTCACTCTCGATGTTCGACAGCGCGTTGTTTTCAGGGATAAATGATTGGATGCCAGAGTTCGACGCAATAAGTCGTGAAGGCATACAGTTTTCCAACTTCTATGCCAACGGGGTAACAACCGAGCAAGGGTTGATCGCACTACTTACAGGAGAACCACCAATCAAGCGGGGCGTACCCGGCAATGCGTTTCTTGAACAATTTAGCGAACCAGTGCAAACCCTGCCGAGAATGATGCATGACCTCGGCTATGAATCAGTGTTTCTAACAACGGGAAATCTTGGCTTCGTTGGAAAAGGAGAATGGTTAAAGAAGATTGGGTTTGACTACATTGAAGGGCATGACGCCGCTTTTTACAACGGCATGAAGCGTTTTCAGTTTGATGCCGCGGCCGACGAAGCCCTCTATGCCCGTGCGATGTTAGAGCTTCAGAAGAAAAAGGCGACCACGACATTCATGACATTGGAAACTGTAACCACTCACCTACCAAATATCGATCCGGCAACGGGTGCACGCTCACCTGAGCTTACCTACCGATATGCTGATCACCAATTGGGCAATTTTGTTCGTCGTTTGAAATCCATCAGGTTCTTTGAACATGGGACATTGATTGTGACGGCTGACCATAGGGCTATGGTTCCCATGAGTTCGAAAGAAAAGGCACTGTACGGCGATTGGGGATATGCGCGAATTCCGTTTACGATTCTTGGCGGAGGTCTGCCTTCTGGCCAACAGCAAGCCAATTTCTCCCAGTCTGATCTATTACCATCACTCAAAAATTGGTTAGGCAAGGGTCGGCAATGTCTCGGTCAAAACCAAGGGGCATTCTTACCGACAGCCTCACACGTCCCAAATTGCATTTACACCAATCGAAGCTACGGAGCTAACAATGTATTTGTACGTTGCTCTGCTGAAGACTTCACAATAAGGCTGAACGGTGACGATACCGATTTTGTTGCCTCCTTGTCTAAGTCGAGCGAATTGATTAATGAGGTTCATAGACTTCGATTGGGTATGGGCTTTCAATAGGATTTCACTTGTTTTGTTGTCCAGGATTGACGAAGGTGCCAGAAAGCCAGTTCAGATTCCTGTTTTGGTTGCACGCTTTGGCTTGCCCGGAAGCAGGTATTGGCGAATACCCGCAAACGCCCCCTATGCACATGTCGCAACTATGCACAGGGCCTCCGCATTGCCGGCACAGGGCCCCAGCGTTGCCATTCGAAAAGTGCACAGTGGCGACGTCGCCTTTTGGATTGTCGGGATCAAGAATCTCGATTTGTGTGCCGGAAAACGACGGATCTTCCATGAGCAGCCTCTTGACGGATTGCAGCAGACACTGCCGGGCAACTTCCGTCAGTAGTGCGCTGTCCGACACCAGCGGCTTACTCAGCCCACCCATTCCGAGTGTGCGATCCGAGGCGTCATACGGCACACAACGAAGACCCCATTCAGGTGCATCGCTGCAGGTCGAAAGGACCTCTGCGCTGCATTTGGCTGCGTAGCAGACAGAGTCGAGCCATTCCATGGCGCGCTCAAATGGCTCAACCGCTCCGCCAGCACAGGGGAACTTCTTGATGAACGGTTGTGGGTCCAAAACACCCTGCCGTTTGCGTAGAAACGGGCTGACCAATCGAACTTGTTTACTCTCTTCCCAGATCGCGGCACAGGTTCGCCCCGTTTGGGCACCACTGGGCTGGTAGTAAATCAAACTCAGGCAATTGGTATGGATGGAATATTTCAAAAACTCATTTCCTCACAATGCGACGCATGCCTGCGCTAACAACTGGATGCCTTGAAACAGAGCGAATATCCACGCTGATCGACGGTGCCGTTGGATCGGTGCCCCGCGTTTTGCGTTCGACCATCCTTGAGTAGCTCTTCGAGGCCCTCGGTCGACTGTCGCTATCGGGCTTGATAGGCGATGTCGACCTTGCGATTCTTCGACCAGGACTCTTCATCATGACCCGTCGCAGCGGGCTTTTCTTTGCCGTAGCTCACGGACTCCATTTGTCCGTCTGGGACACCAAGGAGTTTCAAAGATTGCCGGACGGCATCTGAACGCTTCTGGCCCAAAGCAAGGTTGTACTCACGCCCGCCACGTTCATCTGCATGGCCTTCAAGCCGAACTTTTGCACCGGTGTGCGAACGCAGGTATGCGCTATGCGCCTCGAGCATTGCAGCACTGGATGGCGCGACCCGTGCGCTGTCGTATTGAAAATACACAGTGCGTCCCGCCAAGACCGATTGGGCATCGTCTAGCGGATGAACGCTGGGCGTTTTCGTCACCACCGAGGAAGTTGCGGCACCCACGTCGCTCGGAGCAACTGCAGCTCTCGTTGGCGCTACTGCCAACGGAGTTGTCACCTGTGGCGAACTGCATCCCGCCAGGCTTAGGAGGAAAAAGGCCAACGCCAATACGTAGGTTGAGGGTCGATCGGAAGGGATATGCATGGGTGACCTTGGTTGATTATGCCAATTATAGATTCATTAAAGATTCATTAAAGGCGCTTTCAACACGTCTTTGGCACATATAATATGTTAATGTTTTTACATGCCATTCAGTTTAGCGGTGCGCATCAGAACGGGCAAAGAGCACCCATTGCGGCTTCAGTAGCGCGTCTAAAATGGTAATTTGATTAGCATGGAATCAACATGGAACTTAAAACAGCACGCTTGACCTTACTGATCGATCCGGCCAAAAAGAAGGCGTTTGAGACTCTGTGCGCGCGCCAGGACTTGACGCCATCGCAAGTAGTGAGACGAATGATTCGTGACTATCTTGTTCAGCACGGCGTCGAATTTGTGCCCAGTGGATTGACAGTAGAGACAGACACAGCAGATAACGCCAGCTGATGTCGGGTCGGCGCGGAAATGGAAATAAATGCCAATTCTTGAACTTGATTCCGCACTATCCCGATCTCGCGTATTGCCCAAAGGCATCAAGGTCAGCACGCGCCTGTGGAACGCCCTGAAAAACGCTAATCTCATCACCCGGCAGCACGACCCCGCGCTTGTCGTATCCGACCCTGACTTCACACTTCCGTTTTACCGGGGGATTTATCTGGTGGTGGACCCCGACATCGAGCAGGTGGGTCGCAACTTCATCCTGCCATCTTCAATACGCGCCGATGAACCACCAGGAACGTCCAAACCTGTCGATGTGAAACACAAGCTTGCACCAGAAGATGCGCTGCCAATTGAGAAGGGATACCGCTCGGAATCCCGCTGGCTTGGGCGGTCCTGATGGTGCCCATGGAAACGCAAAACAAGATCAGCTATGGCGCCAGACAACCACGCCGCTGAACCGGTGGATGTTCTTGTTTAGCATGAGCCAGTTGCTGGCGGCGGCCGTCGTCCTGTTGGTGGGTGCCCTGCTTGCCCTGCTGCCTGTCCGAAACGTCTGGCGCGCGGCGTGTGGCATCGCATCCCAGGTCGTAGCGACCATGCTCACCTGGGTGGCGGTAGTCCCGGTGCTCTTCGGCGGGACGACTCCCTATGTTGAATTACCCTGGGGCTACCCGATTGGTGCGGTGCATTTCAGGCTGGATGCACTGGGTGCCTTCTTTCTGAGTTGGTCGCTGCCCATGACTTTGCTGGGTGCCGTCTATGCCGTAGGCTACTTGCGAAAATACTTTGACGGCCCACGCCATGTCGGTGTGCACTTTGCACTGTTGAACATGATTTCGCTCTCTTTCATCATGGTCTACACCGGTGAGCACGCCGTGACATTCCTGATGGGTTGGGAAGTCGCCGCGCTCTCTGCGTGGATGCTGGTGATTTGGGATTACACCAACCAGAAGGTGCGGTTTGCCGGCTTCAACTACCTGGTGTCGACCCACATTGGCCTGATTTTTCTGGTGGCCGCCTTCATGATTTTGTATACCCAGTCGCAGAGCTGGTACCTGGACGATTTTGGTGACTGGCTGAGCGCCCATCCCGGCACAGTGCGCAACACGGTTTTTCTACTTCTGCTGACCAGCTTTGGCCTGAAGTCGGCTTTTTTTCCGTTCCACTCCTGGTTGCCCCGCGCCCACGCTGCGGCTCCTGCACACGTGAGCGCGCTGATGTCGGGCGTGATCCACAAGGCTGGGCTGTTTGCACTGCTGCATTTTTTGTATCTGCAGGGACAACCCGACGCGTGGATGGGTTGGGCGCTGATTGCGTTTTCCATCACCTCGGCGGTAATCGGCGCTTTGTACACCGTGGGCCAGCGCGACCTCAAACGCCTGCTGGGCTATTCGTCGACGGAGAACGTGGGCATTGCCGGCATTGG
>CAIYDK010000155.1 GCA_903924955.1 uncultured beta proteobacterium | reverse complement strand
CATCTGTGGGTTGATTGAGACCCCACCAGACGCCACAATAATCTTGGGGTGGTGTGGCAGGACCTGTGCCGCGCAGCGAACGACCTCACCTACTTGCGCTGCTAGTTCACGGGTTGGCACGATGATGAGTGAGCGGATGGCACGACCGTACTGGTGTCGGTTTTCAGCGGGAAGTGACCGCAGGCGCTGTAATACCGGTAATGCAAATGCAGCCGTTTTGCCTGAGCCGGTTTGCGCCGAGGCCCATACGTCAGAGCCAAGCAGTATGGGCGGGATGGCTTCACGTTGTATGGGTGTCGGTTCGGCAAACCCGAGGGCGTTAACGGCATGACACAAGTCGGGGGAGAGCCCAAGGGCAAGAAATGGCATTCGTGCGCCTATCCTGGTTGTGCCTGCAACATGGAGATGTCGCTCAACGACTCTGCACTGGGCATATTCATCTGTAATTTTTCAAGGTTAAGCCCAAGAGCTTGAACCACCGGAAAGGGTAGTGTGCCTAACGCTTGTGTTGGGGGCGTTTCGGGGTTGCTCAATAGCGCTGCCAGGTGAACAATGGCCCCCAGCGGGGAACCTCCATTGGGCATCGGAATTGAACTGGCTTGAAGTGCCAGGCAGACGACGTCCGGGAAATCCCAACGGCGTGCAATCTCCGCACCGATTTGCCCTTCGTCAAAACCGACTGACTCGCGCTCCCGGGTCCAACGAGTAACGGGACTACAGGGAAGCGATTCAATGTATGTCAGTGCCTCGGGCATGCGCTGTGCAATAACAAGTTCCCCAAGGCGCAGCATCATTCCGGTCAACCAGGCCTGTTGCTCATCTATAGCAATACTGTTGGCAAGCCACTTGGCATAACCCGCGCACACCATGCTGCTGCGCCAAAAATCGAGTCGATCCAGGTTGGGAGGAAATGTAAACGCATTGGCCAGACATATGGACAAGGCCCGAGCCCGAATATGGGCCATTCCGACAACACTGACTGCGTTCTCCAGCGAATTAACGCTGCGCGAAAGCCCAAAAATTGCGCTGTTGGCCATGCGCAGCAAGGTGGTCGTTAAGCCGGGGTCCTTCTCGATGATGCGGGTCACCGTCGAGATGTCTGCATCATCATCGCGCAAAGTTCCAATGAGCGCATGGGCAACTTCCGGCATGACAGGAAGCTTGACCGACTGTAATAAGGTTGCAATGTCTGGCATGTTCGTTGGATGATACCCTTGTGTCTTCTGAAAAATGCACTTGGCACAGCGATTCTGTGGTGGCATTACCTTATTCGCAGGTGGACATGTTCCGGGTACGATGCTCCTTTGAATTTTTTGATGTTCAATGAACCAAGCAAAACGCACTGCTACGGATACCCTTGCTGGACCCGCATGGGCGCTCGGTATGCGCCAGGTGACCAATTATCTCTCGCAAGACTGCCTTGGTGGGCCCAGACCATGGAGGGCGGCGTGGGTAATCAACTTTCAGAAGGCGGGAACATTTTTCTTCATGGCCATTTTGATGTGGTATTACCAGAACAATACACCGACGGCCTGGGTGTATCTGGCTCTGCACGGTAGCTATGGCCTAGTCTGGATTTTGAAGGACGTTGCCTTTCCAGACCCAAACTGGCAGAAAAAAGTGACCATTATGGGCGGCATCAACAGCTTTCTATTCGTGCTGGGCTGGTACTGGGTGTTTGGTTGGCTGTTGATTTCAGGCACCTCTCAACCGATCTATCCACTGCCCGAATACGCCTGGTTCAGCCTATGTATTACGTTGTGCCTATTGGGGTGCGTGCTGATGATAGCCGCCGATGCGCAAAAGTTCTTCACCTTGCGCGTAAAGCGGGGGCTAATCACCGACGGCATGCATCGCTATGTTCGTCACCCCAACTACCTGGGTGAAATGATGATATACGGCAGTTTGGGCCTGTTGGTATGGCATTGGCTGCCGCTTGTAGTGCTGGCGTGGGTCTGGATGGGAGTTTTTGCGGTGAATATGGTACTCAAGGAGGCAAGTATGGCGCGCTACCCGGAGTGGGCGGCGTATAAAAAGCGCACTTGGTGGTTGATCCCCTTCGTGATCTGATGAAAACTGCAATTTCACCCGCATGCTTGGGTATTGATATAGAGGCCTCGTGATGACAACCACTCTGAAAATAGACTTTGTATCCGACGTGTCGTGCCCTTGGTGCGCAGTTGGTTTGGCTTCGCTGGAAACTGCGCTTGACCGAGTAGGTCCAGAAGTTCAGGTTGAAATCACCTTTCAACCTTTTGAACTTAATCCTCAAATGGCGGCAGAAGGTGAGGATACAACCGAGCACCTTGCACGCAAGTACGGTTCCACGCCAGAACAGGCTGCATCTATTCGTGAAACGATTCGCTCACGGGGGGCTGCTCTTGGTTTTGTTTTTAACTTGGCAAAACGCTCACGCATATACAACACATTTGATGCCCACCGTCTGTTGCACTGGGCCCATCTGGAGGGGTGCCAGTTGTCGCTGAAGAAGGCGCTACTTAAAGCATACTTCACTGACGGTGAAGATCCCAGCAGTCACATCGTATTGTTGCGTCTGGCAACTGAAGTGGGGCTGGACGCCGAGCGCGCTAAGCTTGTTTTGGCGGGGGAGGCCTACGCAGTGGAGGTTCGCAAGCAGGAACAATTCTTCCAACGACAGGGCATTCACTCGGTGCCCGCCGTCATCATCAACGATCGTCACTTGATTTCTGGCGGGCAACCGCCAGAAGTTTTCGAGCAAGCGCTGCGGCAGTTGGCCGCAGCCTGAAGACAGCGTTATTGGCAGCCGCAGCCACCGTTGCCACCGCCGCAACCCGATTGCTGCACGGGCGCTGGAATGGATTCAAACGCGGGAAACAGAACGTTGTTTTCCAGATGCATATGGTTGGTCAAGTCTTCGTTGAACTGCCCAATGCCCAAATAGAGTGCACGCCAGGTGTTGCACGCGCCTTGAGGCGGCGTTGCATCGTTGGTGAGGGTGTTAATACGGTCCAGCGAAGTCCCGTGGCTCGTGTGCTCAGCGCGCATCATTGCGATGGGTTGGCCGATGTTTGGGTGTCCTCCGGACTTGATCAGCGGAAACAGAACACTTTCTTCTTTTGTCATATGGGCCTGCAACTCTTCAAGCATGGTTTCCAGCAAGCTGGCCAATCCTGCAGGTACATTTGGATTGTCTTTGTGGACTGTTTCGACCCGGTGGGCCATGCGAATCAATTCCGGTAGCTGTTGCCGGTGTACGTCGTGGTAGCGAATAAGGATATGGTCTACCAATTCGCTGGCCAGCATTTCATCTGGCAGGTTGTCATTGCGTTCCAGTGCATTGAGCTGGGCGACTACGTTGCCTAGTTCAAGGTTCTTTTCTTGAGCCGCCTGGCGCAAGCTGAGGTGACCATTGCAGCAAAAATCCAGCTTGTGTTGCCGAAAAATGGCGGTTGCGCCAGGTAATTGCACGGCAATGCTTCCCAGTGATTGTTCTGTGCGATCGGGCGTGTTTGATGCAAACGGCTGCCTGGCGTTCATGCTGATAGTCCTTAAAGAATCAAGTGAAATAAATATTTTATATCAAAGATGCACTCTAAATGAAGCTTATTGAGCCGGTGTATTGTTCCTGGCTTTGCTAGGTGCATTGCATGATTTCCAGCAACCGATCCAGACCACCGGCCTCGATTGACACCATAGCCTGCTCTCGGACTGTGGGCTTTGCGTGATAGGCCACCGACAGACCCGCTACACCCATCATGGGCAGGTCGTTGGCGCCGTCGCCCATGGCTATACATTGTTCGGGTGCGATGCCCAGCAAGGACGCAACTTCAAGCAATGTGCGGCGTTTCTCAGCACCATCGCAGATGTCCCCCCAGCACTGGGTCACCAGACGTCCGGTCAGCGTACCGCAGCTGGGTCCGTTTTCAATTTCCAGTATGTTGGATCGCGCGAAATCGATGCCCAGACGTTCCTTGACCCGGCTGGAGAAATAGGTAAACCCGCCTGAGACCAACAGGACCTTCATGCCAGCCGCTTTGCAGGTGGTAATCAGCTCGACAGCGCCACGGTTGATGCGCATTCGCTCGGTGTAGACGCGTTCCATGTCGGCTACTGTGGCCCCTTTTAGCAAGGCGACACGACGGCGCAGACTGTCATTGAAGTCGGTTATTTCGCCACGCATAGCGGCTTCGGTGATGGCTGCTACTTCGGCCTTACGGCCTACTGCGTCAGCGATCTCATCTATGCACTCAATGTTAATGAGGGTGGAGTCCATGTCAAACGCGATGAGCTTGAAATTGGACAGTTTGAGGCCGGGTTTACAGTTGCGCAGGACGAGGTCGGGGAATATTTCTGTGGCTTGCATGGTTCAATTTGATCATAAGTCCGGACATTCGGACACATTGCGCATCGGCGCTCGCACTGCCATATGTCTCACGGTTTAACTGGTTGGTGCAAGTCGGACGGTGGGGCTTTTTCAATTTTGATTGTCAAACTATGGCTTCGGTGGAGGTAATGCGACCGGCCAGCCTCCGGAAAAGTCAATGACTGCGCCCGTCAGGAATGTTCCCTCCATCGTTGCTAAATATTGAATGAGTTCGCCTATCTCTTCAGGCCTGGCAAGACGGCCAGCGGGCACAACCTGTTCTATGTAAGCTCGGCCTGCTGCGTCATCAACGAAACGCGCTCGGGGATAGTATGTTTCACTGTACAGATAGTTGGGTGCGATGGCATTGACAGGTATGCCAAAGGGGGCGAGCTCTATGCTGAGCGATTTGACAAGGGCATTCGCGCCTGCTCTTGCTATGTCGGGAATTGATCCGCCAAGCATCGGTAATCGATTTCGATTCGACGAAACGAAAACAATACGTGCCTTGGGTTGAGTCTTAAGTCGTGGAATGGCGGCACGAACCAATCCAAAGGGAAACACCACCAGATGATCCAGAGTCGCTTGAAGCCCTTCTACCTCGCCCGACTCAATAGAACCATGAATCGGCTGATAGGCGTCGTTGCTGATCAGGACATCCAGGCGATTGCTGAGGCCCCATGCTGACTCCACAATGTCCATCGGAGTTTGATGAGGAAGTACGAATACGTCTGGACAGGCGCTTTGAAAGCGCTCCTGCGCATCCAATGCAGCGAACGCGGCATCGTGTACAACGAGTTGAAATCCAGCCTTTAGCAGAGAAGCAATCGCAGGCGGGCCAGCGAATGAGAGGGCATTTGTAACAAGGGCAACTGGTTTGTTCAATTTGAATCTCCGGTGTACATCAGGGCATGCCTTTTTTGCGGCTTCAGGCATGAAGCTGATTCGACACTACTTCATAGCGGCGACCGCATCTATAACGGGCTGTCCGAGCGACTTCAAAATATCACGCACCATTTGTGCCCGGTCTTTGACTTCCGGCAGTTCGCGTTCAATGCGCAGCTTCTCGTTTCCTGCCAACTTGATGTGTTTGTTCTTCTGGATCAACTGGATGATTTTCATGGAATCAATTGGCGGGTTTTTCTGGAACGTTATGGTGATCACGCCCGGTGCAGCATCTACCTTGAGCACACCGTAGGGCTTGGCCAGCACGCGCAGGCGGTGCACGTCGATCAGCGTTTGTGCCTGATTCGGCAACTTGCCAAAACGGTCGACAATTTCTTCGAGCAGGGTGTCCACCTGATCGGTGGTCTTGGCGGTGGCCAGCTTTTTGTAGAACGAAAGGCGCAGGTGAACATCGCCGCAATAATCGTTGGGCAGCAGCGCCGGAGCGTGAAGGTTGATGTCGGTGGTGACATTGAGCGGGCTGAGCAGGTCGGGCTCTATGCCTGCCTTCAAACAGCGCACCGCTTCGGACAGCATCTCGTTGTACAGCTGAAATCCCACTTCCAGCATATTGCCGCTCTGATTTTCACCCAGCACCTCGCCGGCACCGCGGATTTCCAGGTCGTGCATGGCCAGGTAGAAACCTGACCCCAGTTCTTCCATTGCCTGAATTGCGTCCAGCCGTTGGGTGGCCTGTTTGGTAAGGCCTTCTATGTCGGGCACCATCAGGTAGGCGTAGGCCTGGTGGTGGCTGCGCCCCACGCGTCCACGCAATTGGTGCAGTTGGGCCAGGCCAAACTTGTCTGCTCGGCTCATGACGATGGTGTTGGCCGTGGGTACGTCAATTCCGGTCTCGATGATGGTGGAGCACAGTAGCAGGTTGTAGCGTTGGGCGATGAAGTCGCGCATCACGCGCTCCAGTTCGCGCTCAGGCATCTGACCGTGGGCGACCGCAATGCGGGCTTCGGGAAGCAGTTCCTCCAGTTTGGCGCGGCGGTTTTCTATCGTTTCTACCTCGTTATGCAAAAAGTAAACTTGGCCTCCGCGCTTTAACTCGCGCAGCACGGCTTCACGGATTACGCCATTGCCCTCAGTGCGCACAAAAGTCTTGATGGCCAGGCGACGCTGCGGTGCGGTGGCAATCACGCTCAAATCGCGCAGGCCTTCCAGCGCCATGCCCATAGTGCGGGGGATGGGAGTGGCGGTCAGCGTTAGCACATCTACTTCGGCGCGGAAAGCCTTCATTTGCTCCTTGTGGCGCACACCAAAGCGGTGTTCTTCGTCGATGACCAGAAGGCCCAGGTTCTTGAAATGCGTGTCCTGACTCAAGAGCTTGTGCGTACCCACCACAATGTCAACGGTGCCGTCTGCCACGCCCTTGAGGGCAGCATTGATCTCTTTTGTGGAACGAAATCGACTCATTTCGGCAATCTTGATTGGCCATTTGGCGAAGCGATCGCTCAAAGTTTGAAAGTGCTGTTCCGCCAGAAGCGTGGTGGGCGCTAGTATCGCTACCTGCTTGCCACCAGTTACGGCGATGAATGCTGCACGCAGGGCCACCTCGGTCTTGCCAAAACCCACATCGCCGCAGACCAGGCGGTCCATGGGGCGAGGGCTAACCATGTCCTGAATCACACAGTGAATGGCCGCCTTCTGGTCAGCCGTCTCCTCAAAGCCGAAGTCGTTGGCAAAGGTTTCATAATCATTGGCTGAGTAGCGGAACGCATGCCCCTCGCGCGCGGCACGGCGGGCGTAGATGTTGAGCAGCTCAGCTGCCGAATCGCGCACCTGCTCGGCGGCGCGGCGCTTGGCTTTTTCCCACTGACCGCTACCGAGTTTGTGCAGAGGGGCTTCGTCAGCGCTCACGCCGGTGTAGCGGCTGATGAGTTGCAACTGGCTGACTGGCACGTAGAGCGTCGCTTTGTCGGCATACTCCAGGTGCAAGAACTCTTGCAATTCGGGCTCACCATTGGCCAGTTTGTTGCCCAGATCCAGATTGATCAGACCTCGGTAGCGTCCAATACCGTGTTGAGAGTGGACGACGGGGTCGCCCACGTTGAGCTCACTGAGGTCTTTGATCAGGGCTTCAACGTCGCTGACCTGTTCCTGCTTTTTTCGTCGGCGGGTGGTGGGTGCGCTGGCAAAGAGTTCGGTCTCAGTGACCAGGTCAATGCCGTATTCCAGCCAGATAAACCCTGCACTCAGTGCAGCCGTGGCAATGCCAAATTTTTCGTCACTGGTTTGGAACTCAAGTAGCGAGTCAAACGCGGGTGGGTTGACGCCACTGGCGCGCAGAAAGTCCAGCAGGCTTTCGCGCCGGCCATCGCTTTCAGCTAATACCAGAATGCGATGCTGGGTGGCGCGGGCATGCGCTTTGAGTCGGGCCAGAGGGTCTTCGGTGCCGCGTTCTGCAGCCAGAGGGGGCAGGGTCTCCAGTTCCACATAGGATGAGCCAGGCGCGATTGCGTCAGATTGGCCATCAGATCCCGTCGATATTGCGTGAGTAGCTCCTGATTTTATAGCGAGCTGCGCATAGGAATTGGCCCGGGCATAAAACTGCTCGGCACTTAAAAACAGCGCTTCGGGCGGCAGAGCCGGGCGCTCGGGGTCGCCCTGCACCAAGCGATAACGGTCCTTTGTGTCTTGCCAAAAGCGCTGAAAGGCGGGTTCCAAGTCGCCGTGCAACACGACGGTGGCATCAGTCCCCAGGTAGTCAAATACGGTGGCCGTTTCTTCAAAGAACAGTGGTAGGTAGTACTCGATACCAGCGGTGGCCACTCCTGCGCCAATGTCTTTGTATATTCGACTCTTGGTTGGGTCACCCTCCAGCAGTTCGCGCCAGCGGCTGCGAAAACGGGAGCGGGCGTCGTCGTCCATTGGGAACTCGCGCCCCGGTAGCAAGCGCACTTCGGGTACCGGGTACAGGCTGCGTTGGCTGTCGGGGTCGAAGGTGCGAATGCTGTCGATCTCGTCATCAAACAGGTCCACGCGAAATGGCACCAAGCTGCCCATGGGAAACAGGTCGATCAGCCCGCCACGCACCGCGTATTCGCCGGGACTGACGACTTGGGTCACGTGGCTGTAGCCCGCCAGCGTGAGCTGGGCCTTGAGCTTGGCCTCGTCCAACTTTTGTTTGACCTTGAATTCAAAGGTGTATCCCGCCAGAAAACTGGGCGGTGCTAGGCGGTACAGTGCCGTAGTGGCGGGCACGATGATTACATCGGCACCACTGTCTTTGTTGCGTTGGCTGATGCGCCACAGCGTGGCTAGACGCTCACTGATCAGGTCCTGGTGGGGTGAAAACGTGTCATAGGGCAGGGTTTCCCAGTCGGGAAAAAGGGCGCATCGTAGCGTGGGGGCAAAGAATGCGATTTCGTCAAGGAGTCGTTGCGCGTCACTGGCGTCGGCCGTGACCACGGTCATGGGCTTGCCGGCAGCCTTTTCGCGCTCGGCCAGGCGGGCCAGTAACATCGCGTCGGCAGAGCCCACGGGTCGGGGCAGGGTAAAGCGTTTGCCGACAATGAGTTTGGGTAAATCCATGAGTGGTTTGAGTGCTGTGTGGGCCATCCGCAGGTTGGCACAGCAGAAGAAATGAAGAAATTGGAAAACCTTTGGAGTCGATTTTAGAATGGGGCACACATCATGATCGACACCTTCCCAATTACCCCTTCTTTACCTGAGTCGGCCTCATCGGTCGCCAATGCACCTTCCGCACGCCTGTGGGCTCTCATTCCGTGCGCCGGAACGGGGTCGCGTGCCGGGGCGGATGGACCCAAACAGTATCAGGTAGTTGCCGGGCAACCCATGGTGTTGCATACCTTGGCAGCCTTTGCGGCAGTGCAGTGTCTGGCGGGTGTCATGGTGGTTGTGTCAGCAGGTGACGATTTTTTTGACGAAAGTGATGCTATGTTTTTGATAGCTGCTTGCGGAGGATCCACGAGGGCTAAGAGCGTATTTAATGGTTTGAACGCGCTGCTGGATCGCGGCGCTTTACCGCGCGACTGGGTGCTGGTGCATGACGCAGCCCGCTGCCTGATTACTCCCCAACAGATCGAATCGTTGATTGGCGCTTGTCTGGCAGATGCAGTAGGTGGTTTGCTGGGGCTTAAACTGCCCGATACCCTGAAACGCGAAGTGGCCGGGAGGGTTGCTGAAACGGTAGAGCGTGGCGACAAATGGCTGGCCCAAACCCCACAAATGTTTCGCATTATCGATTTGCAGCAGGCGCTGCTCGCGGCGGGCGATGCGGTAACGGACGAAGCAAGTGCCCTGGAGTTTGTTGGAAAGGCTCCATTGCTGGTTGAAGGCAGCGCACAAAACTTCAAGGTAACCTACCCGCAGGATTTTGCACTGGCGCAAGCGGTTCTGATGTCACGGGGCGTTGCGAACGGATGACTATGCAAGATGCCGTCGCGCCCGACTACTACGACAAATTTCAGTGAAATCGGCGAGAGTTTGTGCGTTGCGTTCTATTTTGTCGCCGTCATGTCTTTCTTTGTGATTTTGGAAAAATCCATCATTGGAACTGCTCCACCGGTCACTTGTGGCAGGTGGCCATCCCATTTTTCGATGGTGCGCAGTGCCAATACGTCGGGAGTGACCTCTTGGCGTTGTAACCGTAACGATTCTGCTTCGGCTCTCGCAGAAGCGACTTTTTGCTCGGCCTCGACGCGGATGCGCAATAGGTCACGTTCGGCCTTGAGATTGGCCTGCTCGGCATTCACTTTGGCTTCGATTGCTGCGGTGAAGGACGGTGAAAATGCAAAGTTGACGATGGCAAATTCGTCCAGTATCAACCCATGGCGCGTCATTTTCTCCCGCAACAGGGCGGCTATCTGTTCTCGTACCAGTGTTCGCTTGGTGATCAGCTCCTCGGCGGTGAATAGTGCCGTTACCGCCTTGAAAGCCTCGGGTCGGGCAGGGTCCAGAATGCGGGCCACCACGTCATCTGTGGTTTGCCCAACGTCCCGAAATGTCTTGGCCACCATGGCTGAGTCCAGGTGGTAGTTGACTGCTACCTTTACACGCACTTGCTGCAGGTCTTTGGAAGCGGCGTCGCCTTCGCCCTCGCTCTTGGAGATGTGCACGTCCATTAGGTGCATCTGCTGGATGATGGGTATGCGGAAGTGGATGCCTTCGCTGTACACGTTCTCTGACGGCTTGCCCATAGTGGTCATGACGCCGCGTGTTCCGGCGGGGACGATGGCGAAGGGTGCCAGTACCGTGGCCAGCAACAGGGCGGCCAGGATGCCGACGATCCATTTGAAGAACGGAATATTGATTTGGTTCATGGTGAATCTTTCTATCGGAGTGCCGTCGATTCGGAGATTGATGTGTGGTGACATGACATGTATCTTGCTTGGCTACGTGAATGCGTTCAACCGCGCCACTACGCGAAACCCCTGTGTAGTTCTACGCAGGGGTTTCTCGTATGTGGCTACTTTTTGCCTGCTGCGGAAAACCGGGGCCAGCCATAGGTTTCGGAGGTGCTTTTAACCTCAGCCCAGGCCGGCTCGAACTTGCCTTCCTGCAGGGTTCGCAGGTTCTTCTGGATGCAGGCTTGTAGGACAGCTACCGCCTTACCGTTTGCGCCTGCATTGGAGAACGGCCGGGTGACCAGCAAGTTCGGCGCTGCCAGAAAGCTGTGATTGAAGGTGTCGAGGTTTTCGTAGTTCTTCTTCATCAGTTGGTAAGGCGGTTGCACAGCCAAGTCAAACGGCAGCAGTTTGGCGTTGGAATCGCGCTTGAGCCTTTGAATGGGTCCACTGGGCCAGCCGCTGGTGCTGAGCATGCCGGCCACTTCGCCCGATTTAAGCTTGGCCAGCGCCTGCTCATCGGTATCAACATCGACGACGCGCATGTTCATCGCAAAGCGCCGGTCGAGCACGCGGCCCAGCGCGCGTGCGGAACCCACCACGGCCACGGGAAGATTCTTCAGGTCTGAGAACTTGTCTACCGAGACCGTGATTGTTTCGGGCTGAAGTGGCCATATGCGCTTTGGACCGGGGTAGCTAAACCCGTCGGGGCGGGCGACGATGTGCAGCAGGTTGGCGTTCAGGGGCATGAGCGCCAGAAGGGAGCCAATGTTTTCGTCCGAGCCTTTCATGTCCTGCAGCGTGTCAAGCTGCACAAAGCCCAGTTCGGCCTGATTGGCAGCCAGCGTGGTCAGATTTTGAAGGCCGCCTTCAGTTTCGACCTCCGTGATGGCAACTTGGTTTCCACACACGGTGCGCAGATCGGCAAAGAGTTTAGAGTAGCCCTTGCCCTTCTTGCCGGTTGCAATGCGCAGGCCATCGCCCGGTTCTGCCGTTGTGTCCTGGGCATGGATTGCCAGCGGGGCTGCTGCCATCAGGGTAATCGCGAGGGCTGTGAGGGTGAAATTGAGTTTTTTCATGGAGATCTCCTTAAGGTAAATACGCTGCTATGAGTGGTTGTGTTTAGAGACCCTTGGTCCCGTTCGTTTGCGAGCCCGGAAGCCCAATCGGCTCACGGGGTTGAGGATCGGTGGTGACGGGTGGCGCGGGCTGCATCAGCACACCCACCGTGGCAACTACT
>CAIYDK010000154.1 GCA_903924955.1 uncultured beta proteobacterium | reverse complement strand
TGCCATGCCCTAGTCGTCGGATCTTCCCGTCCAATTAGGCAAAAACCAACAGGTAAAACCTGCGCTTAAAACTATTTATGGCATTTGGCTTGTTTTATTGTGGCATTTGCCGTATATTTAAGTCATGAACAAATTTGACACGCGAAAGCGAACAAAAGTTACGGTCCGGATCATTAAGCCGATTCTGGAAGCTTTCAATGCTCGGACAGAAGAAGCCTGTATCCGCCGAGACGCATTGATTAGTAAAACACTCGAAGTTGAACTTCCCAGGGTTCGGGCGGAGATCACCATAAAGAACTCGCCGAAAGCACGGGCATACATACAGGCAAAGCTTAAATCCATGCTCGCGATGAGTGGCGGCGGAAGCTTGCTTACCCTTGCCCTGAGTAGTGATGCGACAGACCTCCTTGAACAAACCTGCGAAGAAAAGAACATCCCGAGAGACACTCTGATGAACCGATTGCTGCTGCTTCTTGGGGCGCCAGGCCAATACCTAGAAACACGCATGTACCCGTTCGTTCCGGTCAGTTGGGTCGAGAGTTATGACACAGAGGCAACGCCATTCGATTTGCATGATCTCTCAGCAATTACCAAAGACAAAGGCATGCTGGCCGCATACGCAGTGTCGCATTACGCCGGTGAACTGGCAAAAATTCAGGCTCAGGATGGTAATTTCGATAAAGCCTTTTCGCCGCTTGGTAGGGTCGCAAACATCATGTCTGATCCCCTTCAATGGTACCGAATCATGCTCTCGATTCGCAAAGATGAAGATAGGCAGGCAATGGAGAAGATGCGAGCCGGTTCGAGTACCACTCCAACGCTCTGGGAGTATCAATACACGCCGTTTGGGAAGCCATTCGACGATGAAGATTGGGACGGGCTTAACTGCGTGATGGAAGACGAATGGGTAAAACGGTTAGACGGCCTAGGCGCTAAGCCCAACAAATAAACGAGACATCTATTGAAGGCACCATGAAATACACATCGCACGCCCAAAACAGAATACAGCAACGCTGCATTCCACCCCTAGTAATTGATTGGCTACTGAGCTACGGAAAGCGCGAGAAATCATTTGGATCGAGTCGCATCACGTTTGACAAAAAGGCTCGCCGGGACCTATCAAAGGATGTGGGAGGCCAGGTCGTCAAGCAACTGAGCAAGTATCTGAACGCCTGCATTGTTGTGACTGAGGACAGAGACGAACTCATCACAGCGATGTGGCTGCATTAAACGAAGGAGCAGCCATGGACACTCATCAGTTCTACAACACTATCTCCACCTGTGGAAACACTGCAGTGCAGTGCCCAAACACCTTGAACTCGCATTCGAGTGGATGGATTCCACGTGGTTTCTTTACTCGGGTTAACTCAAGGTCTGTCGATGTACTTGCCGTGTGCAAAAACCCAGGACATTTGTTGCCAAATGAGAGTGATCTGTACCGTCGGACGTCTTCATCGGAATTGGCAAAAACACATATGCAGCACGCTGCAGTGACTTTTCAAGGCGGAAATATTACAAACTCGAATGACTTGCGCTCAACGGTTTTCCATAAAAATCTCAGGCGATATATGTCTTTCATTCTTGACG
>CAIYDK010000153.1 GCA_903924955.1 uncultured beta proteobacterium | reverse complement strand
CTGAACAAAATCTGCCTGTAGCCCCCGCCAATCGTGCGCAGACTGCTATCAAGTGGATAGCGATTCAGGTAACCGGTGCTGGTGCACTCAGCGCCGAGAGCCAGGCAGTCAGCGGCAGCGGTGCCTGGAGCCTTCCGAGTGCGGCACCGGAGCGATGAGGGCAGAAGAGCCGTCAACTTGCTCCCTGTGCCGATGCCATTTTTCCATCAGCCCACTGGAGCACACTGGAAAGCATGGAGGCCAATTCTTGTCGTGAAAGACTGGATTGCATTTCGTCGTCGTATCGAAATTCGACAGCAAACGGATTCAGGGTACGGAACTCTTCAGCAGTCAAAGGCAAGGGCTCGCCAACTTCCGAAATTGCCTCAGCCAATGCTGCAAGATCATGCGTGCGCCGAACCTCAAGTTGGTTCATGGTGCTGATGGCCTTCAGCGCCTTTTCAATTGCTTGTTGTACGTGAAAACCCAGTGCAGACATGCTGGCTTTAGGCAATGGGTGCAAGAGCGCAAATGTGTCGGCGTCCCGATGGGCTAGACGCAATAAGCGAGTTGCTTCTTCAAGGGCGGGCGACATGGAGCAATTTGCCTTCTTTTGCCGCCCAGTAGGGAACGGTTCCTGGTACTTGGCTGCGGCGCTCATATTCGTCCACCGAAATCACCACAATGTCCACTCCGGTACCAACCGAACCAACCGCACGGTGCAGCTTCAAATACTCTTCGGTCTTGTCTCCCAATTCCCGCTCAATGACCAACAAATCCAGGTCGGACCCTTCGTTTGCATCGCCTCTCGCATAGGAACCAAACAAGATTACGCTTGCCGAGCTGCTTGCAGCCATTGCAGCACGCAAAGCCGCATCGTGAATGGTTTTTGGAGCAAGCATGCGAATATTCTACTTGTGCAGATCCATCGTGTGGATCAATCCGAGGAGCGGTTACTTGTAGCGCCACTGCCCCTTCTAGCCCACCACACCGACAGCGGAATCGCCCAGAGGTCTTTGCCAAAGGGCACTATTTTTCGCCCTGTGTAAAGCACGATGCCGCGCTGGAAAATTGTCGATTCGGTCTCTTGCAGGTGGCGCAACCCCTTGAAGTCTTTGCTCTCCACAGTGGCGCTGGCCTTGACTTCGATGCCGGTGCTTTGACCAAACGCTTGCCCGGGTTGCGCTCCCAGGACGGTAGGCGTACCACCAGAAACAACATTTCCAGCAAGGCAAAGTAGCGCTTGAGCGTGCTTTGTGCAAGGTCTGCGGTGCGCGAGAGCTCCGCAAAATTGAGCAAGCTGGCGCTGCGCGTGGCGATTAATTGAAGCAGGTTGGGAACCTCCGTGAGCTGCTCAATATTGGCCAGATCGCGCACGTCACGCTGCAAAATTGCCTGCACATAGTTGTCAAACCATGCCTGTCGCCTGCGCGCTTGGGTGCGCGTTATCGCGTCAGGAAAACCGCCCGCTAAAGCGCGGTCAATGAAATCGGCGCGCTCACATGCGACAACGGTTAAGCCAGACCAATTACCTCGCCGCCGGGGTCCGGGCAACTTTTCTCTGAAATCCCCGTTTATTTGCCCCACACCAGGTTTTGCTATGGGCCACCAGACTACGCCCCCGAAGTTGCGCCGCCACCGTTTGTCACCCAAGGTAACCCAGGAAATTCTGGCTGCTTGGTGTCGGATTTTGCTGGCCGTCCCAAATGGCCGATTGATCGTCAAGTCATCAATCCTGTCCGACAAATTGTCGCTAGAACGGTTACTGCAAAGGTTTGAAGAGCATGGAATAGTCGCTGATCGGTTGGATTTGCGGGAAAGCTCATCTCACCCGGACATGCTCGCTGAATACGGCCATGTGGACATAGCCCTCGACACATTCCCTTTCAATGGCGGCATGACTACTCTGGAAGCCCTGTGGATGGGCGTGCCGGTAGTCACCATTGCCGGCGACACCGTAGTTTCACGTCAGACCGTGTCGGCACTATCGAATTTGGAATTAGCCGACGAGCTGGCTTTCGACAATATTGATTCCTATGTGGCAGGCGCGATTGCACTAGCCGCCAATCCGGTTCGTTTGGGTGAGTTGCGCAGTCAGCTCCGTCCGCGCATGGAGGCGAGCCCCCTGCGCCAGTCCGCGCAATTCACCCGTGACCTGGAGGCTCTCTATCGCCGTATGTGGGCTGCCTGAACTCGAAGTCAGTACCGCCACAGTGGCATTGGCTGCTGAAGCGCATGGCG
>CAIYDK010000152.1 GCA_903924955.1 uncultured beta proteobacterium | reverse complement strand
GCAATGCCTCCCCCGGAAGAAGGAGGGATGTTCAGTCCGCCACCACGACCGAACGACATCGTCGATGCCTTCAAGGACCGCGTTGCCGTCTACGACCTGGATGGACGGGCACGTTTGGGGCGAAATCTGGAGCGTGGGGCCGCAGACACCATTGAACGCCCCGTTCGTGTTCGCAGTGACGTGGTGGCCGTGGTGCGAATGGTCAAGCTCAAGCCTGTGCCAAGCGAAGTCGAGGTCCGATTTCTGAACACGCAGTACCTGAGCATCGTCGCCATGGCTTGCGTTCTGCTATTTGTTGCTTCGATCGGTGCCTTCTGGATTTCCGGGCATTGGGTGCGCCCGCTGATCGAGGTGCAAGCGGCTACCGAACGCATTGCGAGGGGCGAGTTTGAGACTCGCCTGAAGGCAACGCGCAGCGACGAAATGGGTGACACCATGCGCAACATCAACCAGATGGCGGCGGGCTTGAAGAAGCTCGAAGGAGCACGGCGCCAATGGATTGCAGACATGTCCCACGAACTGCGCACCCCGCTGACGGTGCTTCGCGGTGAGATTGATGCGCTGATCGACGGTGTTGTCGCGCAAACGCCGCAAGCCATGCAGTCATTGCGCGAGGAAGTTTTGAAGCTTAATGCGCTGGTCGACGATTTGCACCTGCTGGCCATGGCAGATCTCAAGGCGCTGCCGTGCTATTTTGAAGAAGTTGATGCTGCCCAGCTTCTGGAGAGCATTGTTCAACGATTTGCGCTGAGAGCCACCCAAGCCGGTTTGACACTCATTTTGAAAGTTGACCCTGAAGCGTCGACGATGGTGCGTTGGGACGCGAAACGCATCGAACAACTGGTGGGCAATCTGCTCGACAACTCCCTGCGCTATAGCGATGCACCGGGGCAGGTTGTCGTGACACTGGGCGACGACGATGCCACCATGGTGGTCATCGAAGTGGAAGATACTGCGCCCGGCGTGTCGGCGGATGACTTGCCGCGCATCTTTGAGCCCTTGTACCGTGCGGACGCGTCCCGCGGGCGATCCACCGGGGGCAGCGGACTGGGGCTTGCCATTTGCGCGCAAATCGCCAAGGCACATCGGGGTATGCTGCGGGCAGAGCCCTCTGCGTTGGGTGGCGTGCTGTTTCACCTTGAATTGCCACGCCATGGCGACGAAGCCACATGAGTGACACGCTGACGCACAGCGTGCTGGTTGTTGAAGACGACCGCAAGATCTCCGAACTATTGCTGAACTATCTCCGGGCCAGCGGGTATGAAGCTACCGCTGCCTACGACGGCCGCGATGCACTGCGGATGATTAAAGAGCGCGCACCCGATGCGGTCGTCCTAGACTGGATGTTGCCTGGCTTGGACGGTATCGGCGTTTGCCAAGCGGTTCGTGTCTTCAGTGACGTGCCCATCCTGATGCTGACTGCACGCATCGACGAGGTTGATCGTCTCCTGGGACTGGACACGGGAGCAGATGACTATGTGTGCAAGCCCTTTTCACCGCGGGAGGTAATCGCACGCGTTAGAGCACTGGTGCGCCGCGCGGAAGGAAGG
>CAIYDK010000151.1 GCA_903924955.1 uncultured beta proteobacterium | reverse complement strand
GCACGGTTTGCACATTCCCACCTCCCGCGCACTGTGCGTGACCGGGTCAGACGAACCCGTGCGCCGCGAAGCCATGGAAACCGCCGCCGTGGTAACGCGACTGGCACCGAGCTTCATCCGATTTGGCCATTTTGAGCACTTTTGTCACCATGACCAGCACGCGCAGCTGAAAGAGTTAGCGGACTATGTCATAGAACGCTACTACCCCGATTGCGGTTCCAGCACGCAACCCAGTAGCAACCCCTATGCCAACCTGTTGCAAGCGGTCACCGAACGCACGGCAAAGATGGTGGCGCAGTGGCAGGCCGTCGGGTTTTGCCACGGCGTCATGAATACGGACAACATGAGTATTCTGGGCCTCACGATTGACTATGGCCCGTTTCAGTTTCTGGATGGGTTCGACCCCGGCCACATCTGCAACCACTCTGACCACCAGGGTCGCTACGCCTTCAACAAGCAGCCCAACGTGGCCTACTGGAACCTGTATTGCCTGGGCCAGGCGCTGCTGCCTCTGATTGGCGAACAGGATCTGGCTGTGGCCGCGTTGGAAACCTACAAGAATGCGTACCCCACGGCCTTCAATGCCTGTATGTCCGCGAAATTGGGGTTTGCGGCGCATCGAGACGGTCACCGCATACTGGCAGAGCAGGTCTTGCAGCTGCTTGCTGCCGAGCGGGTGGACTACACCATTTTCTGGCGCCGACTGAGCCACTGGGTCAAAGCGCGGGACGAAAACCCTGGAGGTGAGGACGCATCGGTCAGCGACCTATTTATGGATCGCTCTGGAATCGACCAGTGGTTGCTACAATATTCAGAGCAGCTTGCGCATACCCTACGGGGGCAAACGTCCGATTTGATGTTAAGAACCAACCCAAAATACGTGCTACGCAACCACCTCGGCGAGCTGGCCATCCAGGCGGCACGGGTCAAGGACTACTCGGTGGTAGAACAGCTCCTAAAGGTGCTGGAGCAGCCATTTGACGAACACCCTCCTTTCGAGTCCTTTGCCGGATTCCCGCCCGACTGGGCTGGCAGCATTTCCATCAGTTGCAGTTCCTGATCAAACCCCGAAAGAGATCACCATGGCCTATCCGATCCAGAAGACCGAGCCGCAGTGGAAGTCCCTGCTGCAGGACAAGGGCGCCGAATCTGTCGCCTTTGAGGTAACACGGCATGCCGCGACCGAGCGCCCCTTTACCGGAAAGTACGCGGACAACTTCAAGGACGGCGTGTACCACTGCATCTGCTGCGACACACCCCTGTTCACGTCAAGCACCAAATTCGATGCCGGATGCGGCTGGCCCAGCTTCGATGAGGCCATTGCCGACGGCGCAGTTCAAACGCGAACCGACCGTGCACACGGCATGGTCCGCACCGAGGCCCTCTGTGCGACTTGTGGCGCGCACCTGGGTCACCTGTTTGATGACGGCCCCACTGACACGGGTCTGCGCTATTGCATGAACTCGGCTTCGTTACACTTCACGCCTGCATGAAAATACTGATTGATTTTTTCCCCATCCTGCTATTTGTAGGCGCGTACAAGTTTTACGATATCTATGTCGGCACCGGCGTTCTGATGGCAACGACCGTTCTGCAGGTTGCCATCATGTACGCGGTCGACCGCAAGGTGCCGACCATGTACAAGATTACCCTGGCGTTGGTACTGGTGTTTGGCACACTGACGCTGGCGTTGCACGATGACCGCTTTATCAAGTGGAAACCCACCGTTTTATACGCGGCAATGGCCATCGCACTGGCGATTGCGGTCTGGGTATTGAAGAAAAACTTCCTGAAAATGCTGATGGGCCATCAGTTGGAGCTGCCTGACGCCGTCTGGCACCGCCTCAATGTGGTTTGGATAGCCTACAACGCGTTTATGTCGATCCTGAACGCCTATGTCGTTCTGAACTACACCACCGAACAATGGGTAACGTTCAAGCTGTGGGGCTACATATTCCCGCTGGCATTCATTATTGGACAGGGCATCTATATCGCGCCCCACCTGCGGGGTGGAGATGACAAAGAAAAGGAAGCATCGCCATGAGCAAAGGCCCTACCGCCACCGAACTCGAACAGCGACTGCGCGAGCGTCTGTCCCCCACCCGACTGGAGGTTCTGGACGAGAGTTACCAGCACAACGGCCACGCCGGAGCCAATGGCACCGGTTTTGGCACGCATTTCCGTGTCAAAGTGGCTTCACATAGTTTTACAGGGCTGTCCCGGGTTGCACGTCACCGCCTTGTGTATGATGCGCTGCAAGATTTCATTGACCAGGGGCTGCATGCACTGGCCATAGAGACCGAAGAATCGCCAACCAAACCTCTGGTTTAAAGCGCCTTATTGGCAATTATTTATTTGTATCCCTGAAGGAAATCGCATGAAGAAGCAAATTTTGTCCGTACTCGCAACTGCCACCTTGTTGGCGGCAGCACCTGCGGCGTGGGCCCAAAACGTGGCCATCGTCAATGGCAAGGCCATTCCGAAGTCCCGCGTGGAAGCGTTGGCAGAGCAGGTCAAGCGCTCAGGGCGCCCGGTAACGCCCGAAATGCAAGGCCAACTCAAGGATGAAGTCATCGCCCGCGAAATCTTCATGCAAGAGGCCCAAGTGCGCGGCCTGGATGCCACCGAAGACTTCAAGACCCAGATCGAACTGGCGCGCCAGGCCATTCTGATTCGCGAACTGTTTGGGGATTATCAGAAAAAGAACCCCGTCACCGACGAAGAAATCAAGGCTGAATACGACAAGTTTGCTGCTGCGAACTCTGGCAAGGAATACAAGGCGCGCCACATCCTGGTAGAAAAGGAAGATCAGGCCAAGGCCATCATTGCCCAGCTCAAAAAGGGTGGCAAGTTTGATGAAATCGCCAAAAAGTCGTCCAAGGACCCAGGCTCCGGCGCCAAGGGTGGCGACCTGGATTGGGCCAACCCCGGCAATTACGTGAAAGAATTCTCGGAGGCACTGATCGCCTTGACCAAAGGCAAGATGACCGAAACGCCGGTGAAAACCCAGTTCGGTTACCACATCATTCGCCTGGACGACATCCGTGACGCCCAGTTGCCAAAATTTGACGACGTGAAGCCCCAGATTTCCCAACAGCTGCAACAGCAGAAGATTGGCAAATACCAGGAAGAGTTGCGCGCCAAGGCCAAGATCGAATAAGCTGAACGCTTAGCTCCAGATCCCCATGAAACGCGGCTACGGCCGCGTTTTTCCATTGGAATTGCCATGAAACTTGTTCGCTTTGGCCCCCCAGGCCATGAAAAACCCGGTGCACTGGATGCACAAGGACATGTACGTGATCTGTCGGGCGTGGTAGACGACATCGGCGGCGATGTGCTCCTGCCCGCCCAACTCGACCGTCTCAAGAAACTGGACCTGAGCGCCCTGCCTCTGGTGGCCGGCCAACCACAAAAGGAGTTGCGCCTGGGGCCCTGCGTAGCGCGTACCGGCAAACTGATCTGCATTGGCCTGAACTACTCTGACCACGCCGCCGAGGCGGGCATGCAGGTGCCCCCCGAACCCGTGGTCTTCAACAAGTGGACCAGTGCCATCGTGGGGCCGGACGATGCCGTGGAGATTCCGCGTGGTTCGGTCAAGACCGACTGGGAAGTGGAACTCGGCGTGGTCATTGGCCAAGGTGGGCGCTACATCGCGGAAGCCGACGCCATGAACCATGTGGCGGGCTATTGCATCGTCAACGATGTGTCCGAGCGTGAATTCCAGATCGAGCGCAGCGGCACCTGGGACAAGGGCAAGGGTTGCGACACGTTTGGCCCCATGGGCCCCTGGCTGGTGACTACCGACGAGGTACCCAACCCACAGGCTCTGCGACTGTGGCTTGAGGTGGACGGCAAGCGCTTTCAGGATGGCTCCACCGCCACCATGGTCTACCAGGTTCCGTTCCTGATCAGTTACCTGAGCCGCTTCATGAGCCTGCAAAGCGGTGATGTCATCTCCACTGGCACGCCACCCGGCGTGGGCATGGGCCAAAAGCCACCGGTATTTTTGCGGGCCGGCCAGACCCTGCATTTGGGCATTGACGGTCTGGGCACGCAGACCCAACGGGTCGTTCAAGCCTGAAAAATCGCAACATACGCCATGTCCCTCCTCGACTTTCAACTTGAACTCCTGGCCCCCGCGCGTGATGCCGACATCGGCATCGAGGCGGTGAACCACGGTGCCGATGCGGTTTACATCGGCGGCCCTTCCTTTGGCGCGCGCTCCAGTGCCGACAACAGCGTGAGTCAAATCGCCCGTCTGACACGGCACGCCCACCGGTTTAACAGCCGCATCTTCGTCACCCTCAACACCATCCTGCGGGACGATGAGCTGGAGGGCGCACGCAAACTGGCCTGGCAACTCTACGATGCCGGGGCCGATGCATTGATCATTCAGGACATGGGCTTGCTGGAACTTGACCTGCCGCCGATTCAGTTACACGCCAGCACCCAGACCGACATCCGCACCCCCGAAAAGGCGCGTTTTTTGCAGGACGTAGGCCTGTCGCAAATTGTGCTGGCCCGCGAGCTAACGTTGCAGCAGATTGCCGCCATTCGCGCCACGACAAACTGCACGCTGGAGTTTTTTGTGCACGGCGCGCTGTGCGTGGCCTACAGCGGCCAGTGCTACATCAGCCACGCCCACACCGGGCGCAGCGCCAACCGGGGCGAATGCAGCCAAGCCTGCCGTCTGCCCTACCAGGTGGTGGACGACAAGGGCCGATTTGTGGCGCACGACAAGCATGTGCTGTCCATGAAGGACAACAACCAGAGCGAGAACCTGGCGGCGCTGGTGGATGCGGGCATTCGTAGTTTCAAGATCGAGGGGCGCTACAAAGACATGGGCTATGTGAAGAACATCACCGCCCACTATCGCAAGCTGCTGGATGCGTTGATCGACGAGCGCCAGGGTTCAGCACAACCACTGACACGCGCCAGCAGTGGCACCACAACCTTTACCTTCACGCCCGATCCCAACCAGAATTTCAACCGCGAGTTCACCGACTACTTTGTGCAAGGCCGCAAGGACGATATTGGCGCGTTTGACTCACCCAAAAACCCGGGCCTGGCCATTGGCTACGTGACACAGGTTGGCCCCAACTGGGTTGAACTGGAAACCACCGATGCCGCTACCGTGCTCCACAACGGCGATGGCCTGTGTTACTACGACCTGCAGAAGGAGTTGGTCGGTCTGGCCATCAACCGCGCAGAGCCAATAGGCAAGCCCAAGCAAGGTGGGGCCCGGCGCTGGCGGGTGTTTCCCAAGGACGACGTAGCCGGTCTCAAGGACTTGCGCAAGGGTACCGAGGTCAACCGAAATCGCGATATCGACTGGGTACGCGTACTGGACAAGAAATCCAGCGACCGTCGCATTGCGGTGTGGGCAGAACTGACCCGAACACCCAAGGGCGTCGCGCTAACCCTGACCGACGAAGACGGCAACACGGCCACCACCCATGCCACCCTGCCCCACACCACCGCGAACGACCCAGCCACCAACGCGACACTGCTGGAGCAGCACATTGGCAAACTAGGCACTACGATTTTCATAGCTACTCACGCACATTTGACGGGGGCTAGCGACCTGTTTGTGCCTGCATCCACACTCAACGCGTTGCGCCGGGATGCTGTTGAAGAACTGGAAACGGTTCGCGCCCTCGCCCTGCCACGTTTGCCCCGCGCCGCTGCAGTGCAGCCGCCCGTGGCATTCCCAGAGGACACACTGAGCTACCTGGCCAATGTGCACAACAAGGCAGCCCACGCGTTCTATGCCAAACACGGTGTCAAGGTCGTGGACGCTGCGTACGAGAACAACGAAGAACTCGGCGAAGTGAGCCTGATGATCACCAAGCACTGCGTGCGGTTTTCGCTCAGCCTGTGCCCCAAGCAGGCCAAGGGCGTGGTGGGAGTACAGGGCCAGGTCAAAGCCGAGCCACTGCAGTTAATCAACGGCAAGGAGAAATTAACCCTGCGCTTTGACTGCAAGCCGTGCGAAATGCATGTGGTGGGCAAGATAAAAGCATCGGTTCTCAATCAGGCCCGCAAGGAACCAACTGGCGCGCAATCGGTTGTGCCGATGACCTTCCACAAATCCCGTCAGCAGAAGGAATTCGGACACTGACACCGCGCGACGCCAAAGCACCCGGTGTTAACGCAGGTGCTTGAACATCCTAGCCTGAAAGCGCTCAGGAATGCTGAGGTGGCGCGGGCCTGGATGTAACTCAAACGACTCACCAGCCTGCAATGTTCCCGGCTCGTCAACCGACAGATAAAACCCGCAAAAACCGCTCAGAGCCATCTCCCTGACGGCCCCATTGAACCCCATGGCGGCGTTGAACTTGTAACAGGGCTCACGGGGCTGACTCACGCGCAGAACACACTGGGGAAACCGCAGGACGTCACCGACCCACACATCCGCTTCCAGTAAACCATTGAGCGTCAGGTTTTCGCCCATGGCGCCGTGGTTGAGTTGCGTATCGATATTCGACACACCTGCCTTTTGCCGTACTTCACGCCAGAAACCATAGTGTTCCGCCGGGTAGGCATAGACCGCTTTTTCAAGTCCTCCATGCACTGAAAGGTCAGCCTGTTCGTCCCCCTGAAGGCCCAGGGCAGTGACTGCCACCGGGCCATGAACTTGGGTCTTGTGGATGGCCGTCAGAATGGATCGCCCGGCAATGACGACCTTGCGGGCCTGCGCGACCTGAACACTGGCAAGAGAGAGGCTTTTGTTCGGCAACATGCGTTTCCTACAACTGGTGGTACAGCAACTCACCTGCCCGGTTTGAATAACGCACCAGTGCGTCGAGCTTTTCAAACTGGACGACGGCGGATCGCTGGTGGTAAGCGTTATCCTTGAGCCAATCAAACTCTGTTTGCAGGGCAACGCTGTCGCCCACGCGGGTATGCCAGACTTTTTGCTCTGCGCTCCAGCGGTAGCCACGCGCCTTGAGCTTGTCTTTCGCATCAAACGGCGCATTGGTTGCCATTAAGCGGTAGCTGGGTTTGCGTGCCTGTTCTATCAAATGGGCAAGTCCCGTGTGGGGCAACTGCGGCAAATTGGCGATCAGCACCGCCAGCAGCGCGTGGCAATCCATCTCGGCGCGGTGGGCATCGTAAAACCAGCCCATTTCAAGCGCCAGACTCTCCAGCTTGGCCGAACGCTTGCCTTGCGCTTTCCATGAAATATCTGCAAACGAACAAGCCCATGTCAGATGACGAAACTGCTCAATGCGGGCTTCGCAAAACGGCCGGTCAAAACCGGCGTTATGGGCAATCACCAGATCCACTCCGTCCAGCAACATGGCAATGCGTGCGTCATCCAGTCGTTGCCCCTGCACCATAGCATCGTTGATACCGGTAATCTCCTGCACCTCGCGCGGAATGGGAATTCCGGGGTCTTCCAGTTGGTCGTACACCTGCATGGTCCCAACCGGCAGGCCCGTAACCAGGTCAACGTCAACGCGCAGCAACGCCAACTCCATGATCCTGTCTTTGGAGTGGTCCAGGCCCGTCGTTTCCGTGTCCAGCACCACCACGCGGCACACCCCTTGGCCGCTCGATTCCGGCCACTGAAGGCGGGGTTGCAAACGGCGCAGAACCCTGTAGTCGGGATGTGCCTCCAGCACGACTGCCAGGGCCTCCACGCTTCCCGCATTGGACTGCGCTGACGCAACAGTGGACACATCAACCGCTTCGACCGTCATCAGCGGTTGCAATGGAGCATTGGGCACAAGCGCAGTAGCCGGCGCGACTTTCCGAGGAGATCGCTTTTTCGGCGGTGTAGCCAAAACCGGAAGCTCGGCTACAAAGGAAAAATCAAGTTGATCGTTGGTCAAAGGGCTACCCTGTACTGTCAAATGGACAGCCATTATCATGGGCTACGAACACGATTTTGCCAATACACCGACCCATGACCACCCAAAAAGTCCAATCCACTACTCTGAAGCCCTTGCTTCCTCTTAAAGGTGTTCGCATTCTCAGCTTGGCACTGAACCTGCCCGGCCCAGCGGCCCTGATGCGCTGCCTGCAAATGGGTGCAAGCTGCGTCAAGCTGGAACCGCCACCGCACCCCAGCGCGCCCAAGGGCACATCAGGAGACCCCATGGGTCTGTACAACCGATCGGCATACGACACGCTGCATGCAGGAATGCGCATCGCCAACGTGGACCTTAAGTCTGAAAAGGGTCAAAAAGCCTTGCACCGCGAACTGGCCAAGGCCGACGTGTTACTCACCTCGTTTCGTCCATCTGCCATGCAAAAGCTTGGCCTTGAGTGGAAAACCCTGCACAAGCTCTACCCCATGTTGTCGCTGGTGGCCATATTTGGCGCGCCTGGCGAGCGGGCCGAAGAACCCGGCCATGACCTGACCTACCTGGCCGAAAACAACCTGGTGGCAGGCCTGGATCTGCCACCCACTCTGTACGCCGACATGGGCGGCTCGCTGATGACGTCAGAAGCGGTTTTGAAAGCGCGCCTGCACCAATTGCAGAAAGGCAAAGGTGCACGCTTCGACATCGCACTCTCGGACGCGGCTGCCTATCTGGCCCTGCCGCGCACCTGGGGCCTGACCAAGCCCGGCGCCGCGGTTGGCGGTGGCCACGCCGGTTACCGTGTCTATCCGTGCAAGGATGGGCGCGTGGCAGTGGCAGCACTGGAGCCGCACTTTGCTGCGGCGCTCACACACGCGGTGGGGCTAAAGGCCTCCAACATCATGGCCATGTTCGCCCCTGAAACACACCGCGCGATTGCGGATTTTCTGCTGACGCAAACCCGCAAACAATTGGATCAACTTGCCATGGAAAAAGACATTCCACTGCACACGCTGGGCAACGCCTGAAATCAGGCCACAGCCACTGCGCTGCCAACCACTCTGTCTGTCAGCAATTCGCTGTAGAGCGAAAGGTACTGGGCGGCAGCCACATCCCACGAGAAATTCTGGGCCATGCCGCGCAGCATCAGCTGACGCCACAGAGCAGGATTACGATAGGCATCCAGCGCGCGCGCCAGGGCGTGGTCCAGGCCCACCGTGGTCGCCTGACCAAACATGAAACCGGTTGCGGTATCCGATTGAATGGACTCTCGGGTCACATCAACCACCGTGTCGGCGAGGCCACCCACCTGACGCACTACGGGCACAGTGCCGTAACGCAGCGCGTACAACTGCGTCAGCCCGCAAGGTTCGAACCGGGATGGCACCAGCATCGCATCGGCACCCGCCATCATGCGATGAGCGAGCGCTTCGTCATAACGCAACCACACGGCAACGCGCCCTGGATAGCGGGCCGCCGCCGCTGCAAATGCGGCCTCCAGTGCCGAATCACCATTACCCTGGACGGCCAACTGGGCGCCACCGCCGGTGGAACCCTGCATGAGTGTGGGCAGGGCCGCAAGAACCAGGTCCAATCCCTTTTGCGAAGTCAACCGGCTGACCACTGCCAGCAGCGGTGCTTTCGCATCCACATGCAAACCCAGCTCCTGCTGCAGGGCTGACTTGCACACGCCCTTGCCTTTGAGGCTACGGGCCGAATAGACGCTGGGAATTGAATCGTCAGTGGCCGGGTTCCAGACGCTTGCATCCACTCCGTTGAGAATGCCGCTAACAGCCGCGCCGCGCACCCGGATGACGCCATCCAGTCCACAGCCAAACTCTTCGGTCGCAATCTCACGCGCGTAGTTTGGACTGACCGTGGTCACCCTCTGGGAAAATTTCAGCCCGGCCTTCATGAAGGACAAGTTACCGTGAAACTCCAGCCCTTGCGACACCATCAGGCGCGATGGCAAGCCCAACAAATGAAAGTCCTGAACCGGAAAAAGTCCCTGATACGCCAGGTTATGAATGGTAAAAACCGTCGCAACACGTTGTCCAGGATGGCTAGCCACGTAGGCACAAGCCAGGGCGGCGTGCCAGTCATGGGCGTGCAGCACCTCGGGCGTCCAATCCGTGTCCAGTTCGCCGGCTGCCAGGTGAGCCGCGACCCAACCCAGCAAGGCAAAACGCTGAATGTTGTCAGGCCATTCGTTCCCATCGCCATCCTGGTAGGGATTACCTGCGCGCCGGTAAAGGTAGGGCGCATCGATAACGTAGGCAGAAACGCCGTTATGGGCGATACGCCCCAAGCGCAGTGTGACGCGACCCGCACCAAACATGGCACCGAGTTCACACACCGTCTCAAGTCCCTCAACGCCCGCCAAAATGGCGGGCAGGCCCGGCAATACCAGACGGACTTCAGCACCTGCCGAGATTAAAGCCCCCGGTAGCGCACCCACAACATCGGCCAAACCGCCAGTTTTGACGAGTGGAAAAATTTCAGCAGCAGCCAGCAGTACCTTCATGCCGCAATGTTAGCAACCATGCAAGCAGTTACCAAAACAATACCGTTTTCACTGCGGTGAAAACGCTTTGCATCGAGTTCAGTGTCTTCACCAATCACCATGCCGTCGGGAATACTGACGCCACGGTCCACCACCACGCGAGTCAACCGCACCCCTCGGCCAACCACCACGTCCGGAAGCAGCACAGACCAGTTGACGGCAGAATAAGAATGCACGCGCACGCTGGAAAAAAGAACCGAGCGAAACACATGACCCGATACGATGCACCCCCCGGAAACCATCGATTCAATAGCCATCCCGCGGCGATCATCCTGGTTATGAACAAACTTGGCCGGAGGCAGTTGGTCCTGGTAGGTCATGATGGGCCAGCGCCGATCGTACAAATTGAGTTGCGGATCGGTTGCGGTTAAGTCAATATTGGCGTCCCAATAGGCTTCAATCGTTCCCACATCGCGCCAATAGGGTTCAACACCTTCCTTCGCAGATGGAACACAGCTCAAGGAAAACGGATGTGCCGCAACATCCCCATTGCGCACGGCATGGGGAATGATGTCCTTGCCAAAGTCATGCGTGGAACTCGGGTCCGCTATATCGCGCGCCAGTTCCCGGTAAAGATACTGCGCATTGAAGATGTAAATACCCATGCTGGCAAGCGACATATCGGGGCGCCCCGGCATGGGAGGCGGGTCCGCTGGCTTCTCGACAAAGTCCGTGACTATCTGATTTTCGTCAATCGCCATCACACCAAAGGCACTGGCCTCGCTGCGTGGCACGGCGATGCAACCCACGGTGCACTCGCGCCCCTTGGCCACATGGTCTGCCAACATCAGCGCATAGTTCATCTTGTAAATGTGGTCGCCAGCCAGCACAACGATGTAGTCGGCTTCATAGCCTTCCAAAATATCGTGATTCTGGTACACCGCATCCGCAGTGCCGCGGTACCAGTTTTCGTTGTCGTTGCGCTGCTGTGCCGGCAGCAGATCGACAAATTCGTTCATCTCCGACTTCAGGAACGCCCAACCCCGTTGCAAATGGCGCAACAGGCTGTGGGATTTGTATTGGGTGATCACGCCAATTCGGCGGATTCCTGAGTTCAAACAATTAGACAGAGCAAAGTCCACGATACGAAACTTGCCGCCAAAATAAACCGCCGGCTTGGCCCGTCGATCCGTCAGACTCATCAATCGACTACCGCGACCGCCCGCCAGTACCAGCGCCACAGCACGCTTTGGCAAATCAAGGCGTTGCGCCTGTTCGGTCAGCTCCATTTTTGCACTCCTAATTCAAACATTTGCCATAGGTGATGCCATCTTAATCCTCGCCACTGAAATCAAACTGACTGCGTGCGAGAATCAAAGCAGTTTGGAGAGAGCTCCCTTCATTGCAGGCGACAAGTGCGCCACGTGACCAAAAAGGATTTTGCTGTGGCTTCTACCCCCCTGATTGCAAAACATGCACTGGCCGCCCAGATTGAACAACACCTGCTCAATACCGTAGGTGTTGCATCTGAAGACGCAACCACCACCGATTTGATGTTGGCCGTAGCGCAAGTGGCGCGCGAGCAACTGTCCCAGCGCTGGGTAGAAACCCAGGCTCAAGAGCGTGCAAACCAGGCACGCCGGGTGGTCTATCTTTCGATGGAGTTCTTGATGGGGCGTACCCTGTCCAACGCCTTGGCGGCACTGCACCTGACCGGCGGCGCTGCACAGGGCTTATCACAACACGCCCATTCGCTCGAAGATGTAGAAAACAAGGAGCACGACGCCGCGTTGGGTAACGGCGGTCTGGGTCGTTTGGCAGCCTGCTTTCTGGACTCCATGGCAACTTTGGGGCTACCGTCTTTTGGATACGGGATTCGCTACGAATACGGCATGTTTGCACAAGGCATTCAAAGCGGGTCGCAGGTCGAATATCCCGACCCTTGGCTGCAGGACGGAACACCCTGGGAATTTCCACGCGCCGACATTGCCTACCCCGTTCGCTTCGGTGGATGGGTCGAGCATGTGGAGGGTGTGGCGCACTGGCGCCACGGTGGAGAAGTGGTCGCGAAAGCCTACGACATGGTGGTACCCGGTCACGGAACCGACCACGTCAGCACCCTGCGGCTATGGAAAGCAGTAGCGCCTGCGCACATTGATCTGGGAGTTTTCAATGCCGGCGACTATGCCCGCGCTGCCAACCTCAAGAACGAGTTTGAAAACATCTCCTGGGTGCTGTACCCCAACGACAGCACGCCTGCCGGGCGCGAACTGCGACTCAAGCAGGAATACTTTTTTGTCGCCGCTTCCATGCGGGACCTGGTCAAGCGCCACCTGAGCGAATACCCCACACTGGCCAACCTGGCAGATAAAGTCGCCATCCACCTCAATGACACCCACCCGGCCATCGGTGTCGCCGAGTTGATGCGTTTGCTGTGCGACGAATACAAGATGGATTGGGACGCCGCCTGGACGCTCTGCGCCAAGACGTTTTCGTATACCAACCACACACTGATGCCGGAAGCACTGGAAACCTGGCCCGTGAGCCTGATCCAGCATGTATTGCCAAGGCATCTGGAAATCATTTTCCGGATCAACAAGGAGTTCCTGGAATACGCGGCCAACCAGCGTCCCGGAGACAACGGCTTTCTGGAACGCCTGTCGCTCATTGATGAGCATGGCGAACGGCGCGTTCGCATGGCGCATCTGTCGGTGGTGGGCAGCCACACCGTCAATGGCGTGTCAGCGCTGCACTCCAATCTGCTGACGCAGACCATTTTTGCCGACTTTGCCGACCTGTGGCCCGAGCGCTTTACCAACATGACCAACGGTGTCACACCGCGGCGGTGGCTGGCCCAAGCCAACCCGGGTTTGTCTGATTTGCTGGACCAGACACTGGGCAAACACTGGCGCCTGCATCTGGAGCAACTCAAAGGCCTGAACGCCCACCAAGCGGACCCGCATTTTCAGGAAAAATTCCGTGCCGTCAAGCGCGCAAACAAAGCACGGTTGGCGGACTATATTGCGCACACGACCGGCATTGTGGTCAGTCCGGACAGTCTGTTTGATGTGCAGGTCAAGCGCATTCACGAATACAAACGTCAGTTGCTCAACGTGCTGCATGTGGTTACCCGCTATCTGTCCATCCTGCAGGACCCCCAAGGCAACTGGGTGCCGCGTACCGTCATTTTTTCGGGCAAGGCAGCCTCCAGCTACCACACGGCGAAGGCCATCATCCGATTGATTCACGATGTGGGAATGGTCATCAACAACGACCCGCGCATCGGCGACAAACTCAAAGTTGTTTTTATTCCGAACTACGGCGTGTCGGTGGCTGAGGTCATCATGCCCGGAGCGGACCTGTCGGAACAAATTTCAACCGCCGGGACCGAAGCCTCTGGCACAGGCAATATGAAGCTCGCGCTCAACGGAGCACTGACCATTGGTACCGACGACGGCGCCAATATCGAAATCCGTGAGGCGGTGGGCGATGACAACATCTTCATCTTTGGTCTCAAAACACCCGAAGTGCGCGCATTACGCCAAAGCGGGTATCAGCCCATGCGCTACTACGAAGAAATTCCCGTCCTGCGACAGGTACTCAGCTCCATATCCGATGGCCTTTTTTCTCCCCAGGAGCCAGGTCGCTACCGCGCATTGGTCGAGTCTTTGGCATGGGGCGGTGACCATTACCTGTTGCTGGCAGACTATCAGTCCTACGTTGCAACACAACTGCGCGTTGACGCCCTTTACAGGCAACCAGACCAGTGGTGTGAACGCGCCATCGCCAATGTAGCCGGCATGGGCATCTTTTCATCGGATCGCACCATCCGCGAGTATGCCGATCAGATTTGGGGCATCAAGGCCGCGACCGAATGAAAGCACGCGCTACCCGAGAAGAAGGCGCCGCCAACCTGCGTTCTACGGATATCAAGCTGATATGCAATGGCGACCATGGTGACCCGTTTGCCGTGCTGGGCCCCCATGCGCAAGCCAGTGGAAAGTTGTCCGTCCGCACTTTTTTGCCCGGAGCGGTCACGGTTCAGATTGTCACCAGCGGGGATAAATCGGTCATGGACACCATGACCTTGCGCAACCCGGCAGGGTTCTTTGAGCAGACCCTGGCAGCTGAGCCCGACACGCCGTACCGCTTGAAAGTGCAGTGGGCAGACGGCCCGCAGTCCATCATCGAAGACCCCTACCGTTTTGGCCACGTACTGGGTGACATGGATGTCTGGCTGCTCGGCGAAGGCACGCACTTGCGCCCTTATGAAATTCTGGGTGCTAACCCACGCGAAATGGGTGGCGTGAGTGGCACCAGCTTTGCTGTCTGGGCCCCGAACGCCTCGCGCGTCAGTGTCGTAGGCAACTTCAACTACTGGGACGGTCGCAGGCATCCGATGCGCCTGCGCCGCGAATGCGGCGTGTGGGAAATATTCCTCCCCGGTGTGTCCGCAGGGGCTCTGTACAAATTCGAAATCCGCACAGCAAATGGCCATGTGCTGCCAGCCCGTGCCGACCCTTATGCCCGTCAGGCCGAAATGAGGCCTGCCACTGCGAGTGTTGTGGCGCCCATGCCCATCGTCCAGTTGCCGTCTGATCAGCGCCGCAATGCGAATGCACTGGATGCGCCCATGAGCATCTACGAAGTTCACCTGGGCTCCTGGCGGCGTGTGGCGGATGCACACACTGGCGAGCACCGCTGGCCGACCTGGGACGAACTGGCTGATTTGCTGGTGCCCTACACGCAGGACATGGGCTTTACCCACCTGGAGCTATTGCCCATCAGCGAACACCCGTTTGACGGCTCCTGGGGCTACCAGCCCGTCGGGCTGTACGCGCCGACTGCGCGGTTTGGCACTGCCGACGGTTTTGTCCGCTTTGTTCAGCGCTGCCACACTGCGGGTATTGGCGTATTGCTCGACTGGGTCCCGGCGCACTTCCCCACCGACCCCCACGGGCTGGCACAGTTTGATGGCACCCACCTCTACGAGTACGCCGACCCGCGCGAGGGCTTTCACAACGACTGGAACACGCTGATCTACAACCTGGGCCGCACCGAGGTTGCCAATTTCCTCATCGGCAACGGCCTGTACTGGCTGGAGCGCTATGGCGTGGACGGATTGCGCGTGGACGCGGTCGCCTCCATGCTCTACCGCGATTACAGCCGCAAGGCAGGTGAGTGGATTCCCAACGCCCACGGAGGGCGCGAAAACCTCGAAAGCATCGCCTTCCTCAAGCGCATGAACGAGGTGGTTGGCAGCGAGCGCCCCTGCGCCATCACTTTGGCCGAAGAGTCCACCGCATTCCCGTCGGTTTCGCGTCCCACCTATGCCGGGGGCCTGGGATTTCATTACAAATGGAATATGGGCTGGATGCACGACACGCTGCAATACATGGAACGTGACCCGGTGCACCGCAAACACCACCAAAGCGAGATGACGTTCGGTTTGGTCTACGCCTTCAGTGAAAATTTTGTACTCCCCATCTCCCACGACGAAGTAGTGCACGGCAAAGGCTCGCTGCTGAACAAAATGCCGGGGGATTGGTGGCAGAAGTTTGCCAATCTAAGGGCCTATTTGGGATTCATGTTTAGCCACCCTGGCAAAAAGCTGTTGTTCATGGGTTGCGAGTTCGCTCAGGAGAGGGAATGGAACCACGACCAGAGCCTGGACTGGCACTTGCTTGACAAACCCGAGCACGCGGGCATTCAGCGTCTGGTGCGCGACCTCAACCACCTGTACCGATCCAAAGCAGCCCTCCACCAGATGGACTGTTGCGCTGACGGTTTTGAATGGATCGATCACAGCGACGCCACCCACTCGGTACTCAGCTTTATACGCCGTGGTACCGACCCGGGCACCTGCATGGTGGTGGTGTGCAACTTCACACCCACCGTGCAACACGGATACCGTATCGGGGTTCCACACGCGGGCCAATACATCGAGCGACTCAATACCGACTCAGCGCACTACGGCGGCAGCAACCAGGGCACGCCGCAAGGTGCTGCAACCGCTGAGCCCAACGCATGGCATGCCAAGCCTTACAGCGTTGCACTTACACTGCCTCCGCTAGCAACGGTCATACTCGAATGGACACGTTAATCACCAACACCTTGTTAAACGGCCACCCATGGCCCATAGGCGCAACATGGGATGGGCACGGTGTCAACTTTGCCGTATTTTCGGCACACGCACAGGCCATGGAGTTGTGCCTGTTTGATGAAGCAGGCGTGGTGGAACGGGTCCGCATGCGCCTACCCGCTCACACCAGCGACGTCTGGCACGGCTACTTGCCCGGTGCCCGGCCCGGCTTGATCTACGGTTTGCGCGCCGATGGCCTCTGGGACCCTGAGCATGGCCACCGCTTCAACCCGCACAAGCTGCTATTGGACCCCTACGCACGGGATGTCGTGGGCAATTTTGTGTGGCACGACGAACACTTTGGATTTAACCGCCAGCAAACCAGTCTGATGGACACGCGCGACAACGCTGCCATGGCGCTCAAGGCGCGTGTCGTGCACGACGATTTTGACTGGGAGGGCGACCGCCCCCCCCATGTACCCATCATCGACACGGTACTGTATGAGATGCACGTCAGGGGATTTTCAAAAACCAATCCCAAAGTGCCGCAAGCTTTGCGCGGCACCTACGGTGCGCTGGCACACGACGCATCACTGGCCCACATTAAGTCCCTGGGCGTCACCTCGCTGAGCCTTTTGCCGGTGCATTTTTCGATTGACGAAGAGCGTTTGGTGCAGCAGGGTCTTTCCAACTACTGGGGTTACAACACCCTGGCATTTTTTGCGCCCAACCCTGCCCTGTCTTGCGGCCAACACTGGGCCACTGCCCGTGACGAATTCCGCGCAATGGTCAAATCTGTCCATGCGCAGGGGATTGAGGTTCTGCTGGACGTGGTATTCAACCACACCGCGGAGTCGGATGAAACCGGTCCCAACCTCAGTTTTCGCGGGCTGGACAATGCCAGCTACTACCGGCTCAAAGCCGACAACCACGCCCAGTACGAAAACTACAGCGGCTGTGGCAACACCCTGGATATTCGCCAACCACGGGTACTGCAAATGGTAATGGACAGCCTGCGCTACTGGGTCAGCGCCATGCATGTGGACGGGTTCCGCTTTGACCTGGCACCCGTATTGAGTCGGGGCGATCATGGTTTTGAGCGTGGTGGTGCCTTTTTTACCGCGATTGCCCAGGACCCTTTGCTGTCACGCGTCAAGATGATTGCCGAGCCCTGGGACGTGGGGCCTGGTGGGTACCAGGTTGGCAGCTTCCCGCGGGGCTGGATGGAGTGGAACGACCGTTTCCGGGATGTCATGCGGGGGTTTTGGCTGCACACATCACATCCGCCGCGAACCCGGGGAGATTTCGCTTTGCGCCTGTGCGGCTCGTCAGATTTGTACCAGCACAGCCAGCGCCGACAGCGCCCTCCCGCTGAATCCGTCAATTACGTGGTCTCGCACGACGGCTTCACCTTGCGCGATATGGTCAGCTACAACGAACGCCACAACCTGGCCAATGGTGAGAACAACGCCGATGGCCATAGCGACAACCTCAGCAACAACTGTGGGGCCGAAGGCACTACCCATGAACCGTCCGTCAACGCCCTGCGCACCAGACTTCAACGGGCCCTGCTAGCCACCACCCTTTTGGCCCAGGGCACCCCCATGCTCTGCGCGGGTGATGAACTGGGCCACAGCCAAGCCGGCAACAACAACCCCTATTGTCAGGATAACGACACCACCTGGATTGATTGGGATCAGGCCGATCACGACCTGATAGCCTTCACCGCGAAGGTGCTAAGCCTGCGCCGCCAGACACATCCCTTGGGTAACCATTGGTACAGCGGTTTGCCGAGTGCCAATGGCCTGGCGGACGTGTCATGGCTGCAAAGCAATGGTGGGGAGATGCATTCGCAAAACTGGAACGACACGACCGACGGGGTGCTGGGCTGCCTGATTGGCCACCCGGGTCGGGCCAGAATGCCGCTTTTGCTGCTGTTCAACCCCCAAGCCAGCGACCGTATTTTTGACCTACCCGCCGGTTCCTGGCGCCTGCTGCTGGATACCGCCAGAAATGAAGTTGACGACGCCCTGCGACAAGACGCTGCGTCCTACCCGCTACTGTCGCACAGCGTCGCACTGCTGCAATTGGACCCCGACGCGGCGTAGCGCCCGCGCGCAAAAAAATTTCAGCAACCTGCCTCCGACATTCAACGGGGTTTGCGCGACGCCTTGGCTCCGGAGCGGGGCGCCCCCGTATCGCGTGGCGGCAAACCCGTGTGCTGCGTGAGAACGCGGCCCTTCACCGGTTTGCTGGCTGCCGTCAATTGCCTTGTCTTGCCCGCAGGAACGGTCATGCGCGGGTCAGGACTCAATGGCGTGGAATTTTTCTTGCGTGCACTTTGGTAGGCGCCATCACCCAAGGGCTGGTAGGTGGGAATCAAATGGTGCTTGCCGTTGCCGATCAAATCAGCGCGGCCCATCGCCTTGAGCGTATCGCGCAACAGCGGCCAGTTGTTGGGATCGTGGTAACGCAAAAACGCTTTGTGCAGACGGCGGCGCTTTTCGCCACGAACCACGTCCACATTCTCGTCCTCATTCTCGACCGTGCGGTGGACCTTGCGCAGCGGGTTGCGCCCCGAGTGGTACATGGCCGTGGCGCTGGCCATGGGGCTGGGATAGAAAGTTTGCACCTGATCGGCCCTGAAGCCGTGCTTCTTGAGCCAGACAGCCAGGTTCATCATGTCGGCATCGCTGGTGCCGGGATGGGCGGCAATAAAGTACGGAATCAGAAACTGCTTCTTACCGGCTTCCAGCGTGAACTTGTCAAACATCTGCTTGAACTTGTCGTAGTTGCCGATGCCGGGCTTCATCATCTTGGTCAGCGGCCCGCTCTCGGTGTGCTCGGGCGCGATTTTGAGGTAGCCGCCCACATGATGGGTGACCAGCTCCTTAACGTACTCGGGGCTTTGCACGGCCAGGTCGTAGCGCAGGCCGCTGCCAATGAGGATTTTCTTGATGCCCTTGAGCGCCCGCCCCCGGCGATAAATCTTGATCAGCGGGTCGTGGTTGGTGGTCAGGTTCTGGCAAATCCCGGGGTAGACGCAGCTGGGCTTGCGACAGGCCGCCTCAATCTCGGGGGTCTTGCAGCCCAGGCGGTACATGTTGGCGGTGGGGCCGCCCAGGTCGGAGATGGTGCCGGTAAAGCCCTTGACCTTGTCGCGAATATCCTCGATCTCCTTGATCACCGACTCTTCGGAGCGGCTCTGGATGATGCGGCCCTCGTGCTCGGTGATGGAGCAGAAAGTGCAGCCGCCAAAGCAGCCGCGCATGATGTTGATGGAAAAGCGGATCATCTCCCACGCCGGGATCTTGGTGGAGTGGTCGTGACTGCCGTTCTCGTCCGCGTACAGCGGATGCGGGCTGCGTGCATAGGGCAGATCAAACACATAATCCATCTCGGCCGTGGTCAACGGGATGGGCGGCGGGTTGATCCACACGTCGCGCGCGGTCACACCCTCGCCATGGGCCTGGACCAGCGAACGGGCATTGCCGGGGTTGGTCTCCAGGTGCAGCACGCGGCTGGCGTGGGCATACAGCACCGGGTCGCTTTTGACCTGCTCATAGCTGGGCAGCCGGATGACCGAGCGATCCCGCGGCGGCACCTTGAGCTTGCCCGCCAGCGCCGGGTTGGAGAAGAAGGTGATCGGCTGGATGGCAGCTACAGCCAAAGTCTTTTCAGAAATATCACCGCTAGCCCCCGTGGGTGCTGCCTGAGCAGCTCCTGAATTTGTAGCATTCAGATCGGCAGACTTTTCTGAATCTTCTTTGGCGCAACTGCTGCCCTGCCCTGCCGCCTGCTCACTGGTGGTCTGGTAGGGGTTGACGTGGGCCTCCACGCGGCCGGGTTCGTCCACGCTGGTGGAGTCGATCTCGAACCAGCCCTGGACACTGCCGTCGGCTTGCCATCGCGCGGACGCGTCATCGGCTCGGCGCACAAAGGCGGTTCCGCGCACATCGGTGATCTTTTGCACCGGCTCCCGGGCCGCCAGTCGGTGGGCTATCTCGACGATGGCGCGGTCGGCATTTCCGTACAGCAGCAGGTCGCACTTGGCGTCCACCACGATGGATCGGCGCACCTTGTCGCTCCAGTAGTCGTAATGGGCGATGCGGCGCAGCGAGCCCTCGATGCCGCCCAGCACGATGGGCACGTCCTTGAAGGCCTCGCGGCAGCGCTGGCTATAGACGATGGCGGCATGGTCGGGGCGCCGGTCGGGAGCCGCACCGGGCGTGTAGGCGTCGTCACTGCGGATTTTGCGGTCCGCCGTGTAGCGGTTGATCATGGAATCCATGTTGCCCGCCGTCACGGCCCAGAACAAGTTGGGCTTGCCCAGTACCCTGAAGGGGTCGGCGCTCTGCCAGTCCGGCTGGGCGATGATGCCCACGCGAAATCCCTGCGCTTCAAGCAGGCGCCCGATCACGGCCATGCCAAAACTGGGGTGGTCCACATACGCATCGCCGGTGACCAGCACGATGTCGCAACTATCCCATCCCAACTGCTCCATTTCGGCGCGACTCATAGGCAAAAACCGCGACGTGCCAAACCGCGCGGCCCAGTATTTGCGGTAACTGGTCAGCGGTTTGGCGGCGCGCGGGAAGAAAGAGACGTCGACAAGGGCGTTCATAGTGTTCAGGTAATTGGCTTCGAGTGTAAGGTTTTGCGCTTGGCAACACACCCGCAAGGGGTTACCCGGCATATTCTTGTCCACCGTACAAACCCCAAGTCCAAACTTGAAAATGGCACCCGTTTTGCGCGGCTTACCCCGTAGAATGGAACGCTTTGGCTTTAACCGGGCGCGCAAGTGCCATTCGACATTTTCAAGGATCACATATGAATAAGCTCTTATTGGCAGTGGCTGTTGCGTCCATGCTTGTCGCATGCGGAAAAAAGGAAGAAGCGCCCGCTGCGGCAGCTCCTGCGGCTCCGGTCGCATCTGCACCGGTGGCAGCGCCAGCAGAACTCAAAGTAGCGATTGACCCAACCTACGAGCCATTCACGTTCAAGACCGGTGACGGCAAGCCCACCGGCTTTGATGTGGACATTGCCAGCGCCCTGTGCGAGCAAATCAAGCGCAAGTGCGTTTTCGTTGAGCAAGTGTGGGACAGCATGATTCCGGGCCTGATGGCCAAGAAATACGATGCCATCATCAGCTCCATGTCCATTACCGAAGAACGCCTTGCGCAAATCGACTTCACCGACAAGTACTACAACACGCCCAGCCGCGTTGTCGTCAAAAGCACCGTGAAATTTGATGGCCCCGCGTCGATCAAAGGCAAGAAAATCGGCGTTCTCAAGGCGAGTACCCAAGAGAAATACGCGCTCGGTGAACTCAAGACCGCCGGTGTCACCGTTGTTTCCTACGAAGCGCAAGACCAGGTCTATCTGGACATCAAGGCCGGACGACTCGACGGTACCGTAGCGGACTTCGTGGAAGTCACTGGCGGTTTCCTGAGCAAGCCTGAAGGCAAGGACTACCAGTTGGTGGGCCCAGAGCTGTATGAGCCCAAGTATTTCGGTATTGGCGCCGGCATTGGTCTGCGTAAAGGCGAAGAGGCCCTCAAGGCTGAACTCAACGGCGCCATCAAGGCCATTCGCGCCAACGGCACCTACAAGACCCTCAACGACAAATACTTTGCCAAGTTCAACAACCTGGACGTGTACGGCAAGTAATCCCCCTCTGACGGCACGGCACCAAAGCGGGGGTCACCCCGTTGCGGCGCTGCCAGCCTGACCACACCTGCCTGTCGTGAACGATTACTACATCGCCATACTGCAAGGCGCAGTCCTGACGGTGGGTGTATCCCTGCTGGCCTTGCTGGTGTCCATCGTTTTGGGGCTACTGGGTGCCGGAGCGAAATTGTCAGGCCACCCGACCCTGGTCGGATTGGCCACTGCGTACACCACCGTCGTGCGGGGTATACCGGACCTGGTTGTCATGCTGCTGGTTTTCTACGGTGGCACCATCGGTTTGAACCACTTGCTGGAAGCAATGGGCAGCCGTGCAACGGTGGACATCAACCCCTTTCTGGCCGGAGTGCTGACCATTGGCTTCATCTATGGCGCGTACATGACGGAAACCTTCCGTGGCGCCATTCTCGCCATTCCAAAAGGTCAGATGGAAGCCGCATGGGCTTTTGGCATGGGTCGAACCCAGGCCTTCCTGCGCATAACGGCCCCCCAGATGGTGCGCTACGCCTTACCCGGATTTACCAACAACTGGCTGGTGCTGATCAAGGCCACTGCGCTGGTGAGTCTGATTGGCCTCAAGGAAATGACCTATCTGGCCAAGCAAGCCAGTGCTGCCACGCGGTCGCCTTTTGCTTTTTTCCTGTTTACCGCAGCCCTGTTTCTGATTTACACCACCGTCTCGCTCTACGCCTTGCGCAAGCTCAATGCCCGATACAGCCTGGGTAGCAAACGGGTGCATTTATGAACTGGGCCATCATTTTTGAAACCAAGAACCTGCTCCTGTTTGGCAACGGCATCCTCACCACACTGGGCCTGCTGTTCTCATCCCTGGCCATTGGCGCAGTTCTGGCACTGATTTTTGCCTTGTTGCTGACGGGGCCCTCGGCCTTGCTGCGCTGGACCGTCGGCGCCTATACCTATGTCATTCGCGGTACCCCGCTGCTCATACAAATCTATCTCATTTACTACGGTTTGGGCCAACTCGAATGGATTCAGGCGCGGTGGGATTCGGTGTGGCCCTGGACGCACTTCAAGGAACCCTTTTTCTGCGCCCTGCTGGCCTTCAGTCTGAACACGGCCGGATACACCGCGGAAATGCTTGCCGGCGCCATTCGGGAAACCAACCCGGGTGAAATCGAGGCGGCGCAGGCCTTTGGCATGAATCGCACGCAAATCATGCTGCGCATCGTGCTGCCTAGCGCCATGCGCCGCACTTTGCCTGCCTACAGCAATGAAGTCGTCATGATGCTGCAAAGTACCAGCCTGGCCAGCGCGGTACCCTCCATGATCGACATCACCGCTGCGGCTGGACGCATTTACTCGGACTACTACTTGCCGTTTGAGGCCTACCTGGCGGCGGCAGCCATTTATCTGGTCGCAACGTTTTGTCTGATTGGCGTTTTTCGATTATTGGAAAACCGTTTCCTGGCGTACCTGGCGCCACGCACACACTGAACACCATGCAACAAGTGGACCATCACCTGATGTCACCCAGCCTGGGTTGCCAGAAGTTTCTACGCAGCTTCCATTTCGGCACGCCTGGTGCACGCCCCAAGGTCTATATTCAGGCAAGCCTGCACGCCGAAGAGATCCCCGGTATGCTGGTTGCACACCACCTGCTGCCCCTGCTGCAAGCCGAACAGGACAACGCCAACATCTGCGGCGAAATCATTGTGGTCCCGGTCGCCAACCCCATTGGCCTGGCGCAGCGTCTGGACCACAAACCCATGGGGCGGTTTGAGCTGGACAGTTCAGAGAATTTCAACCGGCACTACCCGGACCTGGCCAAGGCCGTGTTTCCGGTGGTTCAGGCTCTGCTGGGTGATGACCCGCAGGCCAACGTCGCCGTCATACGCAAGGCCATGTCGGATTTCCTGCAGGCCTGGACGCCCACGACCGAGTTGCAGTGCTTGCGGCGCAATTTGCTGCAAATGGCCTTTGATGCCGACGTCGTGCTGGACCTGCATTGCGATTGCGAGTCCGTATTGCATTTCTACACCGAAGAAAGCTGCTGGCCCCAACTCGAGCCGGTTGCCCGCCTGCTGGACAGTCGTGCCATATTGCTGGCACGCAACTCGGGGTGCGGCCCTTTTGATGAATGCCTTTCGGGTGCCTGGTGGCAATTGGCGCAGGCGCTGAAAGCTATTGGACACAACGCCCCCGTGCCCCAGGCTTGCTGCAGCGCCACCATTGAATTGCGGGGTGAAGCGGAGGTCAGCCATGCCCTGGCACAAACCGACGCCCGCGCCCTGCTTGCAAGCTTGCAACATATCGGCGCAGTGCGCTGCCCGGCCCTTCCCATCCTGCCTCCACCACTGTGCCATGCCACACCGCTGGCGGGTTCCGAGACCTTGACCGCCGCAGTACCCGGATTGGTGGTATTCGCCGCCGAGCCGGGACAGTCCCTCGAAGTCGGTGACCTGGTGGCCGAAATTATCGACCCCATCGCACAGCAAACGCATCGCGTGCTGGCCGGGGTGGCGGGCGTTTTCTATGCCCGAATCCGTGACCGGTATGTATGCGCCGGCGGTGAGTTGGGAAAAATCGCCGGTGACAAACCATTTCGCACCGGAAACCTGTTGGGCGCTTGAAACCCTGACTGTGAACCTCTTCCAAACAAAGCGCCCATGACCGCCACCTCACTCAAACTGCAAGTCGACAATATTCACAAGCGCTTTGGCAGCAATGAAGTGCTCAAGGGCGTCTCGCTATCGGCGCATGCCGGTGATGTCATCAGCATCATTGGCAGCTCAGGCTCCGGCAAAAGCACTTTTTTGCGCTGCATCAACCTGCTTGAAAAACCGCACGAAGGCCGCATCAGCGTGGCCGGTGAAGAGCTCAGGCTCGCACCCGGGGCCAATGGTGAGTTGCATGCCGTGGACGCCAAACAGTTGCAGCGACTGCGTACCAAGCTTGCGATGGTGTTTCAGCACTTCAACCTCTGGGCGCACATGACCGTGCTGCAAAACATCATCGAGACACCCGTCCATGTGCTGGGTGTTCCCAAAGAGCAAGCGGTCGAGACGGCTCGCAAGTACCTGACCAAAGTAGGCCTCTCCGGGGTAGAGGACACCTACCCGGCCCACATGAGCGGAGGACAGCAGCAGCGCGTGGCCATAGCAAGGGCACTGGCCGTGGAGCCTGAGGTCATGCTGTTTGACGAACCCACCAGCGCACTGGACCCGGAGCTCGTCTCCGAGGTGCTCAAAGTCATGAAGAATCTGGCCCTGGAAGGGCGCACCATGGTGGTCGTGACCCACGAAATGGGCTTTGCCCGTGAGGTATCCAAGCACCTGATTTTTCTCCACAAGGGCCGCATTGAAGAAGAAGGCGACCCCGCCCTGGTACTGGCCAAACCCAAAAGCGAACGATTGGCCCAATTTCTTTCCGGTAATCTCAAATAGGCTGCGGTCTTGTCGAATCGCAATTTATCAACACTATTTGACCTGCTGCCCATTGGCGCCTACCAGTCGACGGCGGACGGCACCATTGTTCGGCTCAACGCCGCCCTGCTGCGAATCAATGGTTATGCCAGTGAAGCCGAATGCCTGGCCGATGCCAAGGTTATTGGAGCCGAATCGTATGTGCAGCCCGGGCGCCGCCAGCAGTTCATCACCCTGCTGGAAGCCAATGGCCACGTCACCGATTTTGTGTCGGAGACCTACCGCCTCAAAACCGGTGCACGCATCTGGGTGCGCGAGCACGCCCACCTGGTGCGCGACGATGCGGGCAAGACGCTCTATATCGAAGGCACCATAGAAGACATTACCCAGGAGCGCGAGGCCTCTTTATCACTGCAAAACAACGAGAACCTGTTACGCAATGTGCTCGAGACCATTCCCGACCGGGTTTGGCTAAAAGACGTCCATGGCATCCACCTGGCGTGCAACGCCGCCTACGCGGCCCACCTGGGCACCATGCCCTCGCGCGTGACCGGCACCACCGATGTTTTCTGGTTTGGCAATGACTTAGCCAGCGCGTTTTGCCAAACCGACCTGATGACCATCGAGGCAGGCAGAACCCTCCGCTTTGAAGGCCCCATGCATTCGCCGCTGAGTGATGACGCCACCATCTACGAAGTCATCAAGACGCCGATGATTGACGCCAACAACCAGACCATTGGTGTGCTGGGCATGGCCCGCGATATCCATGAACGAAAGAAAGCTGAAGCCCAGTTGCGCGACACCACCGAGCAACTGGAGCTGGCCCTCATGGGCGCTGAACTGGGGCTGTGGGACCATGACCTGACCATTGAAAAGGGCTATTTCCTGGATGAACGATCCTGTGCCATGCTGGGACGCGACCGCAACGACAGCAGCAAGGGCCGTGCCTGGGGCCACCTGATCCACCCCGATGACCTGCCCGGCACGCTGGATGCCATGCGCGCCCACTTGAGCGGCAACTTGTCCGCCTACGAAGCGGAGTACCGCGCACGCCACTCCGACGGCCACTGGGTATGGATGAGCAACCGTGGCAAGGTTGTGCAATTTGATCAGCACGGCCATCCCGTGCGCATGGTCGGCACCCTGATGAACATTTCCAGTCGCAAGGAAGTTGAAGGCGAGCTACTGAAAACACAGGCCGACCTGAAAGCCACACTGAACTCCGTTGCGCACCTGGCCTTTCACGACGCACTCACCGGACTACCCAACCGGCGCCTGCTCAATGACCGGCTGGAGACCGCCCTGTCGGCCAGCCAGCGCCAGAAGAAGTACGGCGCCCTGCTCTTTCTGGATCTGGACAAATTCAAACAACTCAACGACAACTTTGGCCACGACACAGGTGACCTGCTGCTCCAACAGGTCGGCCTGCGCCTGCTGCAGTGCGTGCGGGAGGTGGACACCGTTGCCCGCCTGGGTGGTGACGAATTTGTGGTGCTGCTTCAAAACCTGAGCATCAGCGCCGACCACGCCCGATTGCATGCAACCACGGTGGCCGAAAAAATACTATCCAGCCTGAACGCGGTCTTTATGCTGCAAGACAAGGCCCACGCCATCACCCCCAGCATTGGCGCCACCGTGTTTCTGGGGCACACCGTAACAGCGGTTGACGTTGTCAAGCAGGCCGACCAGGCCATGTACGATGCCAAAGCCAAGGGCCGCAACACCCTGTGCTTCTATGAGAAAATAGGGCTATAGCCCCCGTGAACACTGCGTCACCAGCTACTCTATTCATAGCATCATGCTCAACTTTCTCCCCACGCCTCTGGTCTTCCTGATTGCTTCGCTGCTGATGGTCATTAACGCGCTGTTCTGGGTACCCATCCTGTTGCTTTTCTCCTCGCTCAAGCTCATCCTGCCCTTCAAGGGGGTGCGCCTGGCCATCGACCCCATCCTCCTGTCCATTGCCGAAGCCTGGATCTGGGGCAACAGCGCCTGGATGGGCCTGACCCAGCGCACCACCTGGGACGTGCAGGGCATTGAAGGGCTGAACGCGCACAGCTGGTACATGGTCAACAGCAACCACCAGTCGTGGGTGGACATTCTGGTACTGCAGCACCTGCTGAACCGACGCATTCCATTGCTTAAATTCTTCCTGAAGCAGCAGCTCATATGGGTACCGGTGATGGGTCTGGCGTGGTGGGCACTTGAATTTCCCTTCATGCGCCGCCATACCGAGGACTACCTCAAGAAACACCCCGAAATGCGTGGCAAAGACCAGGAAACCACCCGCAAAGCCTGTGCCAAATACGCCCTCATCCCCACCAGCGTCATGAACTTTCTGGAAGGCACCCGCTTTACGGCAGGCAAGCACGCCAGACAGCAGTCGCCCTACCGCCACCTGCTCAAGCCCAAGGCGGGCGGCATGGCTCTGGCGCTCAACGCCATGGGCGACAAGTTCCAGGCCATTCTGGACGTAACCATCGTCTATCCTGAAGGCGCGCCCACATTCACCGACTTTTTGATGGGCAAGGTGCGACGCATCGTGGTGCGGGTACGCAGTCTGCCGATACCCAACCACCTCATGACTGGCGATTACGCGCAAGACCCGGCTTTTCGTGAAGCCTTCGCGCAATGGGTGCAACAGCTTTGGCGCGAAAAAGACGCCCAAATCACCACTCTGCTGGAGACCGCGAACAGCCCCCAACCGCACGCACCATGAACCGCCATGGCCTGCGTCTGACCCTGTAGCGCCTCTACGTTGCAATCATGCTGTGGGTCGTGGGCCGCGCACTGTTTGCCAACAGCCAGATTGCGGCAGATGGCGATGTGTCGCACGCCATCAGGCTGGTGGAAATATATAGCCCAAGCGCCTTGAAGATTCGAAGTGTGAAGCCTATAACCCACCGCATAACCATATTTTAAAAATGGTTTTTTTGGGGTGCTGCCATGAACCACTGGGCGTTGACCGCAATGGCGGTCTTGGTATTGATCGGAAGCGGACACAGTCAAGCGGGCGATGAAGCGTCCGTTGCCCGTGGCGGACGACTCTATGACGATTGGAGTCGGGTCACGAAAGACCGTCTACCCAGTACAGCACATCCTGCATTCACCGCCAAGGGACCTGTCCTGGCCTCCAATACGTGGCGCTGTTCGACATGCCACGGTTTTGACTACAAGGGCAAATTCGGCATGGTGGGCATCCAGGGGCGCGCAGGCGCAGACCCGGCGGCCATAGTCAACGTGCTGAAGAACGCCACGCACCGGTACGAAGGCCTGCTTGCAGATGGTGACTTTATCGATTTGGCCAACTTCGTCAGCCAAGGCCAGGTCGATATGCTGGCTGCGACGGATTCAGCACGCAAGGTCAAAAATAGTGCTGCGACGTCAGAAAAACTCTACGGCACGATTTGCACGAACTGCCACGGACGTGATGGTGCTCGACTGCGTGAAATATTTGCCTTGGGTGACATTGCCCGCGAACGACCCACCGAAATCCTTCATGTAGTCCTCAACGGCCATCCAGGCGGGAATATGCCTGCCCTGCGCGTGCTGGGTATTGAAACTTCAACCCGGATGCTGGCCTACTTGCAGACCCTGCCGGAACCGAACCCATCAACCTCCATTGCACGCGGAGGTCGCCTGTACGACAACTGGCAAGCGGAGACCGGTGCGCACCATCAAGCCCTCGCGCACCCTGCCTATCCGCGCTCGGCCTATTTCGCCAATGACGCGGAGATGACTTGGCGTTGCAAGTCCTGCCATGGCTTTGACTACCTTGGCAACTTGGGCAACTACGCGAACGGCCGCAATGCCACCGGAATTAAAGGCATCCGCGCAATGGCAGGCGCAAACCCGGCACAGATCACAGCAATCCTGCGCAACGCAACCCACCAGTATGGGGCCGTGTTGAAAGAGCGCGACCTTCAGGATTTGGCTAACTTCGTAAGTGCTGGCCAGGTCGACATGGATGCCAGCATTGACCGCCAAAGCCAGCGCGCACGGGGGAATGCAGCAAAAGGAGCAGGGTTCTATGACACGATCTGCGCAGGTTGCCACGGAAAAGACGGCAAGAGCATTACCGCCCCGCTAGGCGCTCTGACCCGTGCGAATCCCTGGGGCGCCTTGCATGTGATGCTCAATGGCCATCCAGACGAGAAAATGCCAGCCCTTCGCGAGTTGGATTCCATCTACGTGGTCGACACGCTAACGTATGTGCAAAGTTTGCCAGACCGGCGATAGGTGCGCTATTTGACGGGACATCACCCCTTCACCTTGAACGCCGGCATGTGCGCAGCCAGGCGCGCACCCATCTCGGCACCCAGCGCCTGCAGGCCGCTCAGCGGGCGCACCATCACTTCGAATTCGACGATCTTGCCGTCCTCGTCAAAGCGCACCAGGTCGATGCCCTTGAGCTGCTTGTCGCCCACGCGGGCACTGAACTCCAGCACCACATTCAGGCCATCATCCGATGCCAGCTGGCGGTGGTAGGTGAAGTCTTCAAACACCTGAATCACCGTACTCAGCACCAGAATCAACGCCGCTGCCGGCTGATAGGGGTGGATCGCCATGGGCGAGCGAAACACCGCGTCCGGGTGCACGATGGACGCCAGGTTTGCGAGGTCGCGCCGGGCCAGCATGTCGTGCCAGACGGCGAGCGAAGCCGCCACGGCGGGCTTGAGGTGACTGGGGGCTGATGTCATGGAGGTGGTCCTCTGAATGGTTGATGAACGCTGCCCGTCAAATGCTGGCTGCCAGGCGCGTGCCCTGGTTGATAGCCCGCTTGGCGTCCAGCTCGGCGGCCACGTCTGCGCCGCCAATCAGGTGCACCGAGCAACCGGCGGCCTGCAGCGCGGCCAGCAACTCGCGCTGTGGCTCCTGCCCGGCACACAGCACCACGTTGTCAACCGGCACCACCTGCTCCTGGTCGCCCACACGGATGTGCAACCCGGCGTCGTCAATCTTCTGGTACTGCACCCCAGGCGTCATGCCCACGCGGCGCGCCTTGAGCGAGGTGCGGTGAATCCAGCCCGTGGTCTTGCCCAACTGGTCGCCCACCTTGCTCTCCTTGCGCTGCATGAGGTGCACCTTGCGCGGCCCCATCTGCACCTGCGGTGCCTGAATGCCCCCGGCCTGTGCGTACGACGTATCAATGCCCCACTCCGCATAGAACTTGGGCGCATCCACGCTGGGGCTGGTGCCGCTGTGCATCAGGTATTCGGACACGTCAAAACCAATGCCACCGGCCCCGATAACCGCCACGTTTTGCCCAACCGCCTTGTGGTCGCGCAGCACATCCAGATAACCCAGTACCTTGGGGTGGTTGACGCCCTCAATATCGGGTGTGCGGGGCATCACACCGGTGGCCAGCACGATCTCATCAAAACCGCCCGTCTTCAGGGCGTCTGCGGTTACGCGGGTGTTAAGAGACAGCTTGACGCCGCGCAGCGTGAGCTGGCGGTCAAAGTAACGCAGCGTCTCGTAAAACTCTTCCTTGCCCGGCACCTGCTTGGCAATATTGAACTGCCCACCGATCTCGGACGCGGAATCAAACAGCTCTACGGTGTGGCCTCGCTGGGCCGCAGTCACCGCAAAACTCAGGCCCGCAGGCCCCGCACCCACCACCGCAATGCGTTTGGCTTTGGCGGCTGGTGCAATCACCAACTCGGTCTCATTGCAGGCGCGCGGATTGACCAGGCAGGATGTAATCTTGCCGCCAAAAGTGTGGTCCAGGCAGGCCTGGTTGCAACCAATGCAGGTGTTGATCTCGTCCGCCCGGCCTTCGGCCGCCTTGCGCACAAACTCCGGGTCAGCCAGGAAAGGTCGCGCCATGGAGACCATGTTGCAAAACCCGTCGCGGATCAACTGGTCGCCCACCTCGGGCGTATTGATGCGGTTGGTGGCAATCAGCGGAATCTTCACCTTGCCCATCAGGCGCTGGGTGACCCAGGCATAGGCGGCACGCGGCACCTTGGTGGCAATGGTGGGAATGCGCGCCTCATGCCAGCCAATGCCGGTGTTCAGCAGGGTGGCGCCGGCCGCCTCAATGGCCTGCGCCAACGCAATCACTTCGTCCAGCGTGGAGCCGCCCTCCACCAGGTCCAGCGCCGACAGGCGGTAGATGATGATGAAATTGGGCCCCACCTTCTCGCGCACCCGTCGCACGATCTCCACCGGGAAACGGATGCGGTTGGCATAAGCGCCGCCCCATTCGTCGTCGCGGTGGTTGGTGCGCGCGGCAATGAACTCGTTGATCAAATACCCCTCGGAGCCCATGATCTCCACCCCGTCGTAACCCGCAAACTGGGCTAACCCTGCGCAACGCACAAAGTCTTCCACCGTCTGTTCAACCTCTTCGGTGCTCAGCGCATGCGGCGTAAAGGGGTTGATGGGTGCCTGCAATGCACTGGGCGCCACCAGATCTTTTTGATACGAGTAGCGACCAAAGTGCAGGATCTGCATGGCGATCTTGCCGCCCTCTTTGTGCACCGTGTCCGTCACCAGACGGTGGTGCTCGGCCTCAGCCTCGGTGGTCAACATGGCGCCGCCTTTCATGGGACGGCCCCGCTCGTTGGGCGCAATGCCGCCGGTCACGATCAGGCCCACACCGCCACGCACGCGCTCGGCGTAGAAGGCGGCCATGCGGGCAAAGCCATTGGGTACTTCTTCCAGCCCCACGTGCATGGAGCCCATCAGGACCCGGTTTTTAAGGGTAGTAAAGCCCAGGTCGAGGCTCTGTAGCAAATGGGGGTAAGCGGTCATGGAACATCCTTTATGCAACTGGTTGCACAATTCTAGCCAGAAAGCCACCAACTCTGCAACTGGTTGCATAAAATAGGGTATGTCCTTGCCGCACGCCCTCATCACCGCCCTGCTGGAGCAGCCCTCCTCCGGCTCCGACCTGGCCAGCCGCTTTGACCGCTCCATCGGCTACTTCTGGCACGCCACGCACCAGCAGATCTACCGCGAACTGGGCCGCCTGGAAGCGGCGGGCTGGGTGGAGTCGCTCCCACCCGAAAGCGGCCGTGGACGCAAAAAAGTGTACCGGGTGCTGCCTGCCGGCCATGCCGAATTGCAGCGCTGGGTGGCCGAGGGCCAGGACCCCCAACCCCATCGCAACGAGTTCATGGTGCGACTGCGGGCCGAGGCCGTGGTCGGCCCCACCGCGCTGGCCAGCGACATCCAGCGACGCCTGCAACTGCACCACCAGAAACTGGCCGAGTACCGCGCCATTGAAGCACGCGACTTCACCCGCGAAGCCCCCTCGCGCAAGGCGCAGTTGCAGCACCTGGTGCTGGAGGCCGGCATCATGCAAGAGACGTTGTGGATTGAGTTTTCAACCAAGGCACTTGCGATTCTGGTCGCACCCTATGAAATGCCACCAAAAACCCGTCAAGCTTGAGCGGCAAGGCGTAAACTTGACGAACCGCGTACGCGCCACTGATTGCGCATTGAACATTCGGCTAGGGATCACCTTGAAAAAAGAACCAAAAAGCGGGCACACCCCGCCTTCAATCATGGACGTTGTGAATAGCCAGAATAGGCCTTCCGACCCCATGGAAGCTAATGTCAGCACCTTCCCCGTCGTCGGCATTGGTGCCTCTGCGGGTGGTTTGGCCGCCTTTGAAGCCTTCTTCTCCGGTATGCCCGCCGATTTTGACCCCGGCATGGCCTTTGTGCTGGTGCAGCACCTCGCCCCCGACCACAAAAGCATCCTCAGCGACCTGATTCGCCGCTACACCCGTATGCAAGTGTTCGAAGTGGAAGACGGCATGGTGGTCAAACCCAACTGCGCCTACATCATCCCGCCCAACTACGACATGGCCTTTTTGCAAGGCTCGTTGCACCTGCTGGAGCCGGTGGCCCCGCGCGGGCAGCGTCTGCCGATTGATTATTTCTTCCAGTCCCTGGCCGATGACCAGCGCGAGCATGCCATTGGCATCGTGCTCTCGGGCACCGGCAGTGACGGCACGCTGGGCGTGCGCGCCATCAAGGATGCCGGTGGCATGGCGATGGCGCAAAGCACGGCATCCAGCGAGTTTGATGGCATGCCGCACAGCGCCATTGCCACCGGACTGGTGGACTACCAGTTGCCCCCGGCTGAAATGCCGGCCCAGCTCATGGCCTACGCAGCCCACGCCTTTGGCAAACTGCCCCGCTCAGGCATGCCGGCCACGCCCAGGACCGAGGGTGCTCTGAAAAAAATCTTTGTGCTGCTACGGGCCCAGACCGGGCACGACTTTTCACAATACAAACCCAGCACCATTTACCGGCGCATCGAGCGACGCATGGCGGTGCACCAGATCGAGACCATAGATAGCTACGTCAAATACCTCCAGCAAACGCCCCCCGAGGTAGAGGCTTTGTTTAGGGACCTGCTGATTGGTGTCACCAACTTCTTTCGTGACCCCGAAGCGTTTAAGGTACTGGAAGAGCAAATCATCCCCAAGCTGTTTGCGAACAAGCCCGCCAGAACTGCCGTGCGGGTCTGGTCCACCGGTTGCTCCACCGGAGAAGAAGCCTATTCGCTGGCCATCCTTCTGGTCGAGCGCATGGAGG
>CAIYDK010000150.1 GCA_903924955.1 uncultured beta proteobacterium | reverse complement strand
TCGTTACTATCCTTTGTACCATTGCCACCTCGACTCCGTGCGCGGCGTAATGCAACTTGTCACGAGAAACCGGAATGACAGACTCAGCACGGTCAACTTGGACACCCAAGTTGCCCGCTCAAGGTCGTGCAGTTCAGTGGCTCTGTTCGCAAAAAGTATTGATAAGCTGTCTCCCGAGCCCTGAAACGACGAAATACTCGGGCTTGAAGTCACCTTGTACCTGCGCCTTCCCTGCAAGGCCTTGCCGTGAGATACAGAGTCAATGCCGCGTAAGTATTCGGTCTTCCCGTACAGGATGTTAGCGGCGCAAGGCCGAGAGGAAATGTTTGTTCAACGGGTAAAGCCAGACATCCTTGATAGGGATGAGCGGTTTGTGGCTGAGAGATTTTTTGCCACGACCGCTGGTGCGCCCCACATTGATCCAATTGGCGGCCTTGTAGCAAGTACCCCGGTGGCGCTCAAATTCCACAAAGGTCTCCAACAATAGGGGGCGAAAGCCGTAACGAGTCTGCCAGTCACGCGGCAATTGGCGTGCAACCTTGGCCAGGATTTTCGATGCCAAGCCCTTGGACTGTATCCACGGCAGAATCAAGAAACGTGCATTGTTGACCACCAACTGCAAATTGCGTTGGCGCTGGGATTCGCTCCAGCCAATAAAGCTGTCTCGTGCCTTAAGCTTGTAGGCACTCGCACCAAAGCTGATACAAGCCACCAACTGCTCACCGGCAAAAACGTTATAGCGCAGCTGACTGCCCGACATAGGCGTGTAGCCCAGGTAGTGATAACGCGCAATGAACTCATTCCACAGGCGCGAGTCTGAGCCGGCGCTAACCAAGCGCGGTGTCAATGGCCCGAGCTCATGCACTGGCGCAAGTGTTGCAGACTGAGGGTCGGAGGCTGCTGTGGGTAGAAATTGAGGGCGCTTACGGCCATTGACAAACTTGGAGGGAGCCAGCTCAATGAGGCCAGCAGCTTGCAGGCGCAACAAGGCCACCCGGCACGTCATGTCCTTGAGCTCACCGTTGGGTTTGCGCCAATTCCAGAGTTCACACAGCTGGCGAGACAGAGGTGAACGCTGCAATGCGGGGTTTTCCTGCATCAGACGCCGGATCGTCTCAATATCATCGACACTGAAATCGCGTGCGCAGTAAAGCGTCATGAACTGTCGACTTCCTCTGGTATAACTGATGCAGCTGGGTGATGAACTTTGGCTCTGGATTTAGCCAGACCAGCCCCACGCATGTGTGCGAGTTGGCGCGCATTCATCGACCAAGGCATAAACGCACTGACATCGCCCAGCGCTTGGCCGCCATGGTTGGCGCAGGCCTGCAAAAACTCATTCAGCCACAGGCGCTCATTAATACCGTAAAGTTTAAGAGTGGCCAGCACGCTGTACACAATGCAAGCCAACTGACCTGACCACAAAGACCCAGAGCCAAAGAAATTTTTACGCCCAATCACCGGCAGGCGCATATCGCGCTCTGCCGTGTTGTTGTCCATACTCACCCATGGGCAGCGGGCAAACACCGTTAACCCCTGCCAATGGACTTGCATGCTCTTGAGCACTTTGACACATGGCACGGCCAGCTTGGGTTCAAGCAAGGTGGCAGCACAGTGATCGGCCATGCGCTGCAGTGCCAAATCCAGAGCGATCTGAGTAGCTGTGCGCTCAGGACTGGAGAAAGCAGTTTGCAAGCGCTGATCATTGAGGTGATACAACTCCCCGATGGCATCGACCCATTCAAAAGCCCAGACTGATAACTCTGGATAAGAATTGGCCAACTGCAAAAAGTCCCGCCTTTGGTGTACCCAGCAAAACGCCAGCTCAATGCCAGGGTGCTGGCGGGCAAACTTCTTGTAGCCGCTATAGCGATCACAGCTGATGATGCCCATCAGAACACCCAGAAGTTCAGCTCCAATGACATGAGCAGCGCGTGATTTATCCAGCACGTAGTGCACCACCTCTGCGCTGTGAAATACCCACATGTACCAGCGATGTCCGACCTTGCCCTCTACCTCGACGAAGGTGGCCCAGCGGGTCTCATCAGCGTGCCAGTGCTTTGCTGTGCGCAGGCGTGCCAGCAGTGCCTTGTTGATGGGTTGGAATAAGTGAGCAATTTTTTGCAGGCCACCGGCCAAGGTACCCGCTGACATGATCAAGCCGTGGCTGGCTAAGTCTTGCAGTAATCGATGGCTGGGTTGGCCGTGACTGAATTTGCTGAGCAACACCTCCGCCCAGACCGAGACTCCGTATTTACCATGTGCGATGAGTTTGGGCTCGACACTGGCCGCAAAGATGGTCTTCAAACCACGACAGGTGCAGACACGTTGGAAACGCTTGCGGTGGATCACACGCCGGTAGGCTTTGACTTCAATCTCGAGTACGCTGGAGTCCTCAGAGCCACCCAGTGCCTGCAAGTCCAAGCCGCACTTGGGGCATTGTGGTGTTGCCAGGTCACGGGTTTCATGGCGCTGGGGCAGGTCTGTTTGGGTGGTGCGGCCGTGTCCACATCGCCCGCGTTGCTGTCCGCGTGGCTTGGGTGGGTGAGCGTTTTTGCTCTGCGCCTGGTTGGCTCCTTTGCTGCACTCGCTTTTGCGACCGAATACGCGTTGACGAAGCTCACGAACTTGAGCCAGTGCGAAATCAAGTTGGGTTTGTAGGTCGGCTTTTTCTTGCGCCCACTGTTGGCGTTGTTGCTGCTGAGTCTGGTGTTCTTGCGCTTGAGCTTGGTCAAATTCGCTGCGCAGCTTTGCTTTGTACTGTGCTAAACCATCGAGTAATTGGCGCTTTTGCAGCGCAAGCCATTGCTCCCGGGCAACGGCGCGCGCATGGGCTGTCTTCCAATACTTTGCATCCATCACCAGTTGGATGTGCTCGCGCTTGGTCAGTGTCACCCAAACTTGGTCAAAGGGCTTGTCGCAATGGGATTGTCCAGTGGGTGTTTGGGTGTACTGTGCAACAGGCATGTCCGCAACGGTAACGGAAATTGTATTTTGTGTTCAGTAATTTTTAACACCAGCAACTTTTGCCTGTACGGGAAGACCGAATACTTACGTGGATTGGGGAGGCATCCATATAAGGAACCCGGGTGCCCCACTGACAGGCTGAAAATCGAAAAAATGAAATATTATGGTAGAATTATGTTCAATAACTTATATGCCGAATTTCGAGATATTTATGGTATTTTTTACAGCCGACTTCTGT
>CAIYDK010000149.1 GCA_903924955.1 uncultured beta proteobacterium | reverse complement strand
GATCTATGGCTTTTCTGTAGACGCAGTCGCAGCCGCTAAAGTGGTTGCCGAATTCGCGAAGACCAACGACAAGTTGGTGATTCGCGCTGGTGCGTATGGTGGAAAAGCCCTGGACGTGAACGGCGTTAAGCAGCTCGCAAGCATCCCTTCCAAGGAAGTGTTGTTGGCACAGTTGTTGGGCTTGATGCAGTCCCCCATTTCGCGTACAGCACGTGTGCTGGCCGCATTGGCGACGCAGCGTGGCGCTGGCGCAGCAGAAGCTGCTCCAGCAGAGGCAGTTGCGGCCTAAGCGCCCCTGTCTGTAGTAACCAAACTTGTTAGGAAATAGATATGGCATTCGATAAAGACGCATTTTTGACCGCGCTGGACAGCATGACGGTCATGGAACTCAACGACCTGGTGAAAGCCATCGAAGAGAAATTTGGCGTAAGCGCCGCAGCGATGGCTGGCCCAGCTGCCGCTGCCGGCCCAGCAGCTGCCGCTGAAGAGAAGACCGAATTCAACGTCGTTCTGCTCGAAGCTGGTGCCCAGAAGGTATCTGTCATCAAGGCAGTGCGTGAAATCACGGGTCTGGGCTTGAAAGAAGCCAAGGACCTGGTTGACGGCGCTCCAAAGAACGTCAAGGAAGGCATTTCCAAGGCGGATGCTGAAGCCGCCTTGAAGAAGCTGGTGGAAGCCGGTGCTAAGGCTGAGTTGAAGTAATCGACTTGTTCGTTCAGGCTGGGAGCTCCATCAAGGGCTCCCAGCCTTTGCCGCTTAAAAGAGCGCACTAAAAAATGGTTGTCGACCCTTTTTTAGTGTCTTCTGATCCGACTGCAGGAGACGCCTTGGAACGGGTTGTGTGCAATGCGCAACCGTCCGCCAATGATTGGTAGTGGCCAATCGCCAAGAATAGCCGAGTTTTTTTGCTCGAAACGACAGTCGCCTAGGACCCCCAGGATTCCTCAGTCTTTGCCCGGAGATCTAATGGCTTATACATACACAGAACGCAAGCGGATTCGCAAAAATTTCGGTAACCGCGATAGCGTGCTCGAAATTCCATACCTGTTGCAAATGCAGAAGGACGCTTACACCGCCTTTTTGCAAGCCGATGTTGCACCCAAAAAGCGGACCGTTGAAGGTTTGCAGGCTGCGTTTGAAGCGGCGTTCCCCATTGTCTCCCACAATGGTTTTGTCGAGATGAAATACCTTGAGTACGGGTTGGCCAAACCGGCGTTTGATGTGCGTGAATGCCAAACCCGTGGCTTGACATTTGCGTCTGCAGTACGTGCCAAGGTTCAGTTGATCATCTATGACCGCGAGTCCTCCACCTCGCAAAACAAGGTTGTTAAAGAGGTCAAGGAACAAGAAGTCTATATGGGCGAAGTACCGCTCATGACAGGCAAAGGGTCCTTCATCATCAATGGTACTGAGCGCGTGATCGTGTCCCAGTTGCACCGTTCCCCGGGCGTGTTTTTTGAGCACGACAAGGGCAAGACCCACAGTTCGGGCAAGTTGTTATTTTCCGCACGAATCATTCCTTACCGTGGTTCCTGGCTCGATTTTGAGTTCGACCCCAAAGATCTGCTGTACTTCCGCGTTGACCGTCGCCGCAAGATGCCAGTCACGATTCTGCTCAAGGCCATTGGCCTGACCAATGAATCCATCCTGGCCAACTTCTTCGTCAACGACAACTTCCGTTTGATGGACAGTGGTGCCCAGATGGAATTTGTGGCAGAGCGTCTGCGCGGCGAAGTCGCCCGTTTCGACATCACCGACAAGAGCGGTAAAGTTGTCGTGGCCAAAGACAAACGCGTGACAGTGCGCCACACCCGCGAGTTGGAGCAGTCAGGTACCACGCACATCAGTGTGCCCGAGGACTTCCTGATTGGGCGAGTAGTGGCTTGCAATGTGATTGATGGCGACACCGGTGAAATCGTGGCCAAGGCGAACGAAGAGCTTACAGAAGCGTTGCTGAAGAAACTTCGCCTTGCTGATGTGCAAGACCTGCCATGCATTTACACGAATGAGTTGGACCAAGGCGCCTACATTTCGCAGACCCTGCGCACTGATGAAACGGTCGATGAGTTTGCCGCTCGCGTTGCCATCTATCGCATGATGCGCCCCGGCGAACCGCCAACAGAAGATGCTGTTCAGGCCCTCTTCCAGCGGTTGTTCTACAACCCCGATACATACGATCTGTCCCGCGTTGGTCGCATGAAGTTCAATGCCAAGATGGGACGCTCGGAGTCCACTGGCCCCAAGGTGTTGACTAACGAAGACATCCTGGCTGTGGTCAAAATTTTAGTGGATTTGCGCAATGGTCGTGGCGAGGTCGACGACATCGACCACTTGGGCAATCGCCGTGTGCGTTGCGTGGGTGAGTTGGCTGAGAACCAGTACCGCACCGGTCTGGCTCGTATCGAAAAGGCTGTAAAAGAACGTTTGGGCCAAGCCGAGCAAGAGCCGCTGATGCCGCAT
>CAIYDK010000148.1 GCA_903924955.1 uncultured beta proteobacterium | reverse complement strand
ACGACAGCGGCTGAGCTTTGACCAGCTTTACATACTCACGCAACCGCTTGGTCCACTTGGCAACCACGTCAACCAGTTGTTTGGAGGTCTCTACCGCCTCATCACTGTCGGACAGCGCCCGAATGGCGTCCATTTTCTTGCCAATCTCGGCCAAACTGCTCTCCACATCTTTGGACAGCGTTTCGCGCTCGGCTACCGTACTGGCCGTCAGTAGCTGGGTCTGCGCACGGCTGGCGCGCAGAACATTGCTTCGAACCTGCTCGGCAGCCTGCCCGGCGGTGTACTCCTTTTCATAAATGGTATGTGTTGATGCATTCAACCGTCCCATCTGCAACAGGGAAAACACGCCAATCACCAGTGCCCCGGCAACGACGCAGGCGAACCCCATTCGCAACGTAGCGCGTACTGAAAGACTACTCCCGGCAGAGGCTCCCGCCGGAAGCAAACGATGGAGCGCGGATTGCGCGACGCCACCCAGACTCTGGGGTGAGGGCCCTGTGCCGAACGCTTGCGTCAAAGCCGAAGATGGGGCTATGGGGCTGGCAGTTTTCATCAAGTGACTCCTCAATGCGCACAGTGCAAAGCCGTGAGGATATACGGGATTTAAATGTGCGTGGCCATTTTTTCGCCCATGCGAATGGCACCCGTGGCAGCCCACTGTGGGTTAAATTGCAGCGGACCCTTGGGGAACAGCATCACCACGGTAGAACCCAGCAGGAAACGCCCCATTTCTTCACCCTGCCGCAAAGTGACCGCATCACCTGCGTAGCTGCGCTCCCACAAGCGACCCGCACGCGGCGGATTAACCATGCCATGCCACACCGTGGCCATGCTACCCACAATGGTGGCGCCCACCAGAGTCAGCACAAACGGCCCGTGGGCCGAGTCAAACACGCACACCACGCGTTCATTGCGTGCAAACAGGCCCGGTACACCCCGCGCCGTGGTCGGGTTGACCGAGAACAGGTCTCCGGGCACATAAATCATGCGGCGCAGTACCCCATCACACGGCATATGAATGCGGTGGTAGTCCTTGGGGCTTAAGTACAGGGTGGCAAAGTGCCCGTCCTGAAACTGCTCGGCCAGCATGGCGTCCCCACCCACCAGCGCCGTTGTGGAATAGTTGTGCCCCTTGGCCTGAAAAATCTGATCCCGGTCAATGGGCCCGAGTTGGCTGATGGCGCCGTCCACCGGGCTGACCAGATCCGCTTGGGCCAGCGGTCGCGCGCCCTCCTTCAGGGGCCGGGTAAAGAACTCGTTAAACGTGGCGTAGCTGGCAATGTCGGGGTTGGCCGCCTCACTCATGTTGACCTGGTAGCGCTTGACGAACCAGCGGATAACCGCCGTGGTTGTGTTCCCGGCCTTCGCACTGGCGAACTTGCCTGCCAGTGCGGTCAACGCCTGCTTGGGAATCAGGTACTGCGGCAATACCGCGAGGGTGTCGGACACGGCAGTTCCTTTGGGTTGGTGTGAGTCGGTCGTGCGCGAGGCACGATTGCGGCCGGATTATAGTGACGCCATGTCCGCCGCACGCATTCCTCCCATCCAGTGCCTATTGACCTTTGAGGCGCTGGCAAGGCTGCGCAGCGTGACCCAGGCTGCCGAAGAGCAGTGCGTAACCCCCAGCGCCGTGAGCCATCGGGTACGCCAGCTTGAGCAGATCATTGGCACCAAGCTGTTTGGTCGGGCTGACTTTTCACTCACCACCGAGGGAAGCGAATACTTGGCCCATGTGCGCGAAGGTCTGGCCATCTTGCAAAAATTCCCCAGCTCGGCTGCCGCTCCGGGCAAACGCAAGCTGCGCCTGGCGGTAACGCCCACGTTTTCGCGCTCCATCCTGATCCCGAGGCTGCGTCAATTTACCGACGCCTACCCCGAAATTGACCTGACGCTGCAGGTCTCCATCCCGCTCTTGGACGTAGTGGCCGAAGACGCCGACCTGATGGTGCGCTTTGGCCCAGGGCGCTATGCCGATATGGAGCACGTCTGCCTGATGAAGGATGACGTCACGCCACTGGCATCCCCCGCCTTTGTGCGCGAACACGGCCCATTTGAGACAGCACAGGACCTGCAAGGTGTGCCAGTGTTGCGCAGTCCGCTGGAGCCCTGGCGCACCTGGTATGCGGCACGCGGCCTGGACTGGCCGGAGCCCATCGACGGCTCCCAGTTCAACGACATAGGCCTGATGTGTGACGGCGCCGCTGCCGGTATGGGCGTGGCATTGGTGCGCCTCAAGCTGGGTGCACCATGGCTGGAGAACGGCTCGTTGGTGCGCTTGGGCAGCAACGACGTTTATTGCACCAATGTACCCAGCCCGCACGCCCACTACCTGTGCTGGCGCACCGGCATGATGGACCGATGGGAATGTGCGGCGTTTGCCGAGTGGCTGAAAAAAGCGGTGGCATAGGTTTCAATTTCTTCACGCCATGGCGCCGCAGATTGGCGTACAGTGAATGCATGATCGCATCCACTTCCGCCACCCACGCCCAGTTGCTACAAAAAACAGAGCTGCAATCGCAGGTTGTACGGGGGCTGGAGACCCATTTGCCACCAGATGCCCTGCTGTGGAACCGCGAGGACACAACCCCCTACGAATGCGACGGCCTGACCGCCTACCGACAACGCCCACTGGTGGTGGCACTGCCGGAGACCGAAGCGCAGGTGTCGGCCGTGCTCAAAACCTGCTTTGAAATGGGCGTGCCCGTGGTGGCACGCGGCGCTGGTACCGGACTGTCGGGCGGCGCCATGCCCCACGCCATGGGCGTCACACTTTCGCTGGCCCGGTTCAACAAGATTTTGAAGATGGACAAGCGCAGTCGCACAGCGGTGGTGCAATGCGGCGTGCGCAACCTGGCCATCAGTGAGGCGGCCTCTCCGCTAGGCCTTTACTACGCACCCGACCCGTCCAGCCAGATCGCCTGCACCATTGGGGGCAATGTGGCGGAGAACTCGGGCGGCGTGCACTGCCTGAAATATGGCCTCACGCTGCACAACGTGCTCAAGGTCCGGGGCTTCACCATCGAGGGCGACCCCATAACCTTTGGCAGCGATGCACTGGACTCGCCCGGCTACGACCTGCTGAGCCTGGTAGTGGGCAGCGAGGGCATGCTGGCCATCATCACCGAAGTGACGGTCAAACTCGTACCCAAGCCCATGCTGGCACGCTGCATCATGGCCAGCTTTGACGACATGCGAAAGGCGGGCGATGCAGTGGCCGCCGTCATTGCCGCCGGCATCATCCCGGCCGGTCTGGAGATGATGGACAAGCCCATGACGGCCGCCGTGGAAGACTATGTTCACGCCGGCTACGACCTGAACGCCGAAGCGATTTTGCTGTGCGAGAGCGACGGCACGCCCGAAGAGGTGGAGGAGGAAATTGGCCGCATGAGCGCGGTGCTGCGCGAGCATGGTGCCACGGCAATAGCGGTCAGCCAGAACGAGGCCGAGCGTCTGAAGTTTTGGAGCGGACGCAAAAACGCCTTTCCGGCCAGCGGACGCATCAGCCCCGACTACATGTGCATGGACAGCACCATCCCACGCAAGCGGCTGGCCGACATCCTGCTGGCGATCCAGGAGATGGAAAAGAAGTACCAACTGCGCTGTGCCAACGTGTTCCACGCTGGTGACGGCAACCTGCATCCGTTGATTTTGTTTGATGCCAACGACGCCGACCAACTGCACCGCTGCGAACTGTTTGGCGCCGAGATTCTGGAAACCAGCGTCGCCATGGGCGGCACCGTAACGGGTGAGCATGGCGTGGGTGTGGAAAAACTCAACAGCATGTGCGTGCAGTTCAGCGCTGAAGAGAATGCGCAGATGTTTGGCATCAAACACGCGTTTGATACCAAGGGTCTATTGAACCCCGGCAAGGTGATTCCCACGCTGCAGCGTTGTGTCGAGTACGGCAAGAAGTTGGTGCGTGGAGGCAAGATCAGCCACCCTGAACTGGAACGGTTCTAGATGCAGGGCCTGCGCGGGCTCGCCTGGCTGCTCGCTCTGCAATCGGTCGGAGAAATCTTGTCGCGCGGCCTGGCGTTACCCTTTCCCGGGCCGGTGGTCGGCATGGTGCTCCTGCTGGCCGCCCTTCAATGGGCACCGATGCGAGAGCCGGTTGCCGCTTGCGCGGAGTTCTTACTCAAGCACTTGTCGCTGCTGTTTATCCCTGTGGGCGTGGGCGTAATGACCCACCTGACGCTTGTCAGCCAATACGGCGGTCGCATGCTGCTGGTCATCGTGCTGTCCACCTGGATCGGTCTGGCGGTCACCGCGCTGGTGCTGTTCAAGCGCAAGCCCGTTCCTGCGAAAGTGGACGATGCCGAAATTCGTTGAACTCTGGGTCTACCTTTCGGCCACGCCGCTGTTCGGACTGACCGCGACTCTGGTCACCTACGTGCTGGCACACGCCATCTACCTGCGTGTGAACCAGGCGCCTTGGGCCAACCCCGTGTTGTGGAGCGTGAGCACCATTGCCGCCGTTTTGCTCATCACGGGTGTGCCCTACCCCACCTATTTTTCCGGCGCACAGTTCATCCACTTTTTGCTCGGGCCCGCCGTGGTAGCGCTTGGCTGGCCGCTGTGGCAGCGACGGGTCGAACTGCGCCAGCGCTGGGGACGGCTATTGGTCGCATCGTTGGCGGGCGGCACAGCGGCCAGCGGCTCCGCTCTGGCCCTGGGGTGGGCAATGGATCTGCCTACGGACGTATTACTGTCCCTGGCGCCCAAATCCGTAACAGCTCCAGTGGCCATGGGCATCGCGGAAAAGATCGGGGGCATACCGGCGTTATCGGCGGTGTTCGCGGTGCTTACCGGCCTGGTCGGGGCGCTGAGTGGCAAGTACCTGTTTGCCGCATTGCGCTTGCCCTACAGCACTGAGGGCTGGACCGCGCGCGGCTTTGCCCTGGGAACCGCCGCCCATGGCATTGGCGCGGCCCGTGCGCTACAGGTGAATGCCGATGCAGGGGCCTATGCCGGTTTGGCGCTGGGACTGCAGGTGGTGCTGGCATCACTGTTGATGCCACTGCTGTTTCGTCTACTGACCTGACCTGCCGTTACCGTTGTGAGTTATGGCATGGCATGCTATGCAGTCGGCAAGGCTTTTCGCGCGGCCTTTTTGCACAAGACGGATGGCACCTCGGTGCTTGGCAATAAAACGGTCCGTCGTTGTAATGCGCGGCAAACTCCCCGAACTGTCACGCCGACTGGATGACGTTCCGTGTTGCTCAAGGTAGCGAGCTATTTCCTGCTGCACCGGCGGATCAAGACTGGCATCCGCACCAAAGTGTGATGGCAGGTCAGCCATGATTTTTGACCAATCGCTGGGCGACAACATTCCAGGTGGAAACGCCATGTGGCACGCACCGCATTCTGT
>CAIYDK010000147.1 GCA_903924955.1 uncultured beta proteobacterium | reverse complement strand
GCTTTTTCTTTGTCCAAAGCAATACCTACATGGAGACCTTCATTCCCAACGACAGCAGTGCCAACCCCGTTCCCATTTCCGGCGGACACCGGAAACGCCATCTCTCACTCCCCTCCCAGCCAGCAACCATCAAAGGAGCCCATCCATGCTTGTACATCGTGACCCTGCCGACGCGACCAGCATTGCCGACCCTGCGCTAAGGGCCTTGGTTCAAAAGACCGTTGCCGACCTAAGCGAAGACTACCCCTACGACCCGGACGAATTGGGCTACTTCGTCATCGTCGAGCCCGGCGACCGCCTGGAGACCATCAATGCACAGATCGGCTTCGACATCTTGGCCAACCGTTGGGACGGAATCACCTTCGGCCAACCTGGATTTTCTCCGTCGTTCGAACTCATAGACGAACACGCCGGGTACTACGAGGTGGTGTTCGTCATGGACGACAGCGGCTACGGCATCGAGGTATTCATCCCCAAGACGGCAGGCATCGACCCGGACCTGCTTGCTATGTGCGCCAAGTACGCCACCCCTGCAACCACCAACGAGCCTGCGCCTTGAAGCCAGACCCAGCAGCCAACCAATTCACCCTTCCCTCAACCCCGCCACCACTGCCATGCCTTGCGCCTGGTGCTGGTGGCATTTTCATTTCTGGAGCAATTCATGGATCAGATAGTCACTGAGATTTTGAAGCAGCTGGACGCCAACCTTCTGGATGCCTTCGAGGAACGCGCCGGGGTGATGGAGTTCGACGCCAACTTGGCACGACCCCATGCGGAATGTCTGGCGCTACTGGATGTGCTTCGGCGCAATCCGGGGGTGCTTTCCGGCGTAACCGTGCTTCAGGTCGGAGGACGGGGTAGCACCCGATGGGCCTTAGCGACCGACGCAGGTCTTGCACGCAAGCGGCTGGCAACCATGGGACTCATTGAAATCGGCACCGCTGATCTGGCGTCTGTCATCAAGCAGCAGTTTGGTGGCGCCGCCTTGCTAGCCCCGGTGCGCTGAGTTACGCCATTTGGGTAGTGGGTTTCGGACCATCTTATATGAATGACCACATTCATTTAGCCACTTCACATCAATCCAAAAGGAGATTTTCATGACCACAGAAACCGACCCCGTTCGAATTTTGAAATCGTCCAGTTGCACAAGTCTGTCAGGCAAAAGCACCCTGACCTACAACATCGGCAGCGACAGCAATTCCGAAGTTCAGTTCCAAGTCACCAGCAATGATGGCGGCGGCTACTTCAATGCCGATTGGGTGTCCCAGCAAAGCATCCAGGCGGTCCTGAGCAAGCTGCCAAAAGGGTTTGGCATCACGTCGGGCACCTTTCGCGCCGTCTATCCCAGCAAAAGTACCAACTCACCGGGGTTCCTATTAGCTGTGCTCAAGGACGTTGGCCTGATCGGGACGATGGAATCCAACCGGCGCTGCTACGAACAGCTGGACCCTTCGGCGTTCATTGCTGCGGTGAATGCGTTGCTGGAAGCTGATCTCGATACGGCACCCGAGGCCATTAAGAAATCGGCTGGCAAAGGCAAGGCATCGAAGGGCAAGGACTGACTGATGCGCCCTGAACTCTCACCAAGCGAGTACTAGTCCGAAGCGCCCACGACGCTTCGCTGGCACATACAGGAAGGCGCCCGCCCGTGTGTGTCGAAGGTCGGTGCAATGCCGACCCTATCCCGACCCAGGCTCCCAACCATCGTCATAGGAGGCCAATGGTTCCCATCGTTTCCACCTTGATAGCCGTCAGCGTATTGGGCTTGCTCTTCAACACCACGAGGTGGATGGGGATAGCCGCAGTCGCACTGCTCACGTTTCGATACCCAGTCCCCTCATTGATGGCAGTCGCAGCAGGCGTTGTCATCTTCATTTTCACCCGTAAACACTAGGAGAATTTTCATGAACATCGATTCCGATTTCGTTCTTGCCGCCATCAACACCGTCCTGGATTGGGACATGCCTGATGCGGCCTACCCTGAGGCAGTGAATGCTCAGGCCTGCCACTTGGCCGGTCTGGATACCGAGGACGGTTGGGGCTACGGCGTGGATGTAATGGTCCACTAATCGTTGCTCTTCACACCCTCGTTTTCTCTCACTTCTTTCCACCCATCCCTGGCTCGCTGACCGATCTGCTTTGCTGCAGATGCATTAGTGCGCCTGGGACTTTCTAACTGGAGCTTCAAAATGGACAAAGCTGAAATCATCACCAGCCTTCGTGTGCCCGAAACTGATCGAATGGCGTTCGTAGACAATCTTTTCGGGATCAGCTACGTGCTCAAGCTGGAGCCAACAATATTCCGGTTTGCTGAGCAACTGGCAGCGCCTGCATACGAGGGCGGATACTGGGAGTTTCAAAGCCTGGGCAACGGCGGCTTCTACATGGCGCCCCGGCTGGACACCATCTTTCGGGTCAGCTGTGAGAACGGGTTTCAGGGCAAGCTGACTGCCGACGCGCTTGGCCTCACGGCGTGCCTCTATGCGTACAGCCAGTTGTCCTTTGGCGGCGGCGAATTTACTGAGACTTGTGCCCGCCATTTCCACCTGCTGCGCGAGTACATGCTGGACCATGCCGAGGTGCAAGCCATCCTTAGTGCCATTGACTGACCGCCGCTCCCGATGCCATCTGATCCTCTGTGACCCCTTTGTGGCTCATGGGTGCGGTCAGGGCGTCGGGTGCGCGGCCATCATTATTTTTTTCGACCTGGTGGGGGCAGGTGGTGGCCGAAAATGACGCGACCGTCCCAGTTTTTCAGAAATTCAGGTTTTCAAAATTTCGAGTTGGGGGGAAGGAAACGGCCCACAGCTGCGGAACTCAAAAGCTGAATTCCTGAAAACCTGAAACGCTGTCTGACCACGCGAACGCCCCGCCGATGGGCCAGTTTCGCCCCAAGCGCGTACCACGCAATTCGCCGCATCGAAGCAACAGCGCTGGACACCCAGCCAGCATGGAAAGCTCGCCCAAGACGAAGACAATTCGAGCTTGGTGTCGATTCTTGTGCCATACTGGAAGCAATTCGGTCAGACTCAGCCCCACAAGGGATGAAGCCTGGATCGTCAAAGTCGCGATGAAACGTAGGTAGCCGGTGTTCACATCTGGCCTCGCCTTCAGACGCAGCTCTCCGCAAGTGCAATAGAGAATGGAACTGGTCACAAGACCGGAATGAAGCACTTGTTATAGGAGGCTGAATGTCAGCACCCAATTCCCCTAGTATTGACCTATCTACGTCGGTTGTGCCTGTCGCAAAACCGATATTTTCGTTGCCCGATCCCCTGCTTGCCGCTGCGCCTGGCAACAATCCGGCGACCAACCCCGCTGTATCTTCGG
>CAIYDK010000146.1 GCA_903924955.1 uncultured beta proteobacterium | reverse complement strand
GTCGAGTTGCGTGGGATGATTTTTTCCACTAATCCACCCATGGTCTCCAAGCCCAGGGACAAGGGGCATACGTCGAGCAGCAGCCACTCATCACCACCGCCATTGCCTGCCAGCACATTGGCCTGCAGGGCCGCGCCTATGGCGACTACCTGGTCTGGGTCGATATCGCTCAGCGGCTCGCTGGCAAAATAATTGTGCACAGCCTGGCGCACCACCGGCATTCGGGTGGAGCCGCCTACCAGCACCACACCGGTAATGTCGGCGACGCCCAGTTTGGCGTCACGCAATGCGCGCCTGCTCGCGGCAATGGTCCGCTCCGTCAAGTGTTCGGTGAGTTCGGCAAACTGGGCACGCGAAAGCAGGGCTTGCTGCGCGCTGTCGTCAACCTGGACCAGCGTGAGGATGACCGTCTCGTTGCGCGACAGTGACTCCTTAGCTTTGCGGGCGGCGGTCAGCAGGCTGCGCTGGGCCGTCGGTCGCATGGACGCTAGCCCCGCAATACCGTGTTGAGCGCAAAACCATTCGGCCACGGCCCGGTCAAAGTCGTCACCGCCGAGTGCAGAATCGCCGCCGGTGGAGAGCACTTCGAAGACACCCTGACTCAGTCGCAGCACCGATATATCAAAGGTGCCTCCGCCCAGGTCATAGACGGCAAACGTCCCCTCTGCCTCCTTGTCCAGACCGTATGCGATGGCAGCTGCCGTGGGCTCGTTGAGCAGGCGCAGGACGTTCAAGCCTGCCAGACGGGCCGCATCTTTGGTCGCCTGGCGCTGCGCGTCATCAAAATAGGCCGGCACGGTGATCACCACGCCCGCCAGGGCTGCGCCAAGCGTCGCTTCGGCGCGCAGGCGAAGCGCGTTCAGAATATCGGCCGACACCTGTACCGGCGAGCGTTCACCGGCGACGGTGCTTATACCCACCATGCCCGGCGCGTCGGTAAAGCGGTAGGGCAGACCCGCTGCCTCTTTTACATCGGCCAGTTTGCGGCCCATCAATCGCTTAACCGAGACAACGGTGTTCTGCGGGTCGTCGGCCTGCGCGGCCTGCGCGGCGCGTCCCACTACCGTTGCGTTGTCTGGTAGGTAGCGCACTACCGAGGGCAACAGCAGTGCTCCGTCGGTATCGGGCAGGGCACGAGCGACTGCGCTTTGAACCGTGGCAATCAGCGAGTTGGTGGTTCCCAGGTCAATGCCTGCAGCCAGCCGGTGCTGGTGCGGTGCGGCGCTTTGCCCGGGTTCGGAGATTTGCAGCAGGGCCATAAGTTTGCGCCGCTATACGGCGAAGCTTTCACCGCATCCGCAATTGGCTTTGGCGTTGGGGTTGCTGAACTTGAATCCTTCGTTCAGCCCTTCGCGCACAAAGTCGAGCTCGGTGCCATCGAGCATGCCAAGGCTGCGGGCATCGACAATGACCTTCATGCCATGGGTTTCAAAGCATTCGTCGTCGGGGTTCACGCTGTCCACGAATTCGAGTGCGTAGGCAAAACCTGAGCAGCCACTGGTCTTGACCGCCAAGCGCAGGCCCAGGCCACTGCCGCGCTTGGTCAGCGACTTCTCGACATGACGCGCAGCGGCGGGGGTGAGGGATACAGCCATGGTTCGTGCTCCTTGAACTGGTTAGACCGAAAACGAACTGCCGCAGCCGCAGGTGGTCTGGGCATTGGGGTTGTGGATGACAAAGCGTGAGCCCTCTAGTCCGTCTTCAAAGTCCACCCGCGCACCCAGCACATACTGCAGGCTCATGGCGTCCACCACTAGGGCCACGCCCTCGGTCACGATTTGCGTGTCGTCCTCGGCCAGCGTGTCGTCAAACGCAAAGCCGTAGGAAAAGCCGGAACAGCCCCCACCCGAGACATACAGGCGCAGCTTGAGTGCGGGGTTGCCCTCTTCAATGATGAGCTCGGCCACCTTGGCCGCGGCCTGCGGCGTAAATTCCAGATGGCTTGGCATAGGCATGGCGGACATCGGGTCGGGCGTGTGAGGTGCTGCTTGCATGGGGATTCCTTTGCGGTACAGAATGAGGCAGTGCCTAGCGCTTGCTCGAGGCGCAAGCCAGTTGCTCGGATACCAAGGTGGCTGCGTGCGCCGGGTGGCGCGCGCGAAAATCCGCTACGGCGGCCTTGATCGCGTCTTCGGCCAGAATGGAGCAGTGGATTTTCACCGGTGGCAAGGCCAGTTCCTCCGAGATATCGGAGTTCTTGATGGCCAGCGCCTCGTCGAGCGTGCGCCCGCGCACCCATTCGGTGACCAGGGAGCTCGATGCAATGGCCGAGCCACAACCATAGGTCTTGAACTTGGCGTCCTCAATCACGCCTTCTGCGTTGACCCGTATTTGCAGCCGCATGACGTCACCACACGCGGGTGCACCCACCATGCCCGTGCCTACGTTGTTGTCTGCCGCATCAAACGCGCCCACGTTGCGCGGGTTTTCGTAATGCTCCACCACTTTCTCGCTGTAGGCCATATAAGTGTTTCCGTTCGTGTGAAGTTAATGCGCTGCCCACTGGATCGTGCTGAGGTCCACCCCGGCTTGCACCATGTCCCACAACGGGCTCATGGCGCGCAGGCGCGTCACCACCTGCGTAACCTGCTCCAGCGTGAAGTCAATCTCTTCCGCCGTGGTGAAGCGCCCCAATGAGAACCGGATGGAGCTGCGCGCGAGCTCGTCGCTGCGGCCCATGGCGCGCAGCACATAGCTGGGCTCCAGCGAAGCCGAAGTGCACGCCGAACCCGAGGACACGGCAATGGACTTCATGCCCATGAGCAAGGACTCGCCCTCCACATAGTTAAAGCTCACATTGAGGTACTGCGCCGCGCGCTGCTCTGAATCGCCGTTGAGCACCACCGCGTCGAGCTTCTGAAAGCCTGCCCACAGTCGCTCACGCAGGCCAAAAATTCGGACGTTGTCTTGCACCATGCTCTCGCGGGCAAGCCAGAAGGCTTCGCCCATGCCCACGATCTGGTGCGTGGGTAAGGTCCCCGAGCGCATGCCGCGCTCGTGGCCACCG
>CAIYDK010000145.1 GCA_903924955.1 uncultured beta proteobacterium | reverse complement strand
CTTCCGGGCCGCGGTAGCCGTGGCGCTGGTCGTAGGCCAGCACATTGCGCCGCACCGACTCATACGCAGCCAGCTGTTCGGCCTGGTTGATCGTAGTCACCACCTTGAGGCCCATGGTGTAAGCGGCGTCCTGGTACTGGGTGAACATGCTCTGGCGCACCATTTCGGCGACAAAAGCACCGTGCGCCTCAAAGGCCGGGCCGTCCTTGACGGTTATGTGCTCCGTGCTGGCCTGCGCAAATTGGGTCTGCGTGATGTAGCCCAGGCGCAGCATACTTTTCAGCACCAGCCGCTGGCGCTGCAGGGCGCGCTCCGGGTTGACGGCCGGATTGTGGCGAGCCGGGTTCTGTGGCACACCGGCCAGCATGGCGGCCTGGGCGATGCTCAGCTCTGCCAGCGATTTTCCAAAGTAAGTGCGCGCTGCGCTGGAGAACCCGTAGCTGCGCTGACCCAGATAAATCTGGTTCATGTACAGCTCCAGAATCTGGTCCTTGGTCAGGGCCTCTTCAATGCGGTAGGTGAGCAGGGCTTCCTTGAGTTTGCGCGTCAGCGTGCGCTCCTGGGTGAGGAAGAAGTTGCGCGCCACCTGCATGGTGATGGTGGAGGCGCCCTGCTTCACGCCACCGGTCAGGTCGGCCACCACAGCACGGCCCAGGCCGATGAAGTCCACGCCGCTGTGGCTGTAAAAGCGCGAGTCTTCAATCGACAACAGGGCATTTTTCATGAGGACCGGCGTGTCGGCAATGGCCACAAAATCGCGGCGCTCCTGGCCAAACTCGCCAATCAGCACGTTGTCGGCCGTGTACACGCGCAGCGGCAGCTTGGGCCGGTAGTCAGTCAACGCGTCCAGCGTGGGCAGACCGGGGATCAGCACCAGCACAACGTAGACCGCCAGCGCGGCAACGGCCAAGGCCATCAGGGCCACAAGGCGCACTATCCATTGCATGGCGGGGCTGGCTTTCGGCGGGAGGGTTGAATCGTTCATTGTTCAGGCCAACCCGGTGTGTGTCCCGGCTGGCGGGCGTATTGTGGCCGTATTGTGGCCGAGGAATGAATGACGGCCGTTAAAATCGCTCTTTCGTCATCCCAGGCCCTGTGGTCTCTCCATGTCTCCTGCCCCTCCCGCTGCGCCCCCTGTACCCACTGTCTTGGTGACCGGTGCGGCACGCCGCCTGGGCCGGGAAATTGCGCTGGCGCTGGCAACCGCAGGCTGGCGGGTTGCCGTGCACTACCGGAGTTCGCTCGACGACGCTACCAAAACAGTAGCTGACTGCGCAGCCTTGACGGGGGGTGCGGCCGCTTTTATCGCAAATCTGGATGATGAAATGGCGGTGCGCGGACTGCTACCGACCGTGGTGCAAACCATGGGCCATGTAGATGCGGTGGTCAACAGTGCATCCACTTTCGAGCACGACACCAACGCCAGCTTCAGCTTCGCCGCCATGGAAAAGCACATGCGCAGCAATGCCGGTGCGGCCATTTTGCTGGCACAGGCCCTGCACACGCATGTCGCGACGCGCTGCGAATTGCCCGCCGGGCCACCCCAAGGGCAATTAGCCCCCTCGGGGGGCAGCGACCCGCGCAGCGGCGGAGCGTGGGGGCGTGGAGTCGTGGTCAACCTGCTGGACCAGAAACTGTGGAACCAGAACCCCGATTTTTTCAGCTACACGCTTTCCAAAGCTGCGCTGGAAGCCGCCAACACCATGCTGGCGCTGGCGCTGAGCCCATTGGTGCGCGTAGTGGGCGTGGCGCCGGGTCTGACCCTGATCAGCCATTTGCTCAGTGATGCCAAGTTTGAGGCGCTGCACAAGCTGTCGCCGCTGGGGCGCTCGTCCACCGCGCAGGACGTAGCCGCTACCGTGCTGTTTGCGCTGCAAAACCAGTCCATCACCGGCACCACCTTGCTGGTGGACGGTGGCCAGCATCTGATGCGCTTTGAGCGCGATTTTTCCCTGATGTGAAAGCACTCAAGTCCATGCAGAAACCGATGCAACACGCCACGGGAAACCAGATTTTGACCCTGACCGGACTGCGCTTTGATGCCAGCCTGGGCATTCTGGAGTCCGAAAAAATAGCGCCACAGCCCATTCAAGTCGATGCTGAACTCAATTTGGGGCCACAACCGTTGCTGCCACACGACGATGACATTCACCATGTGCTGGACTACCGCAAGGTGCGCCAGATCATCATCAGCGAGTGCACGGCCGAGCATGTGAACCTGCTGGAAAGCCTGATTGGCAAGCTGGCGCACCGCTTGATGCAGTTGCCCGGCGTGCGGGGTGTGCGGGTCAAGATCGCCAAACTGGAGATTTTTGACGACTGCGAAGTGGCTATCCGGGTCGAAGCCGGGCAGTGGTAATGCAGAGAATTGGGGTCGGGTCCCCATTTTGGGCGCCCCGGTTGTCGGAAAATGAAATATTGACAGAAATGGGGCTCTGACCCCAATTTACGTCGCAATCGGAGAAATTGTCGAATGAGCGCAGTCTGGACAGAGAACGAAGTGGTACCCGCAGCCCAAGAGGTCAAGACCCCACATGACGTGGCGCAGCGTGCCGCCTACGAGATCAACAAGCTTGAAAAGCGCCTGTGCCGCCAGATGGGTCAGGCCATCATCGACTTCAACATGATTGAAGAAGGCGACCGCGTCATGGTCTGCATGTCGGGCGGCAAGGACAGCTACGGCATGCTCGACATCCTGCTCAAAATGCAGCAGCGCGCGCCCATTAATTTTGAAATTGTGGCCGTGAACCTGGATCAGAAACAGCCGGGCTTTCCTGACCACATCCTGCCCGAGTACCTGAAGGCACT
>CAIYDK010000144.1 GCA_903924955.1 uncultured beta proteobacterium | reverse complement strand
TGGCCCCAGCCCCAAAAACGACGCGGGGCTCGACGGGAGAGTGTGGTGGATGCGGTCATGGGCAGATCCTGAGCCTGATTGGGGAAAATCGCTATTTTGCACGGACTGGTCAGCCTGTACCATGCAGATTCAGTTGCTACTAAGCCTAAAAAAATGCAGCAGGCCGCCATGGAGGAATCCCAGCCCCGCATTGCCATCGATCACGTGCCCGATGGCGTGCGAGTGCGGCTGTTGGGGCGCTGGAATGCCGGCAATCTGGCCGCACGCGCCAACTGGCAGGATTTACAAACTAATTTGGGTGCGCTGCCGCAGGACTGGCGGACCTGCCAGTGGGATTTGCGCGAGTTGCTGCGCATGGACCACGTCGGGGCGCAATTGCTCTGGAATACCTGGTACCGGCAGTGGCCCGACACCGTAAACGCTCTGCCGGGGCAGCGTGCCTTGCTCGAACGCGTAGCGCAGTTTTCTTCCGTATTGCCGCCGCGACGACCCCAAACGGTAATAGACCTCTATCTGCTTCTGGGTGCCTGGGTCATGCGTCGCGAAGAGCATGTCGTGGGAGCCCTACGCCTGGTTGGGCAACTGCTGCTTGATTTTTTGCAGCTGCTGCGCGCTCCGCGCCGGGGCCCCTGGCGTGATATCTCTGGCAACCTGTACCGTATTGGCGCCACGGCCTTGCCCATCACCGCTTTGGTGGGGTTTTTGATTGGCGTGGTATTGGCCTATCTGATGGCGCAGCAGTTGCGCCAGTTTGGGGCGGACGCTTTCATCGTCAATATTTTGGGCATCTCGCTGATCCGCGAGCTCGGCCCGGTGCTGGCCGCCATCCTGATTGCCGGGCGCTCGGGCTCGGCCATCACAGCGCAGATCGGCGTGATGCGGGTCACCGAAGAGCTCGACGCCATGAAGGTCATGGGCATCCCGCAGGGCTTTCGTCTGGTGCTGCCGCGTGCCATCTCCATGGCCGTGGCGATGCCGTTGCTGGCGGTGTGGACCACGCTGGCCGCGCTTCTGGGTGGCATCCTGGCGGCCGATATGGTGATGGGCCTCACACCAGGCTACTTTGTGACTGCGCTGGCCAAAGTGGTGCAGGTCTCCAACCTGTGGCTGGCCATGGGCAAATCGGTCGTGTTTGGTTTGTTGATTGCGTTGATTGGCTGCCACTACGGGATGCGCATCAAACCCAACACGCAAAGCCTGGGCGAGGGCACCACCGCATCGGTGGTCACCAGCATCACCATGGTCCTTTTGTGTGATGCCCTGTTTGCCGTGGTGTTCAAGGATGTGGGAATATGACCGGTGTGCGTGCTGCAACCCACCCGTCTGTGCCAATGTCGGTGGTGGATATTCGCGGCCTGTACACCGTGTTTCGCACTGACGGCGTGGATGCGCTGATCCATAAAGACCTGAACCTCGCCATCGAGCGCGGCGAACTGCTGTCCATCGTGGGTGGCTCCGGCAGCGGCAAGACCACCTTGTTGCGCCTGATGCTGGGGCTGGAAGCGCCCATGCGCGGCAGCGTCAACGTCCTGGGGTCCCCCGCGGTCGAACTCAGTGGATCAGGGGCGGCCAGCCGCGTGGGCATGTTGTTTCAGCAGGGCGCGCTGTACTCGGCTTTCACGGTGCTGGAGAACATTGCCTTTCCGTTGCGCGAACTCAAGTCGCTGCCTGAGGACCTGGTGCGTGATGCCGTCATGGTCAAGTTGCAAATGGTGGGGCTGGACCCGGCGCACGCCCACAAGATGCCGGCGGATTTGTCAGGTGGCATGGTCAAGCGCGTGGCCCTGGCGCGTGCCCTCATCATGGACCCGCCTTTGTTGTTGCTGGACGAGCCCACGGCCGGGCTGGACCCCGACCGCTCCGATGCGTTTTGCAGCCTGTTGCGTTCACTCCACCAGGAGTTGGGATTGACCGTGGTGATGGTGACCCATGATCTGGACACCATTTACGAAATCAGCACCCGCGTGGCCGTGGTGGCGGACAAGCATGTCATTGTGGACGCGGCGCCCAAAGAGGTCATTGCGTTTGACCACCCCTTTGTGCGGGAGTTTTTTCTGGGTGGGCGGGGTCTGCGCGCGCAAGAGCTGTTGCGCCTGCATCCGCATACTGGGTAGAAGGGAGACGTATGGAAAATAAATCACATGCGGTTGCCGCCGGGGCCTTTGTGCTGGTGGTTGCCGCTCTGCTGGTGGCCATGGCCGCCTGGTTAACGCGCGACACCGGTGAGCACCGACCGTTTGAAATTTCCAGCCGCGAGGGCGTAACCGGTCTGCAGGTGCAGGCATCGGTACGGTACAAGGGCGTGACGGTGGGGCGCGTGCAGTCCATCGCATTGGACCCGCAGACCGTGGGCAACGTGTTGATTCGCATTGTTGTGGACGGTACGGCGCCCATTTCCCAAACGACCTTTGCCACGTTGGGATTTCAGGGCGTAACGGGTCTGGCCTTTATTCAGCTCGACGATGCCGGACCCTCATCTGCCGCGCTGGCCAGCAACGACGATCAACCGGGGCGCATTCCCATGCGAGCCAGCCTGATTTCGCGCTTGTCGGACCAGGGGGCCGGGTTGCTGACCCAGCTCGACGAAGTCACCCAACGCGTCAGTCTGCTGCTGGCCGCGCCGAACCAGAAGAAGCTGATGGATGCCGTGGGCAATCTGGGCCAGGCCGCCGCCAACATCAGCCAATTCGCACAGCACGCCAACCAGGCCAACCTGCCTGTGCTGGTGCAAGAAGCGGGCGCTACCCTCAAGAGCCTGCACAGCACGTCGGACCGACTGGGCCAGAGTGCCGATTCGGTGGGCGCATCGTCAGACTCTTTCAAGCGCATGTCGGACCGCATGAGCGAGCCTGGCGGCACGCTGGACCAGATCGAGCAGGGTAGCAACACGCTGGTGGCTACCGGGCAAACGCTCAACGCCACGCTGGCACCCCGTCTGAGCCGCACGGCTGATGACGCGGCGCGCACCGTGCGCCACATTGGCCGTGCGGTGGAGGCGGTCAATGACAACCCGCAGGCGTTGCTGTTGGGTAATGGAGCGGGCGTGCCCGGACCGGGCGAGCCCGGCTTTGTGGCACCTGTGCAACGATGAGACCGATCACCATGCCTGCCACTTTTGTGACCCATCGCCTGCCCGAGCGCATCGTGTGCCAAATGAGGATCGCTATGAAATTAGTAGCTGCTAGCGCATATTCCACGGTGGCTAGAGCCATTTTTTGCTTGATGGCTTTGGGCCTGACAGCCTGCGCGCAGCTGCAACCCCAGCCCCGCGCCGTGGTGTTCGACTTTGGTCCGGGCGCCACAACCGCCGTCACCAGCGACCGCATGGCGCCCTTGCCCACGCTTGTTTTGGCCGATGTGGAATCGTCCGCTGCGCTGGATACCACTGCCGTGCTGTACCGACTGGGCTACAACGATGCCCAGCAGTTGCGGCCCTACACGCTGGCCCGATGGAGTATGGCGCCCGCTCAGCTGGTGCGCCAGCGTCTGCGCGAGCAGCTGGGCTTGCGCCGGGCAGTGCTGCAGGCCGCGCAGGGCGTAGGCGCTACCAAGCCGGCCATGACCCTGCACCTGGAGCTTGACGAGTTCAGCCACTGGTTTGAGAGCTCCGGCCAGAGCAGTGGCCTGGTGCGTATGCGGGCTACGCTGGGGCAGGCAGACGGCGGCTTGGAGCGCCTGGTGGCGCAACGCAGCTTTGTGGTGCAACGCCCCGCGACGAGTCAGGACGCCGCCGGGGGCGTGCGGGCCTTGACCGTGGCGACCGATGCGTTGATTCAGGAGATTGAACAATGGTTGGGGCAGGTACAGGCGGTTCAATGACACCCGTTGCCCGGATGGGGCGTAGTCACCGATTGTTTTACGGTGGCTTGGCCGTTGTCATGTGCATGGTCATTGCCGCGTCGCTGCTGTCTCTGGAGTATTTGCGCCGCGAGGCTGAGCTGCGCACAATCAGTACAACCCAGAACCTTTCGCGTTCGGTAGAGCAAACCATTGAAAGTGTCGTCGATACGCTTGACTCGGCCCTGCTTGCTTCCACCGATGAAATTGCCCGGCAGCTTCGCAGCGGCGTGCCGGACCCCAGTGCAGTAACTGAATTCATGGTGCGCCTGCAGACGCGCAATCCGAGGCTGAACCTGCTGCGGGCCACCAATACACGAGGCGAGGTCATTTACGGAGCGGGGATTCCCCTGCCACCGACCAGTATTTCCGACCGCGATTATTTTCGACTTCTGCGTGATGACCCTCAGGCGGGGCTGGTCATTGCCAAGCCGTTGATCGGGAAGATCTCCGAAAAGCGGGTCTGGGTGATGGCGCGGCGTATCAATCGACCCGATGGCTCCTTTGGCGGGTTGGTCTATGCCTCCATCTTTATCGATGAGCTGGAAGCGGTGTTTGCCAGGATCGAGCTCAACGCGGGCGACTCGATTGCGCTGCGGGATAGTGACCTCGGACTCATTGCACGGCATCCGGCGGCGCGGCTCATTGCCGTGCCCGCGGGCGACCGGCACCTGTCAAAGGCTTTTGAAGCGGCTTTGAAAATTGACCCTGTGCAGGGTGCTTACTCCAATGACGTCGATAGCATCGACGGGGTTCAACGCATGCACTCGTACCGGCGTAACGCCAAGTACGGCTTTACCATTAATGTGGGAATCGAGCGCACGGTTGCCATGTCGCAGTGGCATCGCCAAGTGGTGTTGATTTTGAGCCTGCTCGCAGCGTTTGTCCTGGTGACCCTGATTTTCGGCTGGCAGGTTGGTCGTGCCTGGCGACGCAATGACCGGGATATGGAAGCGCTGAGGGCCAACCAGATTTCGCTCAACGAAGCACAGGAAATTGCCAGCCTGGGCCGGTTTTCTCTTGACCTGCGGACCCTTCGGTGGAACGGTTCCGGGGTTCTTGAGAACATCCTGGGCATTGACGCCAGCTACCCCCGGGATGTGCAGCACTGGCTGTTGCTGGTCAGCGAATCTGACCGCCCGGCCTGTCAGGCTGAACAAGACCGTATTGTTTCTCAAGGCGGCACGCTGGACCGCGAGTACCGCATCACACGCTACAGCGACGGGCAGGAGCGCTGGGTTTGCGCAAGGGGCAAGGTGCAGATGGACGCCCAGGGCCGGCCTGCGTTGTTGCAGGGTACCCTGCAGGACATCACCCAACGCAAGCAGGCAGAAGTCTTGCTGCTGGAGAGTGAAGATCGATACCGCACGGCGTTCATGATCAGCCCCGATGCGGTCAATATCACCCGCATGGAGGATGGGCGTTACATCGACGTTAGCGAGGGCTTTCAGCGCATCACCGGATGGACCCGCGAGGAGGTCATTGGCAAGACCTCCGTGGAGTTGAATCTGTGGGCCAATCCGGCAGATCGCCAGCGCATGGCCGAATGTGTGAAGCGTGACGGCGGTTGCGACAACCTCGAAATCACCTTCATCGCCAAGGATGGTCACATGCTGGATGGCCTGATGTCGGCCCATGCCATTACCCTGCAGGGCGAGCGGTGCCTGCTGTCGGTGACGCGCGACATTTCGGCGCGCAAAAAAGTCGAAAGCGCACTGCGTGAAAGCGAGTTGCGGCTGAGCACGCTGATCAACTGGACGCCCGAGGCCATTGCCGTACACCGGGGTGGGAAGATCATTTATGCGAATCCCTCGACCCAGCGCATGATGGGCGCCACCGATGCGCAGGAACTGCTGGGAAAGCCGCTCATGGAGTTTGTCCATCCTGACTATCGGGCTGTCGCCATCGCCCGGGTGAATCAGCAAACGACTGACGGCACTGCGGTTCCTCGCATCGAAGAAAAGTTTGTCAAACTGGATGGCACTGCGATCGATGTGGAAGTGCAGGCCACGCCCATTTTTTACGATGGAGCGCCTGCCATTCAGGTCGCGATGCGCGACATCACCGCCCTGAAGCTGGCCCAGGAGCGGCTCGAGCTGGCTGCCAGCGTGTTTTCTCATGCACGAGAAGGCATTGCGATCACGGACGCGAAGGGGACCATCATTGACGTCAATGACACGTTCACCCGGATCACCGGGTACCCGCGTGACGAAGCGGTTGGGCGTAATCCCCGTATTCTGAGGTCGGGTCGGCAAAGCGGTGCCTTCTACGAAAAGATGTGGAGTGACCTGAATGAGAAGGGGTATTGGGACGGTGAAGTCTGGAACCGACGCAAGAACGGCGACGAGTATATGCAGCAGCTCACGATCAGCGCGGTGCGGCGTGAGGACGCGAGCATCCGCAACTATGTAGCCCTGCTGTCTGATATTACCGAGCAGAAGCAGCACGAGCGCCAACTCGAGCACATGGCACATTTCGATGCCCTGACCGGACTGCCCAATCGGGTGTTGCTGGCAGATCGTTTGCAGCAAGCCCTGAATCAGGCGCAACGGCGAGAAGAGCAGCTTGCAGTGGTCTACCTGGATCTGGATGGTTTTAAGGCCGTCAATGATTGCCATGGACACCAGGTGGGCGATGAACTACTGGTTGCCGTGGCGACTGCCATGAAGCAGTCGTTGCGCGAGGGCGATACGCTGGCCCGTATCGGGGGTGACGAATTCGTAGTCGTGTTGATCGACGTGGCCGATGAGGTATCCACCCAGTCCATGCTGGTGCGTCTGCTCAAGGCCGCGGCCGAACGCATTCAGGTGGGAGCGTTTGCGTTGCAGGTGTCTGCCAGTATGGGCGTCACGTTCTACCCGCAGGCGAAAGAGGTGGATGCCGACCAGTTGATGCGCCAGGCCGACCAGGCTATGTACCAGGCTAAATTGGCAGGCAAAAACCAGTACTACCTGTTTGATGCGGAGCAAGACCAAAGCATACGCGGCCACCATGAAAGTCTGGAGCGCATTCGCCAGGCGCTGCGTGACGGAGAGCTGGTGTTGCACTACCAACCCAAGGTGGATATGCGTGCGGGTGAAGTCATTGGGGTGGAGGCGCTCATCCGGTGGGAGCACCCCGAGCAGGGCTTGCTCCCGCCTTTGTCATTCCTGCCGGTGGTTGAGGACACTGCGTTGGCAGTTGAAATCGGCGAATGGGTCGTTGACACGGCCCTGACGCAATTGGAGCGGTGGCGAGCCGTGGGGCTGCATACGCAAGTCAGTGTCAACGTGGGTGCCCGACAGTTGCAGCAACTCGACTTTGTCGAGCGCTTGCGCGGTTTGCTGGCAGCGCACCCGGGTGTGCGTCCCGACTGCCTTGAGCTGGAAATTCTCGAAACCAGCGCCCTGCAGGATGTGGCGCAAGTCTCTCAGTTGATCGAAACCTGTTCGAAGCTAGGCGTCACGTTTGCACTCGATGACTTTGGCACCGGTTACTCCTCGCTGACCTACCTCAAGCGCCTGCGTGTGGGTATGCTCAAGATTGACCAGAGTTTTGTGCGCGATATGCTGGACGACCCCGATGATCTGGCCATTCTGGAAGGTGTGATCGGTCTGGCTGCTTCGTTTCGCCGGGCCGTCATTGCCGAGGGCGTGGAGTCCGTGGCGCACGGAACCCTGCTCATGCAGCTCGGCTGTCATTTGGCGCAAGGCTACGGCATTGCCAGGCCTATGCCAGCATCCGAAATGCCAGGCTGGGTGGCGCAGTGGAAACCCGAGCCGGCATGGCAGGATTCACCCTGGCATTCCGACGAATCTTAGTGCCCCAGCGCCGGGAACAGTTTGACCAGCCCGTCGGACATCACCTCAACCGCCAGAGCCGCCAGAATCAGACCCATCAGGCGGGTCATCACGTTGATGCCGGTCTTGCCCAGCACGCGCGCAATGGGCTGTGCCATTGCAAAGCACAGGGCCGTGGCCAGGCCGATCACCACACCGTAACCAACCAGTGTGGAGAGCTGCCAGAAGGTTTTGGCCTTTTCGGCATAAATCACCACGGTGGACATGGTGGCCGGGCCGGTGAGCAGCGGAATGGTCAGTGGCACCACCGCAATGCTGGCACCCATGGCGGCCTTCTCGGCACCGTCTTCAAGCTCATGGGACGTGGTCTTGGCCTCCGCCGGTTGGGCGTTGAGCATATTCAGTGCCGATGTCAGCAGCAGCATGCCGCCACCTACCTGAAAGCTGGCCAGTGAGATGCCAAAAAAATCCAGAATGTGCAACCCGGCCAACGCGCACGCGGCAATCACCACAAACGCACTGAAGGACGAAATCACAATGGTGCGCCGGCGCTGCTCGCGCGAGAAACCCTGCGTGTAGTGAATGAAAAACGGCACGATGGCCAGCGGGTTGACGATGGCCAGCAGGGTGATGAGGGGTTTGTAGTCCATGGATTTGTCTTTGTTTAACGTCCACCGGCCACATCGAGCAGGGTACCGGTGGTGTAACTGGCCTCATTGCCCATCAGCCACACAATGGCCTGCGCCACTTCCTGCGCGGTACCGGGGCGTTGCATAGGCACCTGGGGTGCCACCTGACGGGCGCGGTCGGGCTGGCCGCCGCTGGCATGGATTTCAGTGTCAATAATGCCGGGGCGCACGCCATTCACGCGGATGCCCTCGGTGGCCACTTCTTTGGCCAGTCCCATCGTAAAGGTGTCGATGGCGCCCTTGCTGGCAGCGTAATCCACATACTGGCCGGGCGAGCCTATCCGGGCCGCCGCGCTAGACACGTTGACGATGCTGCCCCCAGTGCCGCCGTAGCGCGTGCTCATGCGCTTGACGGCTTCGCGGGCGCAGACAAAGCTGCCCAGAATATTGGTGTTGAACATGCGCTGCAGGCGTGCGACATCCATGGCATCCACCCGGCTGGCTACATCCACCACCCCGGCGTTGTTGACCAGCGCCGTCAGGCGGCCCAGTTTGGCGTCTACCTTGTCAAACATGGCCAGTACTTGGGACTCGACCGCCACGTCGGCCTGCACGGTGATGGCCGCGCCGCCAGCGGCGCGTATGGTGCGCACCACCTCGTCAGCCGCCAGCGAGTTGGTTGCGTAGTTGACCGCCACGGCGTAGCCGCGCTGGGCAGCAAGCAGCGCGGTAGCGGCGCCAATGCCGCGAGAGCCGCCGGTGATCAGAACAATGGGTTGCAAGGGAAATTCGCTCCAATGGCGCGAGAGCCACGCCGCAGGCGAGTTTATCCACGAAACCACATAATGCGGTTTTTGTTTCAAGGCCCAAGATGACAACCGACCTGCAACTTACCGCCGCCGATGGATTCGCGTTCCCCGCCTATGTCGCGCATCCAACGGGCAGACCGCTGGGAGCCATCGTCGTGCTGCAGGAAATTTTTGGCGTCAATGCGCACATCCGCGCCGTGGTCAACAGCTATGCCGCGCAAGGTTATGTGGCGATCGCACCGGCCACGTTCCACCGGGTGCTGGCCGGGGTGAACCTGGGCTATGCGCCGGACGACATCAGCGCCGGCGTTGCACTGAAGGCATCCGTAGAAGCCTTGCCGACGCCCGGTGTGATGCGGGACATTGCTGCGGCCGTGGCCTACGCAGGGCAGTTTGGCAAGGTGGGCGTTGTAGGTTACTGCTGGGGTGGCTTGCTGGTCTGGCGCGCCGCGTGCATGCTGGGTGGCATTGACGCGGCCGTGCCGTATTACGGGGGTGGCATGACGGCGCCCGCCGAGGTTGCGCGTTCGCCCCTGTGCCCGGTATTGGCCCATTTTGGCGAGCAAGACCACGCCATCCCGCTGGACGGTGTACGCGTGTTTAAAACAGCGCAGCCTGCGGTTCAGGTGGAAATCTATCCGGCCCAACACGGCTTCCATTGCGACCACCGGGGCGCCTTTCATCCCGCCGCAGCGCTGCTCGCCACGCAGCGCACGCTGGCCTTCTTTGAAACACATCTGCGCTGATGCGTATCGGTCTGAAAGCCGGTTGGAGTATGTATTTATGATGATTAAGCCGCTAGCCCCCGTATTGGCAGCGTATGCAGCTACTTTATTGATAGCGGTTGCTTCGCCCGCACGGGCTGTCGACTACGCCGGCCCATTGTTTGACGCGCACCTGCACTACAACCAGGAAGCCTGGAACGGCCAGGCAGGCCCGCATCCGGTGGCTGACGTGCTGGCGCGCATGCAACAGGGCGGCGTGCGTGCCATCGTCTCCAACTCGCGGCCCAATGACGGCACCCAGCTGCTGGCCAGCAGCGCACAGACACGCCAGGCGGGCGTCACCGTGGTGCCCTTTATTCGCCTGTACCGCAACCGTGCCGACTATGACAGCTGGTTCAAGGACGAAACCATTTTTGACATGGTGCAAGCGGAGTTTGCCAAGGGTACTGCCGCGGGTTCATTCAAAGGCATTGGTGAATTCCATCTGTACGACAGTGCCAACGCCAATGGCCCGGTGGCCAAGAAGCTGATGGCGTTTGCGGAGGAAAAAAATCTGGCGGTGCTGGCCCATGTGGACGACGTCGCCATTGAACTGCTCATGGCGCATTCGCCGACACAGGGCCGCAACGCCCGGCTTATCTGGGCACACACGGGCATTGGCGGCGCGCCAGTGGCGCGGGTGGATGCGCTGTTGACCCGGTACCCCCTGCTGATGGGCGAGTTGTCCTACCGCCCGGGTCTGACTTGTGCGGATGCGCAGGGCCAGGAACGCCTGTGCCCCGAGTGGCGCGCGCTGTTGCTCAAATACCCCACCCGCTTTCTGATTGGCTCGGACACCTGGGTTAACCAGCGCTGGCTGTACTACACGGATTTGATGAAGGGCTACCGTACCTGGCTGGGCGACCTGCCCACTGATGTGGCCCGCAACATCGCCTGGAACAACGGCGCCCGCCTGTTTGGTCTGCCCCTGGCTCCGTAGCCCCATCCGGTTTTTCACCCATGACCCAACTGCACTACTACCCCAGCACCGCCCACATGAAAGGAAAATCATGAAGCCAATCTATCAACCCGATACAAGACTCGACCTCAGTTTCACGCGTGTGGTCGATGTGCCAAGGTCCCTGGTCTGGCGCGCCTGGACTGAACCGGAACGGCTCATGCCCTGGTTCTGCCCCCTGCCCTGGAAAACCATTGACTGCGAAATTGACCTGCGTCCGGGCGGCATTTTCCGCACGACCATGCAGTCACCGCAGGGCCGCGAGTTTCCCAACGTCGGCTGCTATCTGGATGTGGTGCCCAACGAAAAGCTGGTGTGGACCAATGCCCTGCTGCCGGGCTACCGACCCAGCTATGTGCCCGAAAAATGCGGCACAGATGACACCGGATTCATGTTCACCGCCATGGTCGAATTGGTCGACCACGAGCAGGGTACACGCTACACCGCCACCGTCATCCATGCGGACGAAGCTGGCTGCAACAAGCACGCCGAGATGGGATTTGAAGGTGGATGGGGTGCGGCACTGGACCAATTGGT
>CAIYDK010000143.1 GCA_903924955.1 uncultured beta proteobacterium | reverse complement strand
CGTAAATGAGTTGGCCGTGGCCGTCATTTGCGTCGAGGTCCACAATTCGCAGGTTCACGAAATCCTCTGACTCGGTGGTCACGGTGCTCATCAGCTCGCTGATCACCACCGGCGACACCAATAAACCTTGCACCGCCGCACGCCGCTCGGCCACCGTAGCAGGCTGCGCACCCTTGGCATAGAAGGGAATCATCATCAATACACCGGGCTTTGGCAATTCGTCTTGCACCAGGGAGATCGGCGCACTCATGCTCGGCTTGCCGCTGTCGATGGCCTGCTGCAAGGTGATGCGACGCATGGGGTCTGAGCCAATGTCCAGTCCCAAAGCGGTTGGGTTGGCACTGGCCGGCTCGATGTACTTGACCAGGTACATGTCATCGTGGCTCGCGTCTGACATTTGCCGCGGTGTATACGCAGGTGCCCCGTCAAGACGGGTGGCAGCCACAAACGAGTCCAACTCTGAGCGCGTTACCCGCTGGTTGAAACTAAAGCCGCGTATGCCAGGAAATTCTTTGATCAAGTCGCGGGCTTCAACATAGGCCCGAAAGTCCGCCCTGGTGACGTTCTGTGTGGCATAAAAAGCGGCCCTCATGCCGTTTAAGCCGTAAATTGGCCGGGTTAGGTGGTTGTTAATGTCGTGTGTCAGGCGTTCAGCGTTGTGCTGCAGTATGGCTTGGGCGTAACGCTCAATTCGTTGCTGCTCCATGAGAGAAATGCCGGCGAATAGACACATTGACACTGCAAATACCAGCGCTGGTAATCTAGGCCCACTGCGGGCGCGCCAAATTGTCAGGAGATGCTGGGAAGGCATATTGATTGGAACCGGGTGTGACTTGGCAAACTTGTACTGTCAATGAGACGAGGCTTGCGTTCAACTAGAACAATCATTACTTAATCATGAATAATGATGATTATCAGTATTTTAAATTATTTTTGGATATTTTGCGCTGTGTCAAATTAGTTCTGCGTCGTTTCATGCGCACAGCGCAGCGGGGGCAAGTGCAACCAAGGCCAGAACCCATCCAGTCTCGAAGGCCAGCCAGCCATTCACGCTAACGGTGTCAACTGGCGCGTTGCTCTGGGGCACGCGGCATTTCGCTGCAAAGGACAGCGTGTCATCGAGCATTCGAATTTCGATGTGGTGCGGATCCATGGGCAGGGTCAGCGCTTTCATGACCGCTTCCTTGGCGCTCCACAATCCATGCGCGAGATTGTTTCGTTGGCCTGGTGGTTGCAGTGCAATCCAGGCCAGTTCATTGGCGGTCATGTAGAGCGACCAGTGCTCTGGCATCAAGCGATCGGTGCGCTCCAGGTCGATGCCCAGGCCGGCGCAGTGCTCGCAACGGGCGGCAGCCGCTATGACCCAACCGGGTTGATTTCGCTGTGGGTTTGCCGGCACATGGCTGATGCTCCCGACAAACCCCTGCGGCCATGCCGGTGAACGATCGGCTGACATAGGGATGCTGGGCACGACCACGCCTAGTTGCGCCAGTGACTGGCGGGCGTGTTGACGTCCCTGGGCAAATTCGCTCAGGCGCACCGGTGCCATGGGTGCTATGTGTTCTATGGATGCCTGTTCTGCGTGGCTGAGTGGGCTCACATCGTCCAGCAAAGATCCGCTGCTGACCGATATGAAGGGTGGGATGCGTTGCTGCAGAGGGGCTGCGCTGATACCGTTCATGGCTCAATCCGCCGCCAGGCGCGGCGTCAGTGGCGCGGCTAAACCGCGGTTCCTTCGGTGCAGCACGCTGTGGCGCCATACGCCCGACAGGTACTGCGGCACAATTTCGGCCCGTCGACCCTGAAGTGTCAGTTTGACCTGCCCCAGCGCGCCCGCAGCCAGAGTCAGCAGATCGGTCAGCAAGGCGCGGCGCAAACCCAGCGTCACTTGAAAGTAGCGCCGTCTGGACTCAAACCAATAGTCGGGCAAGCGTTTGGGGGCGGCGTCGCGCTCGGTCAGCTTGGTGCTCTGGCCCGCAATGTGGATGACGCGACTGCGGGGCACATACCAGGTCTGAAACCCGGCACGGCGTGCGCGCCAGCAGAACTCGGTTTCTTCAAAATACAAAAAGAAACACTCGTCCATGCCGCCAATCTTCGCCAGCATAGACCTGCGCAGCATCATTGAGGCGCCCGCGCACCAGTCAATTTGCTGCTCGGTGTTGCCCATCACGCGGGCCACGCGCCAGCGCTGCAAAAGGCGCGATACCGGGCCAAAACCCAGACCCGACTCCAGCTCGCTCAGCGGCGAGCCAAAGCGAAAGGCGATCGGCCAATCGCTGCCATCGCCGTTCTCGAAGCTACTACCGGCAATGCCGGCGGCCGGCGTGCGTTCCAGAAAATCAACCAGCTCGCGCACTGCTCCCGGCTTGATGCGGGTGTCGGGGTTCAGCATGTGCAGGTAGTGCGGGCTCCAAAGTCGCACCGCGTGGGCGAAGCCCAGGTTGTTGCCGTAGGCAAAGCCACCGTTTCGGGGCGCTTCAATCAGCTGCGCCCAATCGCTCCACCCCTCGCGCGTGATGGCAGCGGCAATCTCCGGGTAGTCTCCGGAGGCGTTGTCGACCACCACGGCGGTGATGTCGATGCGGCTGTTCAAACGTTCCGACTGAAGCGAGCGCAGGCAGTCCACCGTCAAGGCAGCCGAGCGGTAGGTGACGATCACCACGGCGACGCGCAGCGGCGAGTCTGAATCAGTGCGGCCTCTCACGCGGCGCCCCCGCTTGGAAAATGGGCCAATGTTGGCAGGTTCGCCAGTAAAACCGCCGCCAGAGATTCCACATGGGTTTCTTGCAACATGCTGGCGTGTCCGCCAGCAACATTGGCCAGGGTGAGTTGGCCCGCTACCTGCCGCCAGCCGAAGTCATCGTCTTGGTAAATGTCTTTGTACGGGGTGTCTGCGTCTTCCCCTTGCGAGGCCCGCACCAGCAGAACGGGTACATCGGCGAGGATGGGTGGCACATAGCGGGCAGCGAGCTCTGAATAGATCTGCGCCACACTCAACTCGGGAAGCCAATGCGGCCACGCGTGCTCACGAGGCAGCAGCGCTTGCAACAGCCGAAAGCGCAGCTGGACAGACCTTCTTATAAACCAGGCGCAAGACTCATAGCGCAGCGCGTTGGAGGCCTTTTTCAACACCGCACCTGCCAACGCAAATGCCGCGTTCCAGGCCGATCTCTGAGCCTCGCGGGGCTTCACCAGCGAGCGCAGACGTGACAGGCGATGTGCTGCAATGCGTCCGGCCCGGTGCGGTGCCTGCGGCGTGGCGGCGTCCAAAATGGTGACCACTTCAACCTGCTCACCGAGTGAGCGCAAACGCGCTGCCATAGCATACGCAATCACGCCACCGGCGCACATGCCCCCCAGGCGGTAGGGTCCATTCGGCTGGATCGACTGGATTTGCTGCACATAGTAAGCCGCCATGTCGTCCATGCTGACGTGCGCCAACGGTATGCCGGGAAGGCGGCGCGGCTCAATGCCAAATACCGACAGGTCGCTGGGCAGACGCCGGGCCAGATTGAGATAGAGCAGCGTCTCGCCAAGACCGTCATGAACCAGAAAAAGATTTTCCTTGCGGCCGGCTCGCAGTGGCACGATACCGCTGTGGCCAGTGGCACGGTTGGGCTCAAGCAGGCGGGCCAACGTGCGAACCGTGGGTGCAGCCAGTATCGTGGTCAAACGGAGTTGCACACCAAACAGGCGCTCGATCTCGCTAAACAGCTTGACTGATTGCAGGGACGTTCCGCCCAGCGCAAAGTAGTCATCTTCGACGCCAAGTCCGTCGACTGACAGTATTTCTTCCCACAGATCCTTCAATCGAATTTCCATGGGTGACGATGCCGGTGTGGCGGGCGCACCCAGCGTGCGCGGACGTCGCCGCTGCAAGCTGATTTCTTGCAGAAGTGCCGCTCCAGAGACCAATACACAGGCCAGTCGCGTATAGCGCTGTGAGCGTGACACCGCCACATTGGGGATGATTGAGCTTTCGGCCCCTTTGCGGTCGTCGGCCAAACGTGCCTGCACTACGGCATCGGGATCGTGGCCAGGGCGATGGCGGATTGCTTGCACTTGCGCCACCGGTATGCGGTAGTGCAAGCCAGCGCCATGGGTTTCACAGTAGGTGCACGCAACGCTATCTACAAAGGCGCGTGCCGGTTCATTGCGTGCGCTGCTGATCAATTCCAGATCGACACTGGCCAGTCCGAGCGTACGAGCGCGCTCGCCAAGGTTGCGCAGCATGGCGTGTTCAACACCCCGGCCCAGCACGCGGCAGCTTAGCAAGAAAGTGTCAACCACCAATGCCTCGCCATGTAGCTGCGCGATCAGCACCCCGACCAGGCCGTAGTCGCCAAACCGGTCACTCACCCGCACCCGCAACACCTGGGCACCTTGCGCATGCAGAGCTTTGAGTTCCAGAACCGAGCGTCTGCGGGTGGTGAAGTTGAACTGGTTGGTGCGCTGCGTCAGTTGCTCAATGCGCTGCCACTCATCTTCCTGGGGGCTCTGTATATCAACCTGTAAATCAAGCGCTGCAAGAAACTCGCCGATGTCGCCCGCATTGGACTCAAGCGTGCGGCGCGCGGCGTTTTCGCGGTACATCTGCGTACGTCGGGCGTCTTCTTCGGTGGTGGCTTGTTTGTCAAAGGCCCAGACGTGACCCAGCCAGTCGGCAATTTCTGCCTCGGGCGGGACTTGCAGCGTGACCACCTGCGGCAGTTCGGCGCGCATTTGTGCGCATTCCAGCGGGTTGTCGTCCATGAACACAAAGGCATCAAGGCCCAGGTTCAATTCCTGGGCCAGTGCGCGCAAGTTGGTGCTCTTGGGCAGCCAGTTGATGCGGTGTGCCACCACGTCAGCCATCTGTAAATGCATGTCGCTGCGGCTGGCGAAAACCTCAAGCACGTCGGCCTCCGAATTTTTGCTGGCAAGGCACAGCAGGACACCCTTGCGCTGTTGTGCCACGGCAAATGTTTGCAGCGCCAGATAGGCCGGCGTGAGCCCAATGCCGTCAACACCCTCTTCGCCGACTACGCCGCGCCACAGGGTGTTGTCGCAGTCCAGCACCAGCACCTTGGCGGCGGGTGAACGCAAGGCGTGCAGGCGACGCGACAGCGCGAGCGCGAGCGATGAAAAATGGGCATCGGAGAACGGTATGTGCGCCAACGCATCGCGCCGGGCGTCGTATCTTTGCGCGCCGGCTACGCTCTCAATTTCGGTTTGCGTGATGACCTGAATGTTGTCGTGCAAGGCCATGCGCGCCAGCAACTGCCCGCTGGCAATCTCAATGGCCACTGCAACCGTTGCGGGTACGGCGGGGGAGGGCGGCAGTACTGCCAGCAGCAGGCTACCCTTGTAGCCAGCAGCAAATCGCTCCAGCGCCGAGCCGAGCTCGTCTGCAACCTGGCCCACAGCTTGACACGCACCATCGGCAGAAGGCGCGTCCCGCACGAAGTCTTGCAGGCGGATCAGTGCAATGTTGGTGCCATTGTGGTTGCGCCCGAAATCGCTGTTTGGAGTGAGAAGCTCCTGGAACAACTGGTGGTAGGGCGCAAAGCTAATTTCTTGCTGCATGCCCAACTCTGCCAGCATGAATGCCAATGGGCTTGCCAGCGGCTCGGCGACAAAAGTGGCGCTGATGACGATCATGGTTGCAGCTCCCAGAGCGGCTTCGGTTTAATTGAATTCATGGGAGAGGATGCTAGGGGTCAGTTGCCGACAAATCATCGCAAAAGTGTGAACTCAGTGCCGTGCGGTCCAGCGAAGCGACTGCACTGACGAAACTGCTGCGTAAAATTTGCGCCATGCGCTTCACAGGTCCACTGCTTAACCGGCCAACGAAAGAACCATGTCACGATTTTTGATTCGGCTGCTGACACCCATTGGACTATCTCTGCTGATATCTTGTGGAGGTTCTTCCACACTAGTGGGCTCTTCATCGACCCTGCCGGTTCTGCCGGTAGCGGCCCATCTGGGTGCCAACCTGCAAATGATTCAGGACTGGTCGTTTACCCCGGTTTATGTCGACCTGATGCACCAGGCGCGCAAGTTCGGATCGCCACAAACGCCGTGGGATGAGGCGGCCAAGCTGGGCAGCGATGGTTGGCCGACAGGCGATTTTGGCGCCCTGCTGTTGATCGGCGCGACCAAGTATGCCGGTAACGCTGGCATCTACAAGCTGTCTTTTACCGGCAATGCCAAGGTTGCCGGTGTGGCCTCCAGCGCCAAGGTCATCAACCTGTCGTACGACGCCGCCGCAAATCGCAGCAGTGCAGATGTGGTGATGGCGGCCAACGAAGACCAGTTGATGTTGGCCTTCACCGAGACCGGTCCAGGAATCAAGAATGTGAAGGTGATTCGCCCAGGCTATGACGCACTCAATCCGCCACTGTTCACGACGGCGTTTTTGAACCATATCGCCAGGTTCAAGACCTTGCGTTTCATGGACTGGCTCAGAACCAACAACAACCCGGTCACGTCATGGGACACACGGACTTCGCCCGAGAAGACCCACTACGCTTCCAACGCAGGGGTTCCCTGGGAGCACATCATTGCGTTGGCGAACCAGACCGGACAGGACATCTGGATCAATATTCCGGTCGCTGCCGACGATGACTACGTTCTGCAACTAGCCAAATTGCTCAAGAGCTCACTCAATTCCGAGTCAAAGGTCTATATCGAATACAGCAACGAAATCTGGAACGGTGGGTTTGGGCAGTACAACACCAACCGGGCATTGGCGGTGGCACAGGTGCAGGCGAACCCGGCGTCCAAGCTCGCCTATGACGGACAAAGCACCCCGGCCGTGCTTGCGTTTCGGCACGTTGCCAAGCGACTCAAGGAGTTCAGCGACACTTTCAGGAGCGTTTATGGTGACGCCGCAATGATGAATACGATCCGTCCGGTGCTTGGCTTTCAGGTCGTACAAGCGATGACGGCAAAGCTGGGTCTGGATTTTATTGCGGCTGTGTACGGACCACCGGCGCGCTACTTCTATGCCATTGCAGGTGCACCCTACTTTGACCTGGGAGATCAGCAGACGGTAGACGGATTGACGACCGACCAGGTGCTTCAGGCCATGAATGATTCGATTCAACGCACGCCCATCGTCGGCCTTTTGGAGGCTGATTTGGCCTTGGCGACCTGGTACGGGCTGAAGTTTGTCGCCTATGAGGGCGGCCCTGCTACGTTCGGACCCGGCAGCCTTGCCGCCAAAAAAGCTGCCAACCTGGATCCGCGTATGTATGGCCTGTGTGTTGATTACCTGTCGCGATGGTACCGCCAGGGCGGTGACATGCTGATGTGGTTTATGGCCGGTGCCGGCAATTGGGACACCCAATATGGAGCATGGGAACTGACCACAGACCTGACGCTGACCGATACGCCAAAAATCAAATGTATGGACACGGTGCTTGCTGCACCACCGGCTTCACCCAGCGGGCGCAACCAGGTGCCGGGCGCCTTTGATGCTTTGGCCTTTGTTGGCAACCAAGCCCCCTATTCGGCGGACT
>CAIYDK010000142.1 GCA_903924955.1 uncultured beta proteobacterium | reverse complement strand
CGCCGCGCCAACGCCCAGAGCCCAACCTTATGCGCGGCGCCTCAAATAACCACCAGCGCCACTAGCTGGGAATTTTCTCAAGCGCATCGGCCCATCGCCGATATGATGTTGAAAGGCTGTTAAAAGCCAATCTGTTCAACCATTGAAGCTCTTCGCTTCCCTGTCACAATGCGCCTATGTTTGTAATCGTTGGCTGGCTAGTCATTCTGGTTTGCGTCTTTGGCGTGTACATCTTCCACGGTGGCAACATCATGGTCATTTTGCACGCGTTGCCGTTCGAAATCATCACGATCGGCGGCGCCACCATTGGCGCCTTTCTGGCCAATAATCAGATGAAAGTAGTCAAAGCGACCGTCAAAGGGTTGGGACAATGCTTCAAAGGCAGCAAGTACACCAAGGCCCGTTACATGGAATTAATGGCCCTGATGTTTGACATCCTCCAAAAGGCCCGCAAAGAAGGGCTCATGGCGATTGAAAAGGACGTCGAAGAGCCGCACGAATCGGAACTTTTCAAGAAATACCCCGCAGTTGGCACGGACCACCATGTGGTTGAATTTATTACCGACTATCTGCGCATGATGGTTTCAGGCAATCTGAATGCCCACGAAATTGAGTCCTTGATGGACAACGAAATTGACACCCACCACCACGAGGCCCATGCTGCAGTGGCTGCTATTCAACGCGTTGCAGGTGGGCTTCCCGCTTTCGGTATTGTGGCCGCTGTGCTGGGGGTGGTGAACACCATGGGGTCGGTGGGCCAGCCACCGGCGGTTCTGGGTGGGATGATGGGCTCCGCCCTGGTTGGTACTTTTTTGGGTATTTTGCTGGCCTACGCCTTTGCAGAGCCTTTGGCTGGCGTGCTTGAGCAAAAAGTGGACGAAGGCGGCAAAGAGCTACAGTGCATCAAGACCACCCTGCTGGCTAGCATGCAGGGCTACAACCCGTCTACCGCCATCGAATTTGGTCGAAAAGTCCTTTACTCCACGGAGCGCCCCACCTTTGTGGAACTGGAAAGCTACGTGAAGGGCAAAAAGTAAACCCATGGGAGCCTGAGCATGGCTGGGGACGCAAAAAAGCTACAGCCCATCATCATCAAGCGGGTCAAGAAGGGTGGCCATGCGGTGCATGGTGGTGCCTGGAAGATTGCTTACGCCGACTTCGTAACGGCCATGATGGCGTTCTTTTTGCTGATGTGGCTTCTGGGCAGCACATCGGAGGGCGATAAAAAGGGCATATCCGACTATTTCCAGTCTCCCATGAAAGTAGCCATGCAAGGCGGGAGCGGAGCTGGCGCTAGCAGCAGCGTTGTCAATGGCGGCGGCAATGATTTAACGCAGAGCTCTGGCCAGGCCAGACGCGGGGATGGAGCAGACCGCAAGGCCAAAAAGATGTCGGGCGAGCAAAAGAAGGCGGAGGTAGCCAAGCGCGATGCCAAGATGCTTGCCGCACTGAGCGCCAAAATTGCGGCCGCCATTTCCAGCAACCCCAAGATGGCAGAGTTCAGTTCACAGATTCGGCTTGAAATCACACCCGATGGCTTGCAAATCCAAATTGTGGATGACCAGAGGCGTCCCATGTTTGACAGCGGGAGTGCTGCTTTAAAGCCGTATATGCGGGATATTTTGCGTGAAATTGGCACTGCGCTGCTCGACGTGGAAAACAAGATCAGCCTGGACGGTCACACGGACCGCAGCGCCTACGGCAACGCTGGAAGGGGATACAGCAACTGGGAGTTGTCGGCCGACCGTGCGAATGCATCGCGCCGGGAACTGGCCAACGCCGGCATGCCCGAAGACAAACTTGCCCGGGTCGTGGGCATGGCGTCCAGCTTGCTGCTCGACCCCTCAGATCCTTTGAGCCCCAGCAACCGCCGTATTAGCATACTGGTGATGACAAAGGACGCCGAAGAAAGGCTACTGGGCGGGCAGCGCGTGCCCGTCGAAATCGAGAACGAAACAGAAACACCACAGGCAGCAGCATCTACGCAGCCAGCCCGTTGATTCTGTGCAAAATTCGGTGATACTCAACAATATGCAAAAATCACCCGCGAAGGGGTAATCCATGTCAAAAGAACTACGCTTTTTAGTCGTCGACGACTTCTCCACCATGCGCCGGATCGTGCGCAATCTTCTCAAAGAGAGCGGATTTGTCGATGCTGACGAGGCAGAAGATGGGGTAGTAGCATTGCAGAAACTGCGCAGTTCAAACTTCGACTTCGTTGTCAGCGACATCAACATGCCCAACATGAATGGGTTTCAGTTGCTGAGCGAGATCAAAAAGGATGAAAAACTCAAGCACCTTCCGGTCCTGATGGTTACCGCCGAAGCGCGCAAGGAAGACATCGTTCTCGCAGCCCAGCAAGGCGCCGCAGGTTACATCGTCAAGCCTTTTACCAAGGCGACGCTGGAAGACAAGGTGAACCATATTCTCACCAAGATGGGATTGAAGTAATACTGCTTCCCTACCCCAAACAGTCGGCTCGACGTGGCTGGGAAGTTGATCCCTGTTAAGTTGGATCTTTCAGTATCCACATGATGTGGGCGAAAGAGTCATGCTCATCCGGACGCAGCGATTTCAGCAATACTTCAAGGTACATAGAATTGTGGTCAGACTTGCGTGCGAATGACTGAAAAATCTGGATCACGGTCGCATCATCCAGTCCCTTGCGTTTGGCGGCCATGCCGACCAATAACACTTGAATAATCGACAGGTTAAAAACCATCTCACGGTACAGATCCAAATAAGACCCCCGTGTGAACGGAAATAACCTTGCGATTACATGGTTGACCAAATAGTTTTCAAAAATATATCCTCTACTCTGGAAGTAGGGTTGATAGAAATGAGTATGGCTGTGCGTGTACTTGGTCATGGAGCTGGCACCCATTGAATCAACGCTACCGGCCTCGGCTTTAAGGCCGTCAACGGTGTCCAGCAGACATTGCCTAAAGCGCATTGAGGCACCAGCCGTCAGTGAATCTGATATCAATTGCGTCAGAACTGCAAATTTGCGCAAGGTATTGGGCTGGATTTTGACAAATTGCGCTTCAACCTGCTCCGGATATGCCAGT
>CAIYDK010000141.1 GCA_903924955.1 uncultured beta proteobacterium | reverse complement strand
TGCTGCGCGCCTTGCAGCGGTTCACGCCCGGCAGCTTGCACCCAACAGCAGTAGGTTTTTTGGGGTCGGATTCCAATATGACCGCGCAGCGGCCCGAAGGGTTGCCCAACGGGCAAATCATTTTGGACTCTGACCCCAATAAACCGGGGCGCACCAACTCAGCCGCAATCACATCAGGCACCTGGAACCCCCTGATGCGCCAAGACATAAGACGCATCCACTGGCTCAGCGACACCACCGCCACCATCCTCCAAAAAATCGCCGCCGCCGACGGTTCCCCCGGCGTGCTGGACGCCCTGTTTAACCAACCCTGCCGCCTGTTTGACGCGCATCCCGCCAGCGCAAGCGTAGTCGCCACGTTCTCCACCAGCGAGCCGGGCGCGGTGCTGGCGCGACGCGGACCGGCGCTGCTGCGCCGCACGGCGGATGGCGCCATCTGGATCGGCCATGTGCGCCAGGAGGAAACCACCCCCACACAGACCGCGGGCGCCGGCGTGCTCAAGCTGGCGGCCACGCGGGTGTTTGCCGTGCAGGCCGCGGCCCTGCCAGAATTGCCGGTGCCCCTGATGCGCGACGAGCAGGAGTGGGATGAACTGCGCTACCGCGAATTTGGCCCCGACGGCGCCCGCGTCGGTTGGCTCGAATTTGAATTCCACAACGGCGCCATGTCCGAGCGCCAATGCTATCGCTTGCGCGATGCCGTGCGCTGGGTGCGCACGCGCCCCACACAGGTGCTGGTGCTGGCCGGTGGCCAGGAGTTTTTCTCCAACGGCATTCATCTGCACGATATTGAAGCCGCACAGCGCGTGGCGGGGGACAGTGCTGCCGATGCCTCCATGCGCAATATCAACGCCATGAACGACGCTGCACTGGAGCTGCTCACACTGACCGACCGCATTACCGTGGCAGCTCTGCATGGCAACGCGGGCGCCGGTGGCTGCTTTCTGGCGCTGGCTGCCGACGTGGTGTGGGCGCACGAAGGCGTGGTGCTCAATCCGCACTACAAGAACATGGGCAATCTCTACGGCTCGGAGTACTGGACCTATTCCCTGCCCCGGCGCATTGGCGAGGCCGCCAGCCGCGCCCTGATGCAGGAGCGCCTGCCACTGACCGCCGATGCTGCGGTGTCACGCGGCCTGCTGGATGCCTCATTCGGCCAGGGCGCGCAGAACTTTGGCGAACAGGTACAGGAGCGTGCCCTTGCCCTGGCAGCGGCGCATAATCTGGCGCAAAGTCTTGCGAAGAAGCAGGCGCAACGGGGCCAGGACGAAGCCCATAAACCGCTGGCCCACTACCGCGCCGAGGAGCTGCAACGCATGCACCGCAATTTTTATGGGTTCGACCCCAGCTACCATGTGGCACGTCACCATTTTGTCTATCGCAAGCCGCATGCGTGGACCCCGCGTCACCTCGCGGTGCATCGGTCAAAATAGCCTATAGCCCCCGTCAACACTGCGCAACCAGCTATCAAAATAAGAGCGTCACGATGTCCCCGCCCGCATTGCCAGAACCCTACGATCTCTTGCCACTGGTGCTTGTGGTGGATGATGAGACCCGCTCGCTGGACTCCATACGCCGCAATCTGGAAGAGGACTTTCGCATCCTGACGGCCAGTTCCGCCGACGAAGCACGCGGCCTGCTGGAGCGCCACGAGGTCAGCGTGATCCTGTGTGACCAGCGTATGCCCGGCACCAGCGGCGTCAAGTTCCTGAAAGAAGTGCGCGAGTTGTGGCCCGACACCGTGCGCATCATCATCTCCGGCTACACCGATTCGCAGGACATCATTGCCGGCATCAATGATGCGGGCATCTACCAGTACGTGCTCAAGCCCTGGGTACC
>CAIYDK010000140.1 GCA_903924955.1 uncultured beta proteobacterium | reverse complement strand
TGGTGTTCATGTCGGGCTCCTTGGTGATGATTGTTTGGACATGCGTAGTAACGCGCTTCTTCCGATAGAAGCCAAGCACTATCTGCATCTTTTTTTGATCATCTGTAAATGATTCCAACGTACCGACCATTATGTGGACGACAACATAACGGCAGTTATGTAGCGGCAATATTTATGTGCGGCGATAGCCATTCCGATCAAATTGCAGAATGAACCATGGCAATCGCGAGCACATAATTTTTGCGCGGTGTTTACAAGCTGCTCAGGAAGTTCAATACTGATGCAGTCGGTTTTCCTGTTTTTGCAGGTTTTGGCAGCGATTCAATGTTGACGCTGGCCAAGGCCTTCGCTTTCATTTCCAGGTCGACCTCCGCGTAGATGTGGGTGGTGTCCAGCGACACATGTCCCAGCCAGGCTCGGATTGTGTTGATGTCGACGCCTGCCCTCAGAAGATGAACTGCAGTCGTGTGACGGATAGTGTGTGGGCTGACCTGCTTGTTCTTCAAAGACGGCAATTTCTCACCAGCCATCGTGGCGTATGTGGTGACGATGCGGTGAATACCAAATCGCGTCATGGGTTCGCCGGTACGACCACGGAACACGCGGTCGTTGGCTCCTCGGCTTTCGAGCAAGGGTTTCAATGCGGTCACAGTCACTGGCCAGAGTGGACATAACCGCAGCTTGTTACCTTTCCCCAGAATCCGAACACTCGGCGAGGTACCCATTTGAAGGCAATCAATAGTGAGACCAGCTGCTTCATTCGCCCGCGCACCACTGTTGTACATGAATAGGAGCAACGCATAATCACGGGCGCCCTGGCGCGTCGTCCTGCAGGGCTGAGTCAGCAACGCGTCTATTTCTGGCTTATCCATATATCCGACCAAAGGTCTTGTGGTCTTTTTCAACGGAATGGAGCGTACATCTGAACACCACGAAACGTGTTCTGGAGAGCGCAGACCAATGAACCGGGCCAGCGAATGGATTGAGCTGAGTCGTTGGTTTCTTGTCGCCACGCTGCAGTGTCGATCTCCCTCGATTTTGGCCAGAAACTCGCGTAGCACGTCAGGTGACAAATCCACGACAGTGAGTCGGTCTACCGGCTTTTTCAATCGGGTTCCGGCAAACGGCAGAAACAACGCAAGTGCATCGCGATAGCTTTTCTGGGTATTGATTGACAGATTTCGTTCTGCAACCAAATGTTCGAGAAGAAATCGACGAACCCAGGGGCCAAGCAAATTGGTATCACGCATGATCGACCTCCACATTGGCATAGGCGGCAAACTTCCGGCTTGCCTCCTCCAGGAGTTCGGGGGTCATGCGCAGATAGCGCTGTGTTGATTTGATATCGACGTGCCCAAGATAAGTGGCCAGATGGGGAATTAGACGTTGAACATCGTTCCCAGACCGATACCAATTCACGACCCGGTGCACAACCGCTGTATGGCGCAGATCATGCAATCGTGGCGGATGGGTCTCTCCCGGGGGCGCGACGATCCCCGCTTCCATCCTTATTCGCAAGAACCAGTCGTTCACTTGCTTGTAACCCAGGGCTGTACCCGTGCGGATGGCAAAGACGGCCGAATCGTCCCCATCAGGTTTCGGTAGTAGAGCCCGTCGCTCCAGGTGCGATGCCAATTCTTTGGTGACTCGGTGGCCCGCAGGTACAAGACGCGTTTTGTAGAACTTGGTGTCCCGAATCGTGAGAAGACTTTCTCGAAGGTTGACATCCGATATTTTCAAGGACAGCGCCTCGCTGACACGAAGCCCTGTTCCGTATAACAGCAGCAGTAGTGATTTCATTGCTGCTGCCTGCAGAGGATGAGCAGGCTTGTGAATCACTTTTGTCGCATCGGCCAGGCGATTGAGTTCCGCGGTCGAATAGACATATGGCGTCAACTGAGGTGGCAGAGCTGGTACCTCTGTCGGAAGTGGCGACTTGTCGATGTAGCCTCTGGAAATCGCGTACCGGTACAGTCCCGTCAACAGCTTGAATTTTGTCGTCCAGGCTGCATTGATCGGCCCTCGACCTTGAAGGAATTTGGCTACGGCCTCAGGTGTGACCTTGTCAAACGGACAGTCCGCCAATTCCCTGGCAAACTGAAACAATGCTCGCTGACCACTCTCCAACCTGACGCCAACTGACCGACGGGAAACAAGGTAAGCCTCAATGACCTGGCTGATCTTCATGACAGATCTCCCAGATCGAAATCCGCCACCTCGCGCAGCGCTTGCAGGTTTGTTTTGGCATACACCCTGGTTGCCGAGGTGCTTTTGTGTCCGAGGTGATCTCCGATTTCTTTCAGTGTGATGCCATCAGAGAGTAATTTGACTGCGCATGCATGCCGAAGCGAGTGAGGACCTGATCGTGCAACCGTAACCCCCAGTTTCTTGATCCGTCGATGCACGGTAGTACTGAGTCCTACTGGCGATATGGGGACCAGAGGCGCGAGGCAACGAATGAAGACCTCTGGGTATTTGACTGCTGGTCTCCAATTGTCAATGTATCGAGACAAGGCCGTTGCCACTGATGGAACGAGCGGATATATATTGGGAGCGCGATTCTTGGCCCGTTGAACCATCAGCCGAGATTGATTGAAATCGATTTGATCAAGACGCAGTGCAGCCACTTCACATCTGCGCAAGCCATAAATGGACATGAGCATCATGCAGGCACGGTCTCGAATGTCGCGTCCACTCTCTGTGTCCGCGTCCGATAGCAAGCGTTTCACATCCTGCCAATCCAGGGCGGCCGGCAATCCCTCCAACGCATACATCCGTGGACGATTTATCAACTCCGGTAATCGACGATCACAACGGCCAATACTGGCTGCATGCCGCAAAAAAACGCGCAACATGGTGGCCATGTATGCCGATGACGCTCGTCCCCAGCGGCCGACGTTGTCAATGAAGTACTCGTCGATGTCGTTTATGCCAATGGCCGAGAGTGGTTTGTCTTTTCGGGCATACCATTCAAGAAAGGATCGGACGCGTTCTGTCCATTGCATCACCGTGGATCGACTCAAGCCTCGATCGTTCCGCATCCAGCACACGAAATCATCAAGCGCATCGCTGTTGAATTTGGTCGGCTTTGATTCCAACCACCAACCAAGAAATTGCAGCCATGGTCGGATGTATTTTTTGACGGAATATATAGCTCCTGGGGTGGGGTTTAGCGATGTCACTGATCTGACCAGCTCTTCATACCTGCACTTGCTCACGCCTTCTTGATCGCTGATGCGCATGTGGCTGGCAAAACGCAACAAGGCCTGCCCTTTGACCTGAAGAGTGATTCTTGTACTACCAATTTGTTGGCAATGGCGAAGGTAGCTCTCACGCTCCGACGCAAACAAACCGTTCCGCTGCCTCTGAATGGCGTACTTCTTGACGTAAAGGTCTTCAAACATGGCGAATCTCCAAAAGTTGAAAGACTCGCAAGCTGATCCTTGAAATTATGTTGTGTCAATATTCTGTGGACGCCTATGGTTGCTTGGTTACTCTGCTATCAAGGTCACATAAATATTGCCGCTACATAACTCCCGTAGTCCGAACCTTCCGGATTGATATAGAGGTAGGGGCGACCCGGTGCGGTGACTTCGATGCAGAAGTAACCGTCTTGAGTTCCGCCACCCTTGCCACTGAGCCAATCGCGTGATTTCAGCAGCGTGGCGGCAAAGGCATCGAATTCGGATGGTGTGAGTTCGCGCGTCTCGGTTACAAAGACCTTGTTCAGC
>CAIYDK010000139.1 GCA_903924955.1 uncultured beta proteobacterium | reverse complement strand
TGGAATCGGTGTGGCCACCCAACTTGCGCCGCTGCGGCAAGGTGACTTCGCTGGGCGCTTACCAAATTCGCCGCTCACAATGAGCCGCATCGCGCCTGATACGTCATCGGGTGCGCGGCGGTAGCTCAGTGGATAGAGTATTGGCCTCCGAAGATTACTTAATAGGATAAGGTCAGTCTGGAGCTTCATCTGGAGCCTCAATGAATTCAGAGCAACGTTTAGGCCTGTCAACGTTTAGGCCTTGGAATAATTCAAACTACCAAGTAAATTTGAATGTTACGCCCGCATTCGAACCATCTCTTGACGCGTCAAGCACATGCGGTCGTCGATGCAGTTTAGCCAAACTTGAACAAAATGCCGTGCCCGCCGCGGGGATACTCCCAGTCCACGTTGAAATGTTCGTTGCAGATGATGCGGCAGCTGCCGCACTCCAGGCAGCCGTCGGTGATCAGGGTCACGCTGCCATTGCCTTCGGCTTTGTAACAGGACGCGGGGCAGACGAAGGTGCAGCTCTTGGTCTCGCAGTCGTTGGTGCAGACGGCGGCGTTCTTGATCTTGATGTGGGGCCTTCCCGCATCGACCCGATAGCGGTTCTGAAACAGCTTCTCTTCGATGTTGACAACAATAGCGTTCATCGGAAGGCCTTCCACAAGTTGAAAGCATCGCCCAGCAGACCGCCGAGCTTGCGGGTGTTGCGCACGTGGGCGAATATGGAACGTTCTTTGGTTTTCTTGTCCACCCCGTCCACGGTAATCATGGTGCGCGCGGCCTGGGCCACCATGTCGGGATAGGTTGTAAAGAACTGCGGGCTCTTGTGAAACACGCTGGGCATGTCGCGGTACTTGTGCAGGTCTTTCATTACAAAGCTCGCATCGAGCGCCTTCTTGTAGGTAAAGAGCGAGTCCGCGCGATAGCCCTTGCCTGCGGCCTTGGCCTCTATCACCGCTTCAGCGGCAAGGCGTCCGGTGGTCATGGCCAGGTTGGAGCCCTCGCGGTGCACCGAGTTCACAAACCCGCCCGAGTCGCCCACAATCATCCAGCCGTTGCCATAGACCTTGGGGATGGCGTGAAAACCCCCCTCGGGAATCAGGTGGGCGCAGTACTCCTTCATCTCGCCGCCCTCAATCAGCGGCGCAATCGATGGGTGGCGCTTCATCTGGTCCAACAGCGCGTAGGGCGTGGTGCGGTTGGGGTTCTTGGCAAAGTCGCCCAACATGCAGCCCACGCCGATGGTGAGCGACTCCTTGTTGGTGTACAAAAAGCCTGTGCCCATCATGCCGTCGGTGATGCGTCCCACCAACTCCATCACCACGCCGGACTCCTCGCCGATATTGAAGCGCTGGCGAATCACGTCCTCGGGCATAAAGAGTATTTCCTTCACCGCCAGCGCCACATTGCCCGCTGGTATCTCGCCGTGAAAGCCCGCCTTGCGCGCCAGCGTGGAGTTCACGCCATCGGCCAGCACCACCACGTCGGCATAAACATCGCCATTCTCGCGGTCGCACTGCACGCCCACCACCTGGTCGCCATCCAGAATGAGGTGGTTCACCGTGGTCTCGCAGATTAGCAACGCCCCGGCCTCGCGCACCTTGGAGCTAAACCATTTGTCAAATTGCGCTCGGATAATGGTGTAGCGGTTGTAGGGCGGCTTGTTGTAGTCCTCGCTGCGCACATGGGTGCCTACGAACGAAGTGTCATCGAGCAGCCACATGCGCTGTTCAATGATGTGGCGCTCCAATGGTGCGTCATCCCTGAAGTCAGGGATGATTTCCTCCAACGCCTTGGCATACAGAATCGCGCCCTGCACGTTCTTGCTGCCAGGGTACTCGCCGCGCTCAATCTGCAGCACGGACAAACCGGCCTTGGCCATGGTGTAGGCGCAGGCGTTTCCGGCAGGGCCGGCACCGACGACGATGGCATCAAACTTACTGGGCTTTTTCATGGGGGTTCCCTTCAGGCGGCTTGGCGGGTGCGTAGCGCCAGATGCGCGGCAAAGGCTTGCGTGAGCGCGGGCAGCACCTGCATGGCGTTGCCCACAATGCCGTAGTGCGCCACATCAAAAATGGGGGCGTTGGCGTCGGTGTTGATGGCAATGATCACGTCCGATGCCTCCATGCCCACGCGGTGCTGAATCGCGCCCGACACACCGGCGGCGATATATAGTTTGGGCCGCACCGTCTTGCCGGTTTGTCCCACCTGGCGGTCGGCCTCCACCCACCCGGCCTGCACGCAGGGGCGCGTGGCCCCCACCTCGCCTCCAAGCACCCGGGCCAATTCAAACACAAGCTTGAAATTCTCCGGGTTCTTCAGCCCCTTGCCACCGGAAACGATCACGTCGGCGTAGGGCAGGTTGATCTTGTTGCTGCTCGCGTCGGGAATAAAGTCCAGCAGTTTGGTCACGATCTGGGTTTCCACCATGCCAAGGCTGTCGTAGGTGATCTTGCCCGTGCGGCGGGCATCGGCTGGCGGCATCAGCATCACGCGGGGGCGCACGGTGGCCATCTGCGGGCGGTAGGCCAGGGTCATGATGGTGCAGTAGAGCGAGCCACCGAAGGTCGGGCGTGTGGCGGCCAATGCCTTGGTGGTAGGGTCAATGCGCAGCTCGGTGCAGTCGGCCGTGAGGCCGGTGAGCAGTGTGGTCGCTACCGACCCCGCCAGGTCGCGCCCCATGGACGTCGCACCCAGCAGCAAAATCTCGGGCTGGTACTTGTTGACCAGGTCCGTGAGCCCCTTTGTGAAAGGCTCGTTGCGGTAGCCCTTGAGCACCGGATCTTGCATGAGGTGCGCCTGGTCTGCGCCATAGGTAAACGCCTCGGCTGCAAACTTGTCCAATGCCTCGTCGGGTCCGCCCAGCACAATGGCGCTGACCTGGCAACCCAGCTTATCGGCTAGTTTGCGTGCCTCGCCTACGAGCTCCCACGACACGCTATGCACATGGCCACGGTCGTGCTCAATGAACACCCAGACGCCCTTGTATGCCTTGAGCTCCTCGGAAAGCTCCACATTGCGGCCGCGCCCTGCGGGACGTTTGGCGGGCTCTGCCGCTTCGGTATGCGCCTGGCTCATGTCGACCCTTTCATTAGCAAGTCGGATTCCAAGGTGGGGTGGCGGGTAAAGACTTTTTGCAGCAGGTTGAGCGACACGTCGCGCAACGTGGAGCTTTCCAATTCCAGCATCTCGGCTTTTTCGCTGCGCGGTGTGGGACCAAAGACTTTGCTCACCACGGTGGGCGAGCCCTTGAGGCCGATCTTGCTCAGGTCTTCAATGCACGCATCCTCCTTGCTCCACTTGCGCACCGGGTAGGCTGCGGCGTGGATCATGGCCGGAAGCGCCGCAAAACGCATCTCGTTGGTGTTCTCCAGCATGGTGATGAGGCAAGGCAGGGCGGTCTTGAGCAACTGCACCCCGCCCTCCGCTCGGCGCTCTACGGTGATGGTGCGCCTCTCCAAATCCGTCTCGACAATGCGCGACACATAGGTCAGCAACTGCAGCCCCATGCGCTTGGCAATGCCCGGGCCCACCTGGGCCGTGTCGCCATCGATCGTCTGCTTTCCGGTGAATACGATGTCGACGGCCTGCTCCTTGGCAATCTGGCGCACACCAGCAGCCAGTGCATAGGAGGTGGCCAGGGTATCGGCTCCGGCGAACGCGCGGTCGGTCACCAGCACGGCATCGTCCGCACCAAAACTGATGCATTTGCGCAGCGCCTCCTCGGCCTGGGGTGGACCCATGCACAGCATGGTTACCTTGCCGCCAAACCGATCTTTCAGACGCAAGGCCTCCTCCAGCGAGAACAGGTCGTAGGGGTTCACGATGGCAGGAACCCCTTGGCGCATGATGGTGTTGGTCACCGGGTGCACGCGAATCTGTGCCGAGTCGGGCACCTGCTTGATACAGACAACGATGTGCATAACGACTCCTATCAGGCTGCGGCGCGCGCC
>CAIYDK010000138.1 GCA_903924955.1 uncultured beta proteobacterium | reverse complement strand
GTCAGCGGCCTGACGGCAGGTGCGCTTAAGTAGTTCATTTATTGGAGAACATTTGCGATGACTGATTTTTATACCATCCGACCCGACGGACTTTTATGCCGTATGAACCGCGAGACCATCCTGATCCAAAGCTGGGGATCGGGATTGCGGGTACGCGCCACACTCGCGAATGATTTCAGAGATGATGAGATACAGGCATTGTTGCCACGCATGGGGGCCAATCCCCTGGTAACGGTGGATGGCCTCAGCGCCAGCGTCACGCAAGCTGGTGTTCGCTGCGAAGTCACCATGATTTACCCACACGGTGAGCCCCGCGAAGAGTTGCATTTGCGCTTTGTTGACGTGATGACCGGGCGCGAATTGCTATCTGAGCAGCGCAGCCATTTTGCCTGGCCGGGTTCGCGCGCCTTTTCGGCGAATGCCCACGAAAGCTGGCGCGTGGATGCGACTTTCAAGTCCGCTCCCGACGAGAGAATATATGGCATGGGGCAACGCCAGCACGGCCTGTTGGATCAAAAAGGCTGCACGCTTGAACTGCTGCAACGCAATGCAGAAGTGAGTATTCCATTTGCGGTGAGCAGTTTGGGCTATGGTTTTTTATGGAATAGCCCGGCGGTTGGTCGAGTTGAATTTGGGCGCAATCTGACGCGCTGGGTTGCCGATGCAGCCAAGCAACTGGACTACTGGATCACGGCCGGAACCCCGGCCACGATCATGAAAAATTATGGCGAAGTCACTGGCTACGCGCCCGACTTTCCACAATGGGCCAGCGGCTTCTGGCAATGTCGGTTGCGCTATCGCAATCAGGAAGAGCTTTTGAGCGTCGCGCGTGAACACCAGCGCCGTCAGATTCCACTGGCCTGTATCGTGATTGACTTTTTCCACTGGACACGGCAGGGCGAATGGAAATTTGACCCGGTAGCATGGCCTGACCCTGCTGCCATGGTGGCGGAACTCAAATCAATGGGTGTTGAGTTGATGGTGTCGGTCTGGCCTACGGTTAACCCCAACGCTGACACGTACAACACGCTTCACAACGAAGGTTGGTTGGTGCAGACATCGCGCGGCATGAATCTGCTCAAACCATTTATCGACACCGATACCGGTCCGAATCACAAGGTGGCGGTGACCTATTACGACCCCACGCATCCGGGCGCACGGGCGTTCATGTTCGAGCAAATCAAGAAGAACTACCTTGATTACGGGATCAAGGGCTACTGGCTGGATTCTTGCGAACCTGAAGTTCGCCCCGTCCATCCGGAGTTGATGCGACTGCACGCCGGCACCGGGTCTGAAGTGCTCAATGCCTATCCCTTGTTCCACACCCGGGCGTTTTTTGAAGGCATGGAAAAGGCCGGTGAAAAAGAAGCCATGTTTTTGTGTCGTTCAGCCTGGGCCGGCAGCCAGCGCTATGGATGTTTATTGTGGTCCGGTGATATTTGGTCGAACTTTGCGTCCTTCCGCAATCAGATTCGGGGTGGCTTGAATGCGGGTCTGTCAGGCATCGGTTGGTGGACCACTGACATTGGTGGCTTCTACGATGGCAATGGTGCCAAGCCGGAATTCCGGG
>CAIYDK010000137.1 GCA_903924955.1 uncultured beta proteobacterium | reverse complement strand
GCGCGGCCATCACGCCATGGAACTTCCCGTTAGCCATGATCACCCGCAAGGTAGCGCCTGCCTTGGCGGCCGGCTGCACGGTGATCATCAAACCGGCCGAATTGACACCCTTGACCGCGCTGGCTGCAGCAGAACTGGCGATCCGCGCCGGCATTCCGGCCGGCGTGCTCAATATGCTTAGCGCCGACAGCAACAATTCCATTGCAATCGGCAAAGTACTGTGTGCCAGTGATGTGGTGCGCCACATCAGCTTCACCGGCTCTACCGAAGTAGGCCGAATCCTGATGGCCCAAAGTGCACCAACCGTCAAGAAGCTGTCACTGGAACTCGGCGGCAATGCGCCCTTCATCGTGTTTGACGATGCTGACGTCGACAGCGCAGTGGAAGGCGCATTCGCCAGCAAATACCGCAATGCAGGCCAGACCTGCGTCTGCTCCAACCGGTTCTATGTACAGGACGGTGTGTACGACCAGTTCGTGGAAAAATTCGCAAACAAAGTGCGCACCGCCAAGGTGGGCAACGGGTTTGAGGATGGCGTGAATCAAGGCCCACTGATTGAGGAAGCTGCACTGGAAAAAGTGCAGCGCCATGTTGACGACGCGCTAGCCAAGGGGGGCCGTGTACTGGTGGGAGGCAAGCGACTAACGGGAATGGGCTCTGGTCAATTCTTTGAACCCACCGTTGTCTCTGAGGCCACTCCGGACATGCTGTGCGCACGTGAAGAAACCTTTGGGCCTTTCGCGCCGGTGTTCAGGTTCAAGACCGAACAGGAAGCGGTCGATGCGGCAAACGCCACGGAATTCGGGCTGGCCAGCTATTTCTACAGCCGCGACATTGGTCGCATCTACCGCGTAGCCGAAGCTCTGGAGTACGGCATGGTGGGTATCAACGTCGGCATTCTGGCCACCGAACATGTGCCCTTTGGTGGCGTCAAGCAATCGGGCTTGGGTCGCGAGGGTTCGCACTTCGGTATGGATGACTACGTAGAGATCAAGTACCTTTGCATTGGGGACATTCAAAAGTAGAATGCATGGCGCGCGGGCGTCGTTCAATGGCAGGACTCTTGCTTCCCAAGCAAATAACGTGGGTTCGATTCCCATCGCCCGCTCCAAATGGTTATTTCAGACCCGAACCTGTGTGCCGGGTTTTTCGTATGTGGTGAATTCCATCGCCCCACTACCCGTCAAAACTACAAACGCAGGGAAGCTCCGCCGAGATGATGCTTCTTGAACAGGACTGTAATTTCATTGACGCATTCGCGTGCCACTTCTTCACCCCGAACTGCAGCGACTAGTTGCATGAGATCAGGGCGCAGATGCCACAACTCCGCGATTTCCCGCGCTTCACTGATTTGCATGTCCAGTCGGCCATTTTGCTTGCCCCCAAACTCGTCAGTCACCCGCAGCATGGCGGTGCGAACGCGCTCCAACGCGACGTCGTGCGAGTCAGCACCATCGCGACCCAATACCGCCCAAAAACTGCTTCTAATACGCATTCCACCACCGATTCAGTTCGACTACTGTGTAGTTCTGTTTGCCCTTCTGGTGATTCTGATTGTGCTCCATTACACGTGAATGACACCGCCCACGACAGCGCTAGCTTACCTGTGTGACCTTTGTCACTCAGGTTTGGCATCGTTGGGGCCATACTGCAGCATTAACAAAGATTGCCAGGCGCAATGACCCAAAAGTTTTTCCAGTTCGGTGAGCTTCTTCCCGACTACAGCATTCCGGTTCTAAATGAGCGTGCGGTCCGTGCAAGTGCCGGCATTCTGTTTTTCTTCGCCATCGTGACTTTCATGAACGCCTTTTTGATGGGCAATTTTTTACCCACACGCGTTTTTGTGGTTGCCTTTCTGGTCGACTTCACCGTTCGCATTTTCATCAATCCACGCTATGCGCCCAGCCTGATTCTGGGTCAATGGGCCGTGCGCAAGCAACGCCCTGACTACGTGGGCGCGCCACAAAAGCGTTTTGCCTGGGGCATCGGCTTTGTGCTGGCACTGCTGATGTTCTATCTGATGGTGCTCAACAGTGTAATTGGCCCCATCAATATGGTCGTTTGCTCGGTGTGCATGCTGCTGCTGTTCTTTGAAGCCTCATTTGGCATCTGCGTTGGCTGCAAGGTATACAACGCGTTCAACAGTGAGAAAGCCCAGTTGTGCCCTGGGGGCGTGTGTGAACTGCCCAGGTCCGAAGTGCCTGGCGTTCGGCTATGGCAAGCGCTGATCTTGGCGGCATTTCTCGCAATGGTTGGAATGGTGGGCCAATGGGTATACCGCGCTGCACCAGCGGTTGCGCCACAGTCCGAGATCGCGACACGCGTTTCACCGTCAACCCCAGCTGACCCTGCAGAAGTTGCACGCTGCCAGGTTCCGGCCTTTGCCAAGGCCATGGGTCATGAAGAAAAATGGAAGCTGCACAACAACTGCCATTGACTCTGCACTTACCCGGACACGAGACCTGCCAATCCTGCATAGCCCACAGGCGGAGTTGCTTGCCAAGGCACGACGAATGTGCGCGTGGCCAGACCATCGTTTACGCGCTCCATCTGCTTTAGCTCGCCCCTCAGGCGCGCGCCCAGCAACGGGTCATTCGTTCCGGCAGCGGAAACACTCTTATTGATTACCCATGCAAACGGTTCAATCTGCGCCCGTCGCAGATCATCCTGTAGTGCCTGGGCTTGCGACACGGGCGTAATTTCCGGCAGGGTGACCAAAATGATGCGGGTATAGACGGGGTCTTGCAATCGCATGAGTGGCGTGACCAGTCGTCCACTGGAGTGCCCTTCAAACTCACGCATCATCTGGCGGTGGTAAGCACCGGTGGCATCCATCAACAACAACGAGTGTCCGGTGGGCGCCGTATCCAGCACCACAAAGGCGCTGCGCGCCTCACTCACAACTCGTGAAAACGCATGAAATACAGCTACTTCTTCGGTACAGGGTGAGCGCAGGTCTTCCAGCAGCAGCGCTTTCTCCTGCGCGTCGAGCTTGGAACCCTTTGCAGCCATGATTTTTTCAACGTAGCGTTGTGTCTCGACGACAGGGTCAATGCGATCCACGCGCAACCCGGGCACTTCGCATGACAAAGTTCCGACCAGGTGTGCAGCCGGGTCGGTTGTGCTCAAATGCACCGTTTTGCCACGCTGCACCAGGCCAACAGCCAACGCCGCAGCAATGGTGGTTTTCCCGACGCCACCTTTACCCATGACCATGATCAAACCATGCTCCAAAAGGGCCAGCTCGTCTGCCAGTGCGCCCAATCCTGCGCCGCGTATGTCAACTTGCACAGGCATGGGCTTGTTTACCTCGCCCGAGAACTGCGCACTACCGAGTAGAGCCCGCAATGCCGAAAGGCCAACCGTATCAAAGGACCGCAGCGGAACCTGGTCTTGCGGCAAGGCCAGCAGGTTCTTGGGGATCGCTGCAAGCGCCTGAGCTCCCAACGTCTCAATGCCGCAGGCTACGGCATCGCCAGGGTCGCTGGCATGAAATACGCCATTCACGACCATGCGCTGGTTATGCAGCCCCAACGCGTGAAGTTCGTCCGACGTGCGGGAGGCTTCGGCAATGGCACCGGCATCGGGGCGCATCACCAGCACCACCGTGGTTTTGCTCGGGTCACCCAGGGCTTCAAGTGCTGCCTTGAATCTCACCTCCTGCATCTTCAGCCCCGAGTGCGGTCCCAGGCAGGATGCGCCCCGGTCATTGCCCGCCAAAAATCCGCTCCAGGCCTTGGGCAAGCTCAGCAGCCGCAGTGTGTGGCCCGTGGGCGCCGTGTCAAATACGATGTGATCGAACTGTTGATCCGCATCGGACAGCAGCGAAGCAAACTCGTCGAAAGATGCAATCTCGGTCGTGCAGGCGCCCGACAACTGCTCGCGCACGGTTGCCAGTTCCGTATCGGTCGAGTCGACCGCCATTTGAGCTACGACGCGCTGTCGGTAGGACTCGGCGGCGTTGTCGGGGTCAATATTCAATACCAAGAGGCCGGGGACATCCGGCACGGAGACCGGCGTGTTTTTAAGTTCTATACCCAGCATCTCATCGAGATTGGACGCGGCATCGGTGCTGACCAGCAGCACACGCTTGCCGGTATCGGCAAGATATAGCGCAACCGCGGTAGACAGCGATGTCTTTCCGACCCCGCCTTTTCCTGTAAAAAACAAATGCCGTGTTGACCGGCTCAGCAACTGAAGTGGCGGCGGCTTGAGCCAAGCCTCCACCTTCTGGTGCGCTGGAATGCCGCCGCTGTGCACCACCACACCACCGATGATGACCGCTGGGGTGGCTGCAATGCCGCGGCGGTGTATTTCCGCCCGGTCTTCGATCTTGATGATTTTCACTTGCACACCAGCGTCCTTGGCCGCCCGCTCAATCATGGCAACCGTGCTTTGGCACTTGGAGCAGCCAATGCCCAATACGGTGACTTCCATATACGACCTCCGATTTTCAAGCTACTCCCGTCAGTCTAGGCAATGTTTATAGAAGCACCTTGATCTTTGTCGCGATTTAGCGCGATGTTCGGCCTCATGGCATCAACCGGCCCGGATAGCGGCAGTTCTGGGTGTGCGGCGTCGCTGAACAAGCCGCCACAAGACTGCGTGAATGGAACCCTGACCACTTGCACGGTCACGTGGGTAATTTCAAACCGTTGGTGCATTTGCCGGGTTGCATTTTCCAAAAAAGCATCGTCCGCATAAGCTTCTGGCATGACCAACAGCGCAGTCAATGCAATGTGGTTGGTTCCCATGGCCCAAATATGCAAGTCGTGCACCCGGCTAACCCCCGGTAATCCAACCAGATAATCGTGAACGGCCTGCGAATCAACACTGTCTGGCACACCATCAAACAACATGTGCAGCGACTGCTTGAACAACCCCCAGGTACCAAGCAGGATGACACACGCGATGGCAAGACTGGTGACCGGATCAAGCCAAGTCCAACCTTTCCAGAGAGTCAAGGCACCCGCAATAACCACGCCGGCCGAGACCAGTGCATCCGCTGCCATATGCATGAAGGCTCCGCGAATGTTGAGGTCGCTATCACGTCCGCGCATGAACAGCAATGCCGTGACGGTATTGATGGCGATGCCAATACCTGCAACCACCATAATGGTCACGCCTTGCTCTTGTGCCACCGCTTGCGTGGAAAGCAGCCGTCCAATCGCCTCCCAGGCCAGGCCACCCATGGCCACGAGCAGCAATAATGCATTGGCGAAGGCGGCCAGAATAGTTGCCCGCTTCCATCCATAGGTGTGTCGAGGGTTAGGACGCAGTTTGACAGCTAACGCACCACCCCAGGCCAAGACCAAACCTGCAACGTCACTCAAGTTGTGCCCCGCATCGGCCAATAGTGCCAAGGAATTGACCCGCCAACCGTAAAAAGACTCAATCGCCACAAAGACAATGTTGAGCACGATGCCAACGGCAAACGCCCGGTTGAAATTGGCAGGGGCGTGCGAGTGTTCGTGTTCGTGTTCGTGACTCATGGCTAGTTTTCATGTGCGGTGAAGATTGCAGTGACTGAACTATATGCCTGAGAAGAGTCCCCATCCCAGACCGGCCAGTTGAGTCGCAACACCCCCACAACCAGCCACACCACAACCACCGCGCGGTCCATGGATAAATCGACTAATTGCGCGCTTTCGTCAATCAAGCGACGGGTGCAGGCGAGACAAACTTTTCTGACTTCTTGTACTTTCAAGAAATCGCCAAAATCACCTTGAGCCCCCGTGAAATATGCGTGAGCAGCTATCAACTAGATAGCACTACTCCCGCTCCACCTCCAGATAGGTCTGGTTGGCCAACTGTGGAATCCACACATCCGCGTGCCTGAGGTGGGCAAACGGCTTGGCATTGAAGCTCTTGACCGCAGCACTGAGGTCAACGCCGTCATCTACCGCCTTCTTCATATGCGCGCGCAACGCCAGCAGCAGGTCGCGCGTATGCGCCTGCGCGGTGGCGAGGTTGGTCACGTTGCCGTGCCCGGGCACGATGGTCTGGGGCTTGAGTTCGTCGACGGCAGAAAAAGACTCCAGCCAGTTCAGGGTGTTGCTGACCGGGTGCAGCCCGAGCACGCGGTCCACATAGACCACGTCACCCGCAAACAGCACGTTCTTTTGCGGCAACCACACCAGCATGTCACCCGGCGTGTGGCCACCATGGCGGTGTTTGAGTTCAAACACCGTGCCGCCCATTTCCAGGCGCGTGTCTTGGCCAGTGACAAAGCGCGTGGGCAGCGTGGGCACGGTGCCGTCCAACCGTTCCTTCAAGACCTTGAGGCCGTCCATGTGCTCACCTGCACGGGCTTGCATGTCGGCCTTGGCATCAGCATGGGCAATGGTTTCGATCGCTTGGGCTGTGAAGTATCCATTCCCTAGCCAACGGTGGTCTTGGTCACCTGTACTGATAACCCATTTGACTGGCTGGTTGGTCACCTTGTTGGCGGCCTTATGAATTTTGCGGGCCGACTGAAAGGTGGCACCACTATCGATAAGTACAGCCCCGGCATTCGTCACCACCAAGCCAATATTGGCATTGAGCCCTTCATTGTCATACGTGCGGCCTTCAATCTCGCCGATGTAGGCGTACACGCCCTCTGCCACGGGCTTGAACACCACGTCGACCGCCCATGCGGGCAACGCGATCAGTCCAACCGCCACCACGAATATCTTTGCGCGTCGAAATGCGTTCATCGTTGTCTCACTTGTCAATCAGTCCATTTCGTGATCGGTCCAGGCAGTCGTCAGGCAGTTCATGCATCTTTGACCGCTGCACCACGCTCATACCAGCCCTTCGAGTTGTTGACGATGTACACCACCAACAACATCACCGGTACTTCAATCAGCACACCTACTACAGTTGCCAACGCAGCGCCGGAGTTGAAGCCAAACAGGCTGATGGCCGCGGCCACCGCCAGCTCGAAAAAGTTGGACGCGCCAATCAGCGCCGACGGGCAGGCAATGTTGTGCTTTTCACCCACGGCGCGGTTGAGCCAATAGGCCAGCGCCGAGTTGAAAAATACCTGAATCAAAATCGGCACCGCCAGCAGCGCAATCACCAGCGGCTGCTTGAGAATCGCCTCGCCCTGAAAGGCAAACAGCAACACCAGCGTCACCAACAAGGCTGCAATGGACCATGGGCCAATTTTTGCCATGGTGGCATCAAACGCGGCTTCGCCTTTGGCCAGCAGCGACCTGCGCAAAAGCTGCGCCAGAATGACGGGGATGACGATGTACAGCACCACCGAGGTCAGCAAAGTGTCCCACGGTACGATGATGGCCGACATGCCCAGCAACAAGCCGACCAGTGGTGCAAAAGCCACCACCATGATGCTGTCATTCAATGCCACCTGTGACAGCGTGAACAGCGGGTCGCCCCCGGTGAGGCGGCTCCACACAAACACCATGGCCGTGCATGGCGCTGCAGCCAGCAGGATCAGCCCCGCAATGTAACTATCGAGTTGGTCCGGCGGAAGCATGGGTGCAAACCAGTGGCGGATAAAAATCCAGCCCAGCAACGCCATCGAGAATGGCTTGACCAGCCAGTTGACAAGCAGCGTGACTCCAATGCCCTTGATGTGCTGACGCACTTCGCCCAACGCACCAAAATCGACCTTCACCAGCATGGGAATGATCATCACCCAGATCAGCACGCCTACCGGCAAATTGACCTTGGCGATTTCCATCTGGCCTACCGCCTGGAATACACCGGGGAACAATTGCCCCAGCACGATGCCCACCACGATGCACAAGAAAACCCATACGGTCAGGTAGCGCTCGAACACGCTCATTGGTGCACCGGCCGCTTGTTTTGCGGTAACTTCACATTGGACACTCATGGTTTAGGTGCTCAGGTATTGGCCAATTGGCGTGCGCTGGATTGCAGCACGGCCGCTTGCAACTTCTCGCCCGGCAAGCTGCAAAAGAGGTCGAGGCGGCGCTTGATGGCGTGCAGGGTTTTGCGAAAGGCTTCGAGCTTCTGTGCATCCGTTGCATCGCCTTCTGACGGATCGGGGTAGCTCCAGTGCGCGGTGGCCGGATGGCCGGGCCAGATCGGGCAGACCTCACCGGCGGCGTTGTCACACACCGTGATGATCAGGTCCATCTGCGGTGCGCCGGGCGCTGCAAATACGTCCCAGCTCTTGCTGTGCAGGCCGTCGATCGAAATGCCTGCGCCTTGCAAAACCTGCAGACCCAAGGGATTGGGCTGCTGGTTGGCACGCGGACTGCTGCCAGCGGAAAAGGCTTTGAAACGGTCATTTCCAATGGCGTTGAGCAGCGCTTCCGCCAAGATGCTGCGCGCCGAGTTGTGCGTGCAGAGAAATAGCACATTGATGGGGTTTGGCTTGGTGGTCATGATTGGGGATTGTTAGCAGCAGGAAGATTTGGCGCTGCCACCACAGCAGCCCGATTGAGCCTGGGGCGCAGGGGTACAGCAATTGGACTTGGCTTCAGCTGCATCGGGAGCGGGCGCACAACAAGCGCCCGGTGCGGTCACCATCTCGCCTTCATTGAAAACGGGAATATCGCCAAGCGTGTGAAAGTGCTCCCAGGCGATGCCTTGCGGGTCGGTGATCCAGTGCTTTTCGCTCTTGGCGTAGCAGCAAGTGGTCTCGCCTTCGTCCATCAGTGCCATCTCTGCGCCCTGCGCTTGTGCTTTCAACTGCACCAACTCTTCAGTCGTGTCGGTCTGGAAGCCCAGGTGGTCAAGACCCGGCTTGCTGCCCCGGGTGGAGATGGCGAAGTTGACTCTGGGGTCCTCCAGCATCCACTTGGCGTAATCGACCTCAACACGCGTGGGCTGCGCAGCGAAAAGACGTTTGTAGAAGTTGATGCTGGCTTGCAGGTCTTCAACGTGGACATGAACATGGAAGCGTTTCATGGTGTTCTATCTCCTTTTCAATTTCAACATTTGCATTGAGTTGCCGCGTTGGCCAGGCAAGCCTGTCCCTGGCAGCAGTTTTGGGTGAGGTAGGCCAGAACGGCGTTCATGCGGTCGTACTGGGCGCGGTAAACCAGGTTGCGCCCCACGCGTTCTTGTGTCACCAGGTCGGCATGGACCAGTTCCTTCAAATGGAACGACAGCGTATTGGGTGCAACGCCCAGCGCCTCGGACAGCGCGCCGGGCGTCAGCCCCATTTCACCCGCCACAACGAGGGAACGGAACACCTCCAGGCGCGACGATTGCGCGAGTGCGGCGAGCGCTTTGATAACGGCAATTGATTCCATATTTCAATGATACTCGAATTATTGAATGCAAGATGACAACTTATCCACTGATTTGTAAACATCAGACCAGGCAGTCAAACTGCTATCGCGTTTGCGCGTGTGCCATCACAAAGTCTGCAATCGAAGCGACATCCGATAAATCCAGGTGGAGCAAGCCCGTCGGGACCTCTGTGCGGACCGGCGGGGTCGGAGGCAGGTCGCTGGCAATGGCCAGAATGCCGGGCCAATCCGGCCAAAGCGTCTCCTGACCCTGCGATGCACGCCATACTTCGAGCTTGGGAAAATTGCCATGCTTAAAGCCTTCGACCAGCACCACATCGCAATCCTGCATGCGATCCAACAAATAGTCGAGCGGTGGCTCAGGTGCGCCGCGCAACTCATGCATCAAGGCCCATCGGTCATTACCCATCAGTAACACCTCTTTGCAACCCGACTCACGCAGACGGTAGGAGTCTTTGCCGGGGCGGTCAATGTCGATATTTTTATGACTGTGCTTGATCAACGACACAACCATCCCGCGTCCGGCAATCGCGGGAACCAGTCGCTCCAGCAAGGTGGTTTTACCCATGCCGGAGTGACCGGCGATTCCAAATATTTTCATGGCGCACTCTGTAATAGTTTGGCAAATCAAATTGCATCAGTAGGGTCCCACTATCGACTTGCCTACTAAATCTGCTTACGGCAGTAGCAATAAACAAACTGCTGAACAGTGCCAAATGGGGTGTGGTGCGCATCCGTCTCATGCTTAACCAGTTTAAACGGCTCACCAAACTGCGCATGCAATTCTGGTGCGCTGTAGCGCATCACTGGTAAACCGCTGCATTGCGTGGGGCCGTCCTGCGCAAACGTAGCGATGATCACATGACCACCTGGCTTAACTGCGTGAAGCACTTTGGAAACATAAGCTGCGCGGTCTTCTGGGGCCGTTAGAAAGTGAAACACCGCCCGGTCATGCCAGACCTCAAACCCGTGCGGCGGCAAAGCGACTTGGATGACATCGGCCTCCAGCCATTGCACCTGCGCTGCCATTGCGCCCAGTCTCGTCTTGGGGGCTTCCATTGCGGCCGCCGACAGGTCAAGTACCGTCAGCGCGCTGTAGCCAGCCGCCAGTAAATCGTCCACCAATGTGGATGCACCGCCTCCCACATCAATAATGGAGGCAGACTGCGAAACGCCAGTAGCCTGAATCAAGTTGATGGACTGGTGGGCGTGCTCTTGAAACCAGCTGACAGCGTCCGTCGCCTTAGTGGAGTAAACGGTTTCCCAGTGGTTTTTGGCGCTCATGTGCATAAGTATGTGCCTCAGGGACCAACCGCACGCTGCTCCGAACGCCCTACCGTCCAAACCAGCCCCAAACCGACTGAAGTGCCTGTCGTATGCTGAAAAAGCGGGCTGGCTTTGTTGGCCGCGCCCTCCAGCCACTCGTAGCGCACAAAGCCAAACACGCGCACATCCGGCGTGATGCTTTTGGATGTGCTCAGACCCAGGCGCGTGGTGAGCAAACCAGGCTTGGCGTCAAAGGCAGGGCGTACGACCGTGGCAAAGGGAGCGGCAACGCCATAAAAGTAGCTGTTGAGATCTTTGTCGCCAAAAACCAGGCTGGCTGTGGCGGAAAGATTCCATCCAGCACCCGCATCGCGCACCTCGATACCCAACTCGGGTTCAAAGGCATAGCCCTGCTGGCGCACGCCGTTGTTGAACTCCAGCACAGCACGCACTGGCAACTCCAGCCGCACGCGTGCGCCGGGCGCGGGTCGCGACAACGTGAACTTGACCCTGGGACCAAACTCCACCAACGTACCCAGGTCGCTCATGCCCTTGCGCGCGGTGAGGTCGTCCGAGCTGGCAGGTAGCGATGCAGAAAATCCGAGGTCCAGCTCCGCAATGTCGCTGCTGAAAAGCCGCGCACCCACGTCGCCCCGCTCCACGCGCAACACCTCTCCGCGGTACACCAATATGGGCACCGCCAGCGATCGCGTTGCACGATCTGACGAACCCGGGTAGGCAGGCGTAGTGGCTGTTCCAGCAAATACACCCAACTCCCACAATGGCAGTGGCGCCACTTGGGCATGCGCTGTCATCGTCATCACCAAAGCAAGGTGACCCATCCAGTGTGCGAACCGTTTTTTCACTCTAAAACTCTATGCATTGTTGATTGTCCCTACTGAGGATCATTGCCTCCGTCACGCCCATAGACCCTACACAGATGGGCCAGGCGACTGGCGTGCTCAGGCAGCACTTGCGACCAATCAAAGCGCCATTCCCAGTAGCCCTCGCACTTGCCAGGGAAGTTCATGCGGTGCTCGGTCTCCAGGCCCAAAATATCCTGCATGGGGTGGATAGCGGTGTCGGCCACGCTTGCGCAAGACGCACGAATCAGGTCCCAATGGACGTCGCTGCCATCAACCGCCAGGTAGTCACACAGATACTGGCGCTCCTTCTCGGACGCGGCTTTCCACCAGCCCCGGGTCGTATCGTTGTCGTGTGTTCCGGTGTAGACCACGGTGTCATTCTGGTGGCGGTGCGGCAAAAAATTATTGGTGCTGTCACCGCCAAAGGCGAACTGCAAAATCCGCATCCCTGGGAAGGCAAACTCACGGCGCAGGGCTTCCACGTCAGGAGTGATCTCGCCAAGGTCTTCAGCAATGATGGCCAGCGGCCCCAAGGCCGCATAGATGGCATCAAACAACGGCGCACCCGGACCAGGCAACCACTGCCCTTTCATGGCGGTGGGTTCACTGGCAGGCACTTCCCAATAATTGGCAAAACCACGGAAGTGATCGATGCGCACAATGTCCACCAGCTCAAACGTGCGTTTGATGCGTTCAATCCACCATGCGTAGCCCTCTTGGGCATGTGCAGGCCAAAGGTACATGGGATTGCCCCAGCGCTGACCGGTTTCGCTAAAGTAGTCGGGCGGCACACCGGCCACCACGCGTGGGAGCCCATCCGCATTGAGGTCAAAAAGATCTTGCCGCGCCCAGACTTCGGCACTTTGGTACGCAATGAAAATAGGTGCATCGCCAATGATCTTGATGCCGCGTTGATTGGCATAGGCGCGCAGTTTGAGCCACTGCGTGAAAAAGCGCCATTGACAAAACTTCCAGAACGCAATGCGCTGAGCGTGCTGCGCCCGGGCTTTCTCCATGGCGACTGGCGTGCGCTGAGCCAAGCCCCCCTCCCACTCGCACCAATCTTTCCATTGAAAACACTCGGCCAGCGACATGAAGAGTGCGTAGTTATCAAGCCAGGCAGTGTGGGCTTCACAGAAGGCGGCAAATTCCGCCAGGTCCTGGGGATTTGCGTCTTGCGTGAAGGCCTGCGCCGCGCGCGCCAGGCGCTCCATGCGCCAGGGCCACACGGCGGCAAAGTTTTGGCGCTGTGTCTCAAAGCCGACGTCCGACGTCAAATCTTCAGCTGTCAGCCATGCGTGCTGGCGCAAATCGTCCATGTCGATTAGCAAAACGTTGCCGGCAAATGCAGAGCTGCTCATGTAGGGCGAGTTGCCGGGGCCAATACCGCCAAGCGGCAGAATCTGCCAAAGCTTCTGGCCCGCCGTTTGCAGCCAATCCACAAAATGGTAGGCCGCAGTCCCAAGATCACCACTCCCGTAGGGGCCGGGCAAGGACGTGGGGTGCAGCAGTACGCCGCTATTGCGTGGAAACTTCATGTCAGTATTGTGTCAATTGAACTGAGGCTGGGACCGGGTTGGAGGAAAAAAATCATCCAGTCAAGGCAGTGTATCGAGCGCCCGGCTAACCCCCACTAAAGCGGGCGTGGACGCAGTGATGACCCAAACCGGCACCGTTGAGAGCATCTGGCGATAGCGACCTTTACTCTCAAAACACTCCCTGAACACCATTGCGTCAAACGCAGCTCCAAGACGCGGTACAACGCCCCCACCGATATAGACACCACCCAGCGACCCCAAAGTTAGCGCTAGATTACCGGCGACGTTTCCCAAAAAACGCGAGAAGTAGTAAACCGCCTGGACACACTGAGCATCAGCCCCGGCCATTGCAGCGTCGGCCACTTCAGAGGGCATTAAATCATGCGCAGGTCGACCTTCCAGCTTGCAGAGTGTCTGAAAGATAGTGACAAGACCCGCCCCCGACAACACGCGCTCTGCACTGACATGATCGAACCTTTTGCGCAGTACGGCCAAGATACTGGCTTCCATGTCATTGCTGGCAGCCAACGTCACGTGCCCCCCCTCGCCGCTCAAGGCGCTGTATCGACCCTTTCCATCGGGCACTAGGCCGGATACACCAAGACCAGTGCCAGGGCCCAACAAAGCAATGGGAGCGCCTGCCACTGCGGCACCGCCACCCAAGGCACGAAGATCAGCAGGGATCAGTGCCGGCAAACTCATGGCCAGCGCGGTAAAGTCATTAATGACCAGGCAACGCTCCAGTGCGAAGGCCCTTTGAAACGCTGCAATCGAAAAATGCCACGTACCATTGGTCAGGCGCACCTCATCGCCGGTGATGGCCGTTGCAATGCCAATACCAGCCCAAACAGGATTCTTGCGACCGTGGGCCAACAGGTAGTTGGCGGCGGATTCCTGTATGGACGCGCTCGCCGCGCATGGCTGAACCGAAATATCCTCCAATCCGGCATCGGCAGACTCCTGCCACGCCCAACGGGCGTTGGTCCCGCCAATATCCCCCAACAATCTCGGATAGCCTTGATTCATGCCAAATATTCCTAAATTTCAGCCGCCAGGCGTTAACCGCATCGATCGGTAGCACGAAATAATAGCCCAACCTCAACGTAAGTTCGATCGCCCCACCAACCCATGTAAACCAAGCTGCCGATACCCAATACCCATGAATCCCAAGCCCAAGCATCCTGACGACCCATCAACCGCCACCCTGTCCGACTATGTCGTCCCCAGCTACGCACCGAGTCGTCCAAACAAACTAATCGTGGTGCTGAAGTGGGCCAAGGTCATCGCATTCATCCTGATAGCCCTGGCGCTTACAGTGGGTCTGTGGGGAAACTCCCGCTGGTCATGGGACACCCATAGGCGCATGGAGGGACTGGAAGCCTCAACTCAACCCATCAAGGCGCGCCCGGAGCGATACAACGATGCCGAACTGGCAACCCTTCCACCCGTGGTGCAACGCTATTTCGCGAAAGTGCTCAACCTGAACCAGCCCATCGTACGCAGGCTTTACCTGGAGCAAACCGGCAGATTTAACCGCAGCTTCATAGACGAGCAATGGGAGCCCTTCACCGCACGGCAACGCGTATCCACCAATCGGCCGGGCTTCGTGTGGGATGCCTCCATCACCATGTCGCCCGGCATCACGGTGCGTGTGGTCGATGCGTACGTGGCAGGCGTTGGCAGCGTGCAGGCCTCCGCGTTCGGGCTGTTTGATTTTGGCAGCAACGGCAGCGAGAGCACACATGACATTGCACGTGGGGAGCTGATTCGTTTTTTTGCCGAGGGCGTTTGGTACCCGACCGCGCTATTGCCCAGTCAGGGCGTACGGTGGACGCCCGTGAATGATCAAACGGCCCAGGCAACTTTGACTGATGGCCCACTGACAGTCATGCTGCAGTTCACATTTAATGCGCAGGACTTGGTGGAGCGCATCCGCAGCACCGAACGCAGTGCGTTGGTAGATGGGGTAATGTTGCCTACGCCGTGGGAGGTGCGTTTATCCGACTACCAAATGCAAAGTGGCATGCTGGTGCCACATGAGGCGGAAGTGGCTTGGTTACACACAACGGGCCGTATGCCCTACTGGCGTGGCAAGGTAGAAAAATTTGACTACGAACTACCGCGATAGAACGCGCTGGATAACCCTGTCTCTTTCAGCCCACCGCCGACGGGCCGTTGCTGGCCGCCTTCGGTTGTGCGTTGCGGGCCCCTCCGTTATTCACCGTCCAGGGAATAACGGCTGCCTGGTCCAACGGCTTGGCCTTGGTGAATAGCGCTTGCCAGAAAAAACCACTCTGGAAGGCGATCACTTCAAAAAGAATGTAGCTCTGTGAACTGCTGGAGAGCCACAGGTTGTACGTCGGGTAAAACACGATGGGCGACACCAGCAGGGGAAGCACGATGCGCTCCACCTGCACGGAGTCGAGTCCCCTGCCCATGTTGAACAGATCCCAGTAGTAGTTGGAAAACATGCCCATGGTCATCCAGCAGGCCAGATGCCAGACAAATACGATGCCGTGATTGCGCGCAAGCAAGGCAATCCAGGGTGCTGAGCTCTCGTCTGCATTCACGATGAGAACCATGAACGCCCCCGTGGTGAGAAACACCACGAAGTAGAAGAACATCAGGAATTTGAGCGCTCTGGACATGAAACCCCCGGGTAGTAATTCGCGATATCTTACCCGGTGGTGCAGTGCACCAATTACAGTAATTTCACGCCTGTCTTTGCCTGCACGTCTTCACGGGTCACGTTCGGGGCCAACTCCACCAATTTAAGGCCCAATGGAGTCACATCCATGACTGCCAGATCCGTAATGATGCGATCCACCACGCCCATGCCGGTCAAGGGCAGGGTGCACTTAGGCAAGATTTTCAGGTCAATCGTGCCGTCTTTCTTCTTGGCCACATGTTCCATCAGCACAATGACGCGCTTGACGCCCGCCACCAAGTCCATGGCACCGCCCATGCCTTTGACCATCTTGCCAGGAATCATCCAGTTAGCCAGGTCGCCCTGCTCGCTCACCTGCATGGCACCCAGAATCGACAAGTTAATCTTGCCACCACGGATCATGGCAAAGCTGTCGTGGCTGCCGAAGATGGACGAGCCCTTTTGCGTCGTCACAGTCTGCTTGCCGGCATTGATCAGGTCGGCATCGACTTCATCTTCCGTAGGGAACGGGCCAATGCCGAGCATGCCGTTCTCGCTCTGCAACCACACCTCTTTGTTGGCGGGCACAAAGTTGGCAACCAGAGTGGGGATGCCAATACCCAGGTTTACGTAAAAACCATCTTCCAGTTCTTGTGCAGCACGCGCCGCCATTTGGTCTTGATTCCACGACATGATCAAACTCCCTCTTTCGGTGTAATAGTCCGCTTCTCGATTCGCTTCTCGGGGTTGGGGTTGTGCACGATCCGGTGCACATAAATGCCAGGCAGGTGCACCTGGTCGGGAACCATGTCACCGGTCTCCACAACCTCTTCCACTTCCACGACACAGATCTTGCCGGCCATGGCTGCAGCGGGGTTGAAGTTGCGCGCCGTCAGGCGGAACTGCAAGTTGCCCGACTTGTCAGCGCGATGGGCCTTGACCAATGCCACTTCGGGCACCAGGGCGTGCTCCATCACGTAGGTTTCGCCATCAAATTCGCGCAATTCCTTGCCCTCGGCCACGATGGTGCCTACGCCGGTCTTGGTGAAGAAAGCGGGAATGCCCGCGCCACCGGCACGCAGTTTCTCGGCCAGAGTGCCTTGCGGCGTAAATTCGAGCTGCAGTTCGCCTGCAAGGTACTGGCGCTCGAACTCCTTGTTCTCGCCAACGTATGACGAAATCATTTTCTTGATCTGGCGCGTCTCCAGCAGTTTGCCCAAGCCAAAGCCGTCTACGCCTGCGTTGTTGGAAATGACCGTGAGGTCTTTTACGCCGGTGTCCCGCAGTGCGTCGATCAACGCCTCGGGAATACCGCACAAACCAAAGCCACCCACCGCCAGCAACTGGCCGTCTTTGACAATGCCGTCAAGCGCGGCTGCCGCGCTGGGATATATTTTGTTCATTGCACCTGTCTCCTGTGAAGATTCAATTGCCGTACGATACTACCTATCTATATACGTAGTTTTCCGTAAAGCGCAACCCTATGGACATCAACTACCGCCTCGCGTTTGACATGGCCCCGGTGGGCCTGGCCCTTTCACGCAACCGCACCATCGTGGACTGCAACCAGCGATTGTGCGAGATGTTTGGCACAACGCGCGAGCAACTCACGGGGCAATCATTTCAGGTGCTTTACCCCAGTGCCGACGAGTTCGAGCGCACCGGCGCACGCATTACCCCCATACTGAACCGCAGTGGCACCTACGCGGACGATCGCATCATGCGCCGCATGGATGGACGCCTCAAGGGCGAAGCCTTCTGGTGCCACGTCACAGGGCGCGCGCTCAACCGCGAGGCTCCGCACGAAGCAGGCATCTGGTGCTTTGAAGACCTGAGTGCACGCCGCCCGGTCAAAGCCGAACTCACGCCGCGTGAGCGGGAAGTGGCTGCCCACCTGATGCAAGGACTGACTTCCAAGCAGATCGGAAAAACCCTGACAATCAGCCACCGCACGGTCGAAATCTACCGAGCCCGCCTGATGCGTAAGTACAAGGCAGCCACCGCCGCCGATCTGGTCCACAAACTGCTTACCTATTGAGTCACAAGCCCATGAAATTGAGCCATTCATTGTCTGCTGCTATCGCTTCGGTGATGTGCATTGCTGTTACCCCATCTGCTGTCGCACAGCAACCGGCAGCGAACCCATCCACAGCAGCCAGCGCACCCAAAGCGTCGCTGACCGTCACCACCGCGCGCCCTGACCGCAACAACCTTCCCGTGCGACTGGCAGCCAACGGCAACATAGCCGCCTGGCAAGAAGCCAGCGTAGGCGCAGAAGTCAACGGGCTTCGCCTGGCAGAAGTGCGTGCCAGTGTGGGTGACATCGTGCAGCGGGGTCAGGTGTTGGCGGTGTTTGCCAGCGAGAGCGTGGCCGCCGACGTGGCGCAGGCCAGGGCCGTTGTAGCCGAAGCCCAGGCCCAGGCGGCAGACGCAGCGGCAAATGCCGAGCGCGCCCGAGCTTTCCAGGCCAACGGCATGATGAGCCAGCAGCAAATCAGTCTACTGCTAACCGGGGAGCAAACCGCACAAGCCCGACTGGAAAGTGCCCGCGCCATGATGGCGGTGCAACAAATTCGCCTCAAGAACACGCAGGTGCTGGCACCCGACAGCGGCGTCATTTCTGTCCGTACCGCAACAGTCGGCGCGGTGGTGGGCGCTGGCACCGAGCTGTTTCGCCTGATTCGCCAGTCGCGCCTGGAGTGGCGCGGCGAGGTCATCGCAACTGAATTGGCCGGTATAAAACCGGGAACCCCAGTTGCCCTGACGGTGTCCAGTGGAACCCAACTCAAGGGCAAGGTGCGCATGGTGGCACCCACCGTCGACCCGGTGAGCCGAAATGCACTCGTCTACGTCGACTTGCCCACAGCACCCGCAACAGCATCAACCGTCAAAGCCGGTATGTTTGCGCGTGGAGAGTTCGAATTGGGCGCCACCGATGCGCTAACAGTGCCCCAGCAGGCCGTAGTGGCGCGCGACGGGTTCAACTATGTGTTTAAGGTAGCGACTGACAACCGCATCCGCCAGCAAAGGGTCGAGGTGGGGCGGCGCATCGGTGAGCAGGTCGAAATCTTGCAGGGCCTGGCATCTGATACCACCGTTGCCGTTATCGGTGCGGGCTTCCTGAATGACGGTGACACCGTTCGCGTAAACAACGCCATCCAAGCGAATTCTGAACAAAACAAGGCTACAGCCCCCGTGAAACGTGCGTCAGCCGCTACAAAATAAGGAGCGACCGACATGAATGTTTCCGCGTGGTCGATCAAGAACCCGATTGCCGGGGTGATGCTGTTTGTGATGCTGACGTTTGCCGGCATCGTCTCCTTCAACGCCATGAAGGTACAGCAGTTCCCCGACCTGGATCTGCCCACCATCGTGGTGGTGGCGTCCCTTCCTGGCGCAGCGCCTGCGCAGATGGAAACCGAAGTGGCCCGTAAATTGGAAAACAGCATTGCTACGCTGGAAGGCCTCAAGCACATCTACACCAAGGTTCAGGATGGCGGCGTCACCGTCACAGCCGAGTTCCGACTGGAAAAGTCGGGCCAGGAGGCACTGGACGATGTGCGCTCAGCCGTGTCGCGCATACGTGGCGATTTGCCGTCCGATGTGCGTGACCCGATTGTCAACAAGCTGAACCTGTCGGGCCAGCCCGTACTGGCCTTCACCGTGGGTTCGACCCAGATGGACGATGAAGCGCTCAGCTGGTTTGTCGACAACACCATCACCAAGCGCCTGCTGTCCGTGCGCGGTGTGGGGGCAGTGAGCCGGGTGGGTGGCGCTGACCGGCAAGTGCAGGTGGCACTGGACCCCGCACGCTTGCAAGCGCTGGGCGCCACAGCGTCGGACATTTCTCGCCAGTTGCGCCAGGTGCAGCAGGACGTGGCCGGTGGCCGTGCCGACGTGGGGGGCAGTGAGCAACCGGTGCGCACACTGGCCTCGGTACATTCGGCCAGCGAACTCGGCAGCCTGGAGATGGCGCTGAGCGATGGTCGGCGCATTCGCCTGGAGCAACTCGCCGCCATTCGCGACACCATTGCAGAGCCACGCTCGGCAGCCCTGCTCAACGGCAAGCCGGTGGTGGGCTTTGAAGTGGCCCGCAGCAAGGGCTCCAGCGAAGTTGAGGTGGGCGCAGCCGTACAAAAGGCCTTGGCAGAGATTCGGTTACAGCACCCCGATATTGAACTCACTGAAGCCTTTAACTTTGTGCTGCCGGTAGAAGAGGAATACAACGGCTCCATGCACCTGTTGTATGAGGGCGCGGCGCTGGCGGTGCTCGAGGTGTGGCTTTTTTTGCGCGACTGGCGCGCCACGTTTGTCTCTGCCGTTGCGTTGCCGTTGTCAGCCATTCCTGCCTTCATCGGCATGCACTACCTGGGTTTCTCGGTCAATGTCATCACCCTGCTGGCGCTCTCACTGGTGATCGGCATTCTGGTGGACGATGCCATTGTGGAAGTGGAAAACATCGTGCGCCATTTACGCATGGGCAAGTCGCCGTACCAGGCGGCCATGGAAGCGGCCGATGAAATCGGGCTGGCTGTTATCGCCACCACCTTCACACTGATTGCCGTGTTTCTGCCCACCGCTTTCATGAGCGGCATTGCCGGCAAGTTTTTCAAACAATTTGGCTGGACCGCGGCGCTGGCCGTGGCAGCATCGCTGTTAGTGGCGCGGGTGCTCACACCCATGATGTCGGCCTACATCCTCAAGCCCATCGACAAGGCCCATGAGCAGCCGCGCTGGATGGCGATCTATATGCGCTGGGCCAACTGGTGCGTGCGGCACCGGTTCGTCACGATCCTGGCGGCGGGCGCATTTTTCATCGGCTCACTGATGCTGATTCCGCTGTTACCCAAAGGCTTTATTCCACCCGACGACAACTCACAAACCCAGGTCTACCTGGAACTGCCTCCCGGCACCACGCTCACCCAGACCAAGGCCACGGCCGAAGCTGCGCGCCAACTGATTGCCGGTGTACCCCACGTCAAGAGCGTCTACACCACTATCGGTGGCGGCACTGCGGGCGCTGATCCGTTTGCACCACAGGGCGCATCCGAGACCCGCAAGGCCACACTGACCATTCTGCTGGACGACCGGGGCACTCGCCCACTCAAGCAGCCCATCGAAAAGCAGATCCGCACCGCATTGGAGCCACTGCCCGGTGTGCGCAGCAAGGTCGGCCTGGGTGCGTCTGGCGAGAAATACATTCTGGTGCTCACCGGCGAAGATGCGGCCACCCTGCAGGGCGCCGCGCTGGCCGTGGAGAAAGACATACGGACCATTGCCGGCCTGGGCAATGTGGCATCTAGCGCCAGTCTGGTGCGACCCGAAATTGCGGTGCGACCCGACTTTGCCCGCGCAGCCGACATGGGCGTCACCAGCGCTGCCATTGGCGACACGTTGCGCATCGCAACCGTCGGCGACTACGACGCTGCGTTGCCCAAGCTGAATCTGAGCCAGCGCCAGATTCCCATTGTGGTCATGCTCGACACCGCAGCCCGAACCGATCTGGACCTGCTGGGACGCCTGACAGTGCCAGGGGTCAAAGGTCCGGTCATGCTGAGCCAGGTTGCCACGCTCGAAGTGGCCGGAGGCCCTGCCGTCATTGACCGCTACGACCGCTCGCGAAACATCACATTTGAAGTGGAACTGTCTGGCATGCCGTTGGGCGACGTCACAGCCGCCGTGCAGAATCTGGGCGCCATCAAAAACCTGCCGCCCGGCGTAAAGGTCGTGGAAGTGGGTGACGCCGAGGTAATGGGTGAACTGTTCGCCAGCTTTGGCCTGGCCATGCTGACCGGCGTCTTGTGCATCTACATTGTGCTGGTTCTGTTGTTCAAGAGTTTTCTGCACCCGGTCACCATTCTGACCGCACTGCCCCTCTCGCTGGGCGGGGCCTTTGTGGGCTTGCTGCTGGCCGACAAGAGCTTTTCAATGCCCTCGCTGATCGGCCTGATCATGCTGATGGGGGTGGCCACCAAAAACTCTATTTTGCTGGTGGAATACGCCATTCTGGCCCGGCGCGAACATGGCCTGAGCCGTTTTGAGGCCCTGCTGGATGCGTGTCACAAACGTGCGCGACCCATCATCATGACCACGCTGGCCATGGCTGCGGGCATGCTGCCGATCGCGATTGGCTTTGGTGCGGCGGACACCAGTTTTCGCGCACCTATGGCCATTGCAGTGATTGGCGGATTGATGACCTCTACCCTGCTAAGTCTGTTGGTGATTCCGGCAGTTTTCACCTATGTGGACGATGTCGGTCAGTGGTTCGGGCGACTGGGCAAACGTGTCTAATCGACGAAAAACTCGCAATCGGGGTGCACATGCGGTCAGCTACACTGAATCGACCCACTTCAGCGAACACATAGGGGAATAGTGAATGTTTGAATTCTTAGGTCGCGGTAAATCCAAAGCCAACAAATCGGCAACAGATACCGGTCCTTCGACCATGCCGCAAACGGTGCAACTGGGTCCAGCCCAGATCGACATGGTTCGCATGACTTTGCATGGGGTGCTCAAGCTCAACGGTATTCCTGGCACCTGGATCGCAGGAGAAATCATACCGATTCACATTCCCGGTCAGGGCGAGGCCTTGTTACTACAGTTGGAGATCAGGCACTGGCGCGATGCACTGGTGTTGCACGCCCCTGCATTTGAGCAGGCCATGCTGGACGGCCTGCGTCGTTTTGATCCGCAGGCAGACCAGACTCGCTACCTGTTTTCCTGGAAGTTCGCCCCCCAGTGTGGTTGCCCCCATATCCATTTGCCTCAGCCCGATTTCTGGCAAACCAGTGACCATTTGCTGATGACTCCCGTTGCTGCACCCCCTGTGACAGAGCCGCCCGTTGCAGCGCCGCCAATGCCACCAGTCACCGTGCCTGCGGCCATACCTGAAGACGATGATGGCGATGATGACGGTTTTGCACCCACTCACTTTCGTGAAGATCACTGACGTTGCTACCCTCCGTTTGATGCTGATTTGATAGCACCACAATCAGCATTGGCGGGGGTTGATATGCGTTTTACGTCTTGATATTCGCGGACACCACGTCATTGGCAGTGCGGAAGGCTTCAACCGCAGTGGGCACACCACAATAGATTGCCGCATGCAATAGCACTTCCTGGATCTCTTCTGCCGTGGCGCCATTGTTCAGTGCTCCGCGCACATGGCCTTTGAGTTCATTTTGCTTACCCAATGCCGTCAGCATGGCCACGGTGACCAGACTGCGGGTCTTCAGATCAAGCCCCGGGCGTTGCCACACGTCGCCCCATGCGGCGCGGGTGATGTGGTCCTGAATCGGTTGGGTAAACGGTGTGGCGTTGGCAAAGGCCGCGGCTACAAAGTCTTCGCCCATCACGGCCTTGCGGGTGGCGAGACCTTTTTCATAGGGGGTGGTCATAGTCAATCCAATGGAGTTCATTCAACCCGGAAGGATAATGGTTTCAAAGCAACCCCCAATTCGCAGGAGACACCCAATGGTCCGCTACCCGATGCCCGAACTCAACACCTTGCCTGCTGACATCCAGGCCAAAATTCTGGAGGTGCAAGAAAAATCCGGCTTTGTGCCCAACGTGTTTCTGGCGTTTGCCCGTCGACCGGCCGAGTGGCGCGCTTTTTTTGCCTACCACGATGCACTGATGCTGCGCGAGGGTTCGGGCCTGACCAAGGGTGACCGCGAGATGATCGTCACCACCACCAGCAGCGCCAACCACTGTCTGTATTGCGTGGTGGCGCACGGTGCCATATTGCGCATCTATGAGAAGAAGCCGCTGGTGGCCGACCAGGTGGCCACCAACTACCGCAAGGCCGACATCACACCACGCCAGCGCGCCATGCTGGACTTTGCAATGAAGGTCTGCCTGCACTCTGATGAAATTGAAGAGGCCGACTTCACCGCCCTGCACGCCCAGGGCTTCAATGACGAAGACATATGGGACATTGGCGCCATTACCGCGTTCTTCGGCTTGTCCAACCGTATGGCCAATATGTCGGGCATGCTGCCCAACCCCGAGTTTTATGTGATGGGCCGCGTGCCCAAACAAAAGTAAAACCGCCTGAATGCGGGCACCGCTTTGAACCTGCCGCCATTTCGTTCGGTGCTGTGCCACCTGGCCGTGAGCGCGTCCATCGCTCTTTGTGTGGCGGGCTGCGCGGTCAACACAGCGACAGCGACGGGACGATTCGCTGTAACCGCCGCGCCACTGTCTCCCGAAGGGGCCACTGGATCAGTTGAAAAACCCGGCTGGGCAACTCGCACCTATTCGGTAGCGGCTGCCAACCCGCTGGCTACCGACGCGGGTTTGCAAATGCTGCGCGCCGGGGGCAGCGCGGTGGACGCCGCCATTGCCGTGCAAATGGTCCTGGCACTGGTAGAACCCCAATCCAGCGGGCTCGGCGGTGGCGCATTCTTGCTGCACTTTGATGGCAAGACCACCCAAGCCTATGATGGCCGTGAAACCGCACCGGCAGGTGCCACGCCATCGCTATTTTTGGGGCCTACCGCTCAGCCTTTGAAATTCATCGACGCGGTCGTCGGTGGCCGTTCGGTTGGTGTTCCCGGCACAGTGCGCATGCTCGCCCTGGCCCACCAACAGCACGGGCGTCTGCCGTGGTCGCAGTTGTTTGCACCCGCCATTCAATTGGCGAGAAGTGGCTTTGCGGTGAGCCAGCGCATGGCCGCCCTGCTGTCAACTGAAAAGCAGCTCCAGCGCGACCCGGTCGCGGCCGCCTACTTGTATGACGCACAAAACCAACCCTGGCCCGCCGGACACCTGCTGCGCAACCCGGAGCTGGCTGCTGTGCTGCAGCGCATCGCCGAGGAAGGCCCTGAGGCACTGATGACCGGCGAACTGGCCCAGGCCATTGCCATCACGGTGCAAAGCCATCCCACCAACCCCGGCAGCCTGTCCACGCGCGACCTGGCCACATACCAGCCTGTGGTGCGCGAGGCGCTGTGTTTTGACTACCGCAGCACGCAATTGCGGGTCTACCGCATCTGCGGCATGCCGCCCCCCAGCGCGGGCGCCATCGCCATTGGACAAATTTTGGGATTGCTCAACCACACACCGGCAGCCACGATTCCCCTGAAAAATGGCAAGCCATCTGCTCAATGGCTGCATCTGTACACCGAAGCGTCGCGACTTGCCTTTGCCGACCGAGCGCAGTTTGTGGCGGACCCCGCGTTTGTGCCGGCGCCAGCGGGCAACTGGAACAGCCTGGTCGAACCCGACTATCTGGCTCACCGCGCCAAAGCCATCGACGCCAGTCCGACGGGCAAAAGCATGAAGACTGCACCGTCCGGCAACCCCGGTGGCGTGCCATTAGCGTACGCCCCCATGCCCGACCAACCGGAGTCCGGCACGTCACACATTTCTGTGGTGGACGCCTGGGGCAACGCGTTGGCCATGACCAGCTCCATCGAAGACAGCTGGGGCGCCCGAATCATGGTCAACCGGGGGGTAGGCCTTACCGGAGGATTCCTGCTCAACAACGAGCTGACCGACTTCAGTTTCACCCCGGTCGACGCCGCAGGCAAACCCATCGCCAACCGGGTCGAGGCCGGCAAGCGCCCACGCTCATCCATGGCACCCACACTGGTGTTTGACAAAGCGACCGGGCAGTTGGTGCTCAGCGGCGGCAGTCCGGGCGGGCCGTTCATCATCCATTTCACAGCCAAAACGCTTTACGGGATGCTGAACTGGGGACTGAACGCCCAGCAGGCCATCAACTTGCCCAACTTTGGCTCTCTGGGCGGCCCAACCATTTTGGAACAGGACCGCTTTGACAATTCAACCGTTCAAGCACTACGGGCGCGCAGCCACACGGTGCTGGAAGTGCCATTACCCAGCGGCCTGCAGGCCATTGAGCGCACGGCCACCGGCTTCTTTGGTGGTGCGGACCCCCGGCGTGAAGGCGTTGTAATGGGTGATTGACGAGGTCCTGTCTATGCAAAAACAGCCCCTAGCCCCCGTAAACAAAGCGAGAATAGCTACAAAATAGATAGCAGATCGAAGCAGTCTCTGGCTTACCGTGCGACAGGCTTCCTACAATCCCCCTATGGCCATCCCCCAAACCTTTCTCCAGGAGCTTCTCGCCCGTGCTGACGTGGTGGAGATCGTGGGGCGCTATGTGCAGCTCAAGAAAGGTGGCGCCAACTTCATGGGCCTGTGCCCATTCCACGGGGAGAAGTCGCCATCGTTCTCTGTGAGTCCCGCCAAGCAGTTTTACCACTGCTTTGGTTGTGGCAAGAACGGCAATGCCATCAGCTTCCTGATGGACCACGCGGGTATGACATTCATCGAAGCGGTGAAAGATCTGGCCCAGCAATACGGCATGCAAATCCCCGAGGACGAAGCCTCGCCCGAAGACCGGGCCCGCGCGCTGGAGCAACGGCAAAAGCAAAACACGCTGACGGATGTGCTGGAGAAAGCCGGTGAGGCTTACCGCCGCCAGTTAAAAGATTCCCCTCGCGCTGTGGCCTATTTCAAAGGAAGGGGCCTATCGGGCGCGATCGCCAAACTATTCGGATTGGGTTATGCCCCCGAAGGCTGGCGTTCCCTGGCCAGTGTGTTCCCGCACTACGACGATCCGCTGCTGGTCGAAAGCGGTCTGGTGATCGCCAATACCGAAGACGGTAGCACCGAAGAGAAGCGCTACGACCGCTTCCGCGATCGGGTCATGTTCCCCATCCGCAACATCAAGGGCGAATGCATTGGCTTCGGCGGTCGGGTCCTCGGCGATGACAAGCCCAAGTATCTCAATTCGCCGGAGACACCGGTCTTCAGCAAGGGACGCGAGTTGTACGGCCTGTTTGAGGCACGCAATGCCCTGCGCGAACATGGCTATGTCCTGGTGACTGAGGGCTATATGGACGTGGTGGCGCTGGCACAACTGGGTTTTCCCAACACCGTGGCCACACTGGGCACCGCATGCACCGCCGAGCATGTGCACAAGCTGTTTCGCTTTACCGACTCGGTGGTGTTCAGCTTTGATGGAGACAGCGCGGGGCGTCGCGCCGCACGCAAGGCGCTGGATGCCGCCCTGCCCTATGCGACCGATGTGCGCTCGATCAAGTTTTTATTCCTTCCCGACGAACACGACCCCGACAGTTTCATCCGAGCCAACGGTCAGGACGCCTTTGCACAGTATGTGAGCGCGGCAACACCCCTGAGCCGGTTCCTGATCGAGGCTGCACGAGATGGCTGCGACCTGAACAGTGCCGAGGGCCGTGCCCACATGTCCAGCAACGCCAAGCCGTTATGGAGCCTACTCCCGGACGGGGCACTCAAACTGCAGTTGCTAGGGGAAATCGCTACGCAGGTGCAACTTTCAAGTCAGGAACTGGGCACCGTGTGGGCCAGCGCTGGCACCAAAGCCAGCACCCCATCAGAACCGCGGCATGGCAACTGGCAGCCCGATGACTTTGGAGAGCAGAGTGCTGCCGCCACCTGGAACCACCCGGTTGACGGTGAAAGTCCAGACAGCTGGAAGGGCAAGCGCAAATGGGAAGGCAAAGGCAAGTGGGAAAGCAAGCGAGTCTTTCGCCCGCCTCTGCGCGGCCCCCTGGCCACGCGCGCCGACCACGCAGTGCGCATCTTGCTGGGGCACAGTGAGCTCTGGGAAACGCTGACGGGTGAGGACCATGGCCTACTTTGTGAATTGCCGGCTCCCCACGGCCCCCTGATAGCCTGGCTGGAAGGCCAGTTGCACGAACACGGCCCATTGGTCTGGAGTGCGCTGCGCGAAGAACTGCAACAGCACGAATCCAGAGAGTTGGCCGATCGCTTGATGGCGGATACGGCCCTGTCCACGGGCGCAGTCGTGGAAGCATCTGCAGACTCCGGCATGGAATTGCGCGACCTGCTCAACCGCATGCTGGTGGAACGCATCAAGGAGCAGGAAACACAGGCAATCTCGGACTCCACCCATGACCCTGCTGCTCTGATTCGCTACCGCGAACTGCACATCCGCCGACAGCAACTCGAACTGGCGACACGACCTGCAGCGTAATCACTGGGGGTAAAGTTGACGGTTGGCGCCTGTTACTTGCTGCCTTTTGGGAAATATCGTTGTCTCAGTAGTTGGTAACGACCATCGCTTTTAATCTTCAGCAACGCCGCATTGAGGCGCCGGGCAACGTCTGGATCCGTCGCCGGGTTCAGGCCGTACCAATAGGATAGACCCTCGTCGAGGACCCAAACGGCTTGCAGATCGTCAGGACCCAGTCCGGCATTTTTGGCGTTGTAGGCCGCTGCCCAGTCGAGTGACACCAGCAGATCAAACCGTTTGCCAATGAACTTTTTCATGTTGGACTCGTCGTTTGCGCCCAAATCCAGCCCCGGCCCCAGCACGTCCTGCGCACCGTTGATCAAGAAACCCTGCTTGATCAATCCCTTGGCGGCTGCTGATTCCCGCGCAACGCCAATACGATATGGCCGCGCATCGTCCAATGTCTTGATCGAAATATCAGCTCTGTCACTGAGCTTGTAAAGCACGATGCGTCTCGTGCTGATAGGGCCAACCCATTGAAACTGTGCCTCACGCTCCGGGGTGCGGGCCAGTGAATAAATCAGGGTATTGCCCTGACGCGCCACCATGTCATAGGCGCGCGACCACGGCAACAACTGCTTGTTGACGGAAATATCCGCATCTTTGGCAATCAGGTCCAGCAGTTCACTGGAGAATCCGACCACCGCGCCATCCAACTCGTAATTCAGCGGAGGCAACGACTCTGTCAAGGCAGAAATCTCCAGCGCCATAGCCGACAATGGAGCCAGCAACAATGCGGACACAATGGCAACCCGGGTGCTCATCCTGGCACCCCACTTATTGAACAGCAAACGGGCAATATTTAACATTGGTCGAATTCCTGCATGGAATGTAGTGCATACAGTCCGTCTACGAACCCGAAAACCACAGGTTTTGCTTTTGCTCAGATCAACGACACTGCGCACTGGAAATGCCTGGGTTTCAGGATATACTAGACGGTTGTTTCGGCAAGAGCGACAGCAGCACCTCCGGGCCAGGCCAAGCGTTGACATGAGTACGACCGGCCACCTTACCGCAAGGACTGCATTCCAAATGTTCGCCCTCCCATCTTGCCAACAGGGAAATACCCTTTCCCGCAATGCCAACTGCTTCCGCTCCAAAGTGGTGTAGACGGCACCCGCCCTGTTCGCCTGTTTTTTTTGATGATCTGAGGTTTTCGCATGCCTGCTCAAAAATCTGCCAAGCCTGTCCAGCCCGCGCCCAAGTCCGATAAGAAAGCCAAACCCGTGCCCGCATCCAAGCCCCCAGTCGTCAAATCCAAAGCCCAACAGTTGCAAGAAGCCGCAGACGCGCTGCTCGCCGCTGGCGCAACCGCCAAAAAGAAGCCCGGCCGCCCCCCCAAAACCGCTGCAGCAGAATCCAGTGCTCCGGCCAAGACAGGTGCCAAGCGCGGACGCAAACCCAAGGGTGCAGCAGAAGCCAGTGGCGACGATATGGACATGTCGGACATTGAGGCAGATTTGGTTGGCGAACCGGCAGTGGTCACCACCGCCACCGGCGAAAAGGTCAAGCCCCTGCGCATGAAGATCAGCAAGGCCAAAGAACGCGCCTTGATGAAAGAGTTCGGTCTGGACGAAACCGTATTGTCGGAAGAAGACATTGCCAAACGCCGCCAGCGCCTCAAAACACTGATCACCCTGGGAAAGACCCGTGGCTACCTGACACACGGTGAAATTTCTGACCACCTGCCCGACAAGCTGGTCGACGCAGAGACGCTGGAAGTTGTGATTTCCATGTTGAATGACATGGGTGTCGCGGTGTACGAACAAACACCTGACGCCGAGACCCTGTTACTCAACAACAATGTCTCCACCGCGGCTACCGCGGAAGAGGCTGAAGAAGAAGCGGAAGCAGCCCTCAGCACGGTGGACAGCGAATTTGGCCGTACCACCGACCCCGTTCGCATGTACATGCGCGAAATGGGCACGGTAGAGCTGCTGACCCGCGAAGGCGAAATCGAAATTGCCAAGCGCATTGAAGGCGGCCTGATGGCAATGATGGAGGCGATTAGCGCCTCGCCCGCCACCATTGCCGAAATTCTGCGACTAGGCGAGGATATTCGCGAAGGCAAGGTCGTTATCACCACCATCGTGGACGGGTTCTTCAACCCCAATGAAGCCGATGACTATGTGGCCGAAGAAGACTTTGACGAGTTTGATGCGGACGACGACGACGACGGCAAGGGCGGCTCCAAAGCGCTGACCAAGAAGCTGGAAGAACTGAAAAAAGAAGCGCTGTCCCGCTTCGATCGCTTGCGCGAACTGTTCGAAAAAGTGCACAAGATTTACGACAAAGAGGGCTATGGAACCCCCCATTACGTGGCCGCGCAAAAGGCCCTGAGCGAAGAGCTGATGTCCATCCGCTTTACCGCCAAGGCCATTGAGAAGCTGTGCGACATGGTGCGTGGGCAAGTGGACGACATCCGCAAGAAAGAGCGCGAACTGCGCCGCATCATTGTCGACAAGTGCGGCTACCCACAAGAGAACTTCATTGCTGATTTCAGTGGCCGCGACAAGAACGGCAATAAAGTTGCCTCCCAGTTGCTCAACCTGAAATGGATCGAGAAGCAAGCGGCTTCCGGCAAGGCGTGGGCTGCCATCATGGGCCGCAACATTCCGCCGGTGCAGGACCTGCAGCAAAAACTCACTGACCTGCAAGCCAAGGTGGTGGTCCCCCTGGACCAGCTCAAGGACATCAACAAGCGTATGAATGCGGGCGAATATGCTTCGCGCGCTGCCAAGAAGGAAATGATCGAGGCCAACTTGCGTTTGGTCATCTCGATCGCCAAGAAATACACCAACCGTGGCCTGCAGTTCCTGGACCTGATTCAGGAAGGCAACATTGGCCTGATGAAAGCCGTTGACAAGTTTGAATACCGCCGCGGCTACAAGTTCTCGACTTATGCCACCTGGTGGATTCGCCAGGCCATTACACGCTCCATTGCGGACCAGGCGCGCACCATCCGTATCCCGGTGCACATGATCGAAACCATCAACAAGATGAATCGCATCAGTCGCCAGCACCTGCAAGAGTTTGGATTTGAGCCGGATGCATCCGTATTGGCTGAACGCATGGAAATCCCGGAAGACAAGATCCGCAAAATCATGAAGATTGCCAAAGAGCCAATTTCCATGGAAACGCCGATTGGTGACGATGACGACAGCCACTTGGGCGATTTCATCGAAGACGGTGCCAATACCGCTCCCATGGAAGCCGCCATGCAGGCTGGTCTGCGCGATGTGGTGAAAGACATTCTGGACAGCCTCACGCCGCGCGAAGCCAAGGTACTGCGCATGCGCTTTGGTATCGAAATGACGAGTGACCATACGCTGGAAGAAGTGGGCAAGCAATTTGACGTGACCCGCGAGCGTATTCGCCAGATCGAGGCCAAGGCGCTGCGCAAGCTCAAGCACCCCAGTCGCTCCGACAAACTTCGCAGCTTTACCGACAACCTGTAACGGAGCCAGCGAAAGTGGGCGCCAGTCACACCTACAAGTTGGCAGGGGTCATGGGTTGGCCGGTATCGCACTCACGATCGCCGGTCATCCACAACCACTGGATTGCACACCATGGCCTGAAAGGTGCCTATGTGCTGCTACCGGTTCAACCTGAAAACCTTGAACAGGCATTGCGAGCATTGCCTGTACTGGGATTTGCGGGCTGCAATTTGACAATTCCACACAAAGTGGATGCATTGCGCCTGGTGGATCGTGTCGACCTCCTGGCCCAGCGCATCGGGGCCGTCAATACCATCGTGGTTGAACCCGACCAATCCTTGACAGGGCGAAACACGGACGCCTATGGCTTCATAGAGAGCCTGCGGGATGCCATGCCGCAGTGGCGCGCTGACGCCGGACCTGCCGTTGTCATGGGCGCAGGCGGCGCTGCGCGTGCTGTCATCGTCAGTTTGATTGACCAGGGTGCCAGAGAAATTCGGCTGACAAACCGAAGCTGGGCCAAGGCACATGACATGGCACAAGAATTTGGCCCGCCGATCAGAGCGATCCCGTGGGAAGACCGGCATGACGCTCTGCAGGGTGCTGCTTTACTGGTCAACACCACCAACCAGGGAATGCAAGGCGAGGCGGCGCTCGATTTGCATCTAGACCTTCTGCCTTCAGATGCCCTGGTCTCGGACATCATTTATGTGCCAATGGAAACACCGCTAATGATCGCAGCGCGACAGAGGGGCAACGCTACGGTAAACGGCCTTGGCATGCTCCTCAATCAGGCACGACCAGCATTTGAAGCCTGGTTTGGCGTATGCCCCGGCATCACACCGGAATTGCTGCACCAGGTTCGTGGAACTTTCTAGCAAAATTAAAAAATTAGCGCGCGGTCTTGCTGGCACGCTCCAAAACAAAACCAAACGCGAACTGAAGCGCTTCTTCGAGCGCCAGTTCAATGGCATGGCGCTCGTGCTCTGTGAGGTAAAACATCATGTCAACGTCATGTCGCACATAGCGCGCAGGAAGGCGATTCAAGGCTACGCAGGCCACATCACCCAACATATCCAGGGTAAACGCGGGAAATTCCTCCGCCCTTCGGGCTACTTCTTCAAAAACGAGACGTTCATAATAATTGTGAACCTGCTCAAAGTTAAACACCATTAATACCTCCAAATTACTGCGCAAATAGGCAAACTTCTGCGCAACCTTAGCACCTCCACCGCTTGATGACAAGCCACTGGCGGGACAAACAAACAGCTATGAAACTTGTAGCAAGCAGAAAACTACGATATAGTTTCAATCAATTGAGTATGCTCACAACCAATTTTCAGGGTGACTGCGGTGTCAAACCATTCACCCGCTATGAAATCGAATCGAGGAGAGGACTAGTTAATGAGTGCTAAAGAATCGTTGGCCATCGGTCAATTATTGAGTCTGCTGGAGTCGCGCTACGCCATACGCGTGATGTGGGCTCTTCGTGACGGACATGCCCAGACTTTTCGCTTGCTGCAGGATAGCATCGGTGGAATTACCCCGAATACCCTGAACACGCGAATCAAAGAGTTGCGCGAAGCGGGTCTTTTGACGCATGGCAGCGACGGGTATATTGTCACCACCATGGGGGCCGACTTGCTCAAACGCCTGGGTGACCTGCAGGCTTTCGCTGGTAAATGGGCAGCTAACCAAGCCAAGAAAGCCACCTGAAACAGGCTTTCCCCAGTAGGTCGACCGAAATCCAAAAGACAGGCAGTGCCTGTCTTTTTTTGTCTGCGGCATAATTTGCAGCCTTGCGCAAATGACAGCGGCGGAAAATTCCCTTTCGGGAACCGCTAACTGCTTGAAGCATCCATCTAATATTCATTGGCACAACCCGCCAGCACTTCACAAAGGAATTTTTATGCCTACAACTGATAGCGGTCTGCAATACGAAGACACCATTGAGGGCACTGGCGCTGTTGCCACCAAAGGACAAAGCGTAACGGTGCACTACACAGGATGGCTGTACAACGACAACACGCAGGGCGCAAAATTCGACTCCAGCAAGGATCGCAATGACCCGTTTGTATTTCACTTGGGCGCAGGTATGGTGATCCGCGGCTGGGACGAAGGTGTAGCCGGCATGAAAGTGGGGGGCGCACGCACCCTGATCATTCCCGCTAGCCTGGGCTATGGTGCACGGGGCGCAGGCGGCGTAATTCCCCCGAATGCAACCCTCAAGTTCGATGTAGAGCTGTTAGGAACTTCGGATTGATGCACGACAAAGCGGCTCGATGTACCCCCGTCTCGAGCCGATTCGGCCCTTGAATTGTTTTGATGCGCCCCAACAACTAGGCTCATCCGTTTGTAACCAGAAGTTAATCCTTCATCCATTGCATGTCTGACCAGCCAACTACCCCACATTCCGAAATACTCGACGCCGCATACCAAAGCACCGAAGGCATGGTTGCCTCGCAAGGCTTCTCAGAAGCAGAGTCTCTGGCGCAAGTCCAGGCCGAATTGACTGCCCTTCAAACAAAAAGCGGCGAGCTGGCAGACCAGTATCTGCGAGCCAAGGCAGACGCTGAAAATGCGCGTCGACGCGCCGAGGATGAAATTTCCAAGGCCCGCAAATTTGCGGTCGAAAGCTTTGCTGAAAGCCTGCTGCCTGTAGCCGACAGCCTGGAGGCCGGCCTGATCATCAAAGATGCCACAGCCGAACAAATTCGCGAGGGTGCCCAAGCGACCCTGCGGCAACTGATTGCGGCCCTGGAGCGCAATAAAGTACTGGCCATTGCCCCCGCGGCGGGCACCAAATTTGACCCACATCAGCACCAAGCGATTAGTGTTGTCCCGTCGGAGCAGGAGGCCAACACGGTTGTCGGCTTATTGCAAAAGGGCTATTCCATTGCGGACCGTGTTTTGCGCCCCGCCCTGGTAACAGTTTCGGCGCCCAAGTAGCTCACCCACACCACAAACCGTCTTTTAGGCACTTGAATTCCGTAAAACCGGCTTCAAGTGACCTCCATCTGAATTTTTAAGATCGCAGGAGTAAATCATGGGAAGAATCATCGGCATTGACTTGGGAACCACCAATAGCTGCGTGGCCATCATGGAGGGCAACACGCCCAAGGTTATTGAAAATGCGGAAGGTGCCCGCACCACCCCGTCCATCATTGCGTACCAGGAAGACGGCGAAGTGCTGGTCGGAGCATCGGCCAAGCGCCAATCCGTCACCAATCCCAAGAACACTTTATACGCAGTCAAACGCTTGATTGGCCGTAAGTTTTCCGAAAAGGAAGTGCAGAAGGACATCGACCTGATGCCCTACAAAATTGCCGCGGCCGACAACGGCGACGCATGGGTTGAAGTGCGTGGTAACCGCATGGCGCCCCAGCAAGTCAGCGCCGATATTCTTCGCAAGATGAAGAAAACCGCCGAAGACTACCTCGGCGAAGAAGTGACGGATGCCGTGATTACGGTACCTGCTTATTTCAATGACGCGCAACGCCAGGCCACCAAGGACGCGGGCCGCATTGCTGGTCTGGACGTCAAGCGAATCATCAACGAACCCACCGCGGCCGCTTTGGCCTTCGGCTTGGACAAGAACGAAAAGGGTGACCGCAAGATTGCGGTGTATGACCTGGGCGGTGGCACGTTTGACGTGTCGATCATCGAAATCGCCGATGTCGATGGCGAAAAACAGTTCGAAGTGCTGTCCACCAATGGCGACACCTTCCTGGGTGGCGAAGACTTCGACCAGCGCATCATCGACTTCATCATTGCCGAGTTCAAGAAAGAACAGGGCGTGGACCTCGGCAAAGACGTTCTGGCCCTGCAGCGCCTGAAAGAAGCCGCTGAAAAGGCCAAGATCGAACTCTCCAGCAGCGCACAAACCGACATCAACCTGCCCTACGTGACAGCCGATGCTTCCGGCCCCAAGCACCTGAACATCAAGCTGACGCGCGCCAAACTCGAAAGCCTGGTTGAAGAGTTAATCGAGCGCACGATTGCACCTTGCCGAACGGCCATCAAAGATGCTGGCGTCAAGGTGTCCGACATTCACGACGTGATTCTGGTCGGCGGCATGACCCGTATGCCCAAGGTGCAGGAGAAAGTCAAAGAGCTGTTCGGCAAGGAGCCGCGCAAGGATGTAAACCCGGATGAAGCGGTGGCCGTTGGTGCTGCGATCCAGGGGCAGGTCTTGTCCGGTGACCGTAAAGACGTGCTGTTGCTCGACGTGACGCCTCTGTCGCTGGGCATCGAGACCATGGGTGGTGTGATGACCAAGATGATCACCAAGAACACCACCATCCCGACCAAGTTTGCACAGACCTTCTCGACAGCTGAAGACAACCAGCCCGCCGTGACCATCAAGGTGTTCCAGGGCGAGCGCGAAATTGCTGTGGGCAACAAGATGCTGGGCGAATTCAACCTCGAAGGTATTCCTCCCGCAGCACGTGGAACCCCTCAAATTGAAGTGTCGTTTGACATCGACGCCAACGGAATCCTGCACGTGGGCGCCAAAGACAAAGGCACTGGCAAAGAGAACAAGATCACCATCAAGGCCAATTCGGGCCTGTCCGAGGCCGAGATTCAGCAAATGGTGAAAGACGCTGAATTGAACGCCGCCGATGACAAGAAAAAAATTGAATTGGTCCAGTCCAAAAATCAGGCCGACTCCAGCGTGCACAGCGTGCGCAAGAGTCTGACCGAGTATGGTGACAAACTCGACGCCGGCGAGAAGGAAAAGATCGAAGCTGCCATCAAGGACCTGGAAGAAGCCATCAAGGGTGACGACAAGGGCGCCATTGACGAGAAAAATACCGCTCTAATGACGGCCAGCCAGAAATTAGGCGAAAAAATGTACGCTGACATGCAGGCCAAGCAAGCTGCCGAAGGTGGTCAACAAGCCGGTGGCGAACAACCACAGCAATCTGCTGCTGGTGCATCTTCGGCATCACATGCCGCTGATGACAACGTCGTGGACGCCGAGGTCAAGGAAGTCAAAAAGGGCTAAATGGAACACGCATAGCGTGCTGATTTGGCTCGCCGCGCCCGAAAGATTCTCCAGGAATCATCGGCGCGGCGTTTTGCATCAAGTTTGCGCATTTATTCAAAGACCAACACTGTCTGGCAACCATGGCTAAAAGAGACTTTTACGAAATTCTGGGTGTTCCCAAAAACGCGTCCGACGAAGACATCAAGAAGTCATATCGCAAACTTGCGATGAAGCACCATCCCGACCGCAATCAGGGCGACTCGGGCAAGGTAGCCGAGGACAAATTCAAGGAAGCCAAAGAAGCCTACGAGATGCTGTCAGACCCACAAAAGCGGGCGGCCTACGACCAGCATGGTCACGCTGGCGTGGACCCCAATATGCGCGGCCCGGGCGGCGAAGGCTATGGTGGCTTTGCCGAGGCTTTTGGCGATATCTTTGGCGACATGTTTGGCCAACAACGTGGTCGTCCCGGCGGCGGCGGCGGACGCCAGGTGTTTCGCGGCAGCGACCTGAGCTACGCAATGGAAGTCACACTGGAAGAAGCAGCACGTGGCAAAGACGCACAAATTCGCATTCCCAGCTGGGATGCATGCGAGGTCTGCAAAGGCAACGGCGCCAAGCCCGGCACCCAAGTCAAGACCTGCGGCACCTGTAGCGGCTCGGGCTCGGTGCAGATGCGCCAGGGCTTTTTCAGCGTCCAGCAAACTTGCCCCACTTGCCGCGGCACCGGCAAGGTCATTCCGGAACCTTGTATTGCCTGCCACGGACAAGGCAAGGTCAAGAAGCAAAAAACCCTGGAAGTCAAAATTCCAGCCGGCATTGATGGCGGCATGCGGATCCGCAGTACCGGCAACGGCGAACCCGGAACCAACGGCGGCCCGGCGGGCGATTTGTACATCGAAATTCGGCTCAAGAAGCACGACATCTTCGAGCGCGATGGAGATGACCTCCACTGCTCGGTCCCCATTAGCATGGCAACCGCAGCGCTCGGTGGTGAGATCGACGTACCTACACTGGCAGGCAAAGCGGCCATTGACATCCCCGAAGGCACACAAACCGGGAAACAATTCCGCCTGCGTGGCAAGGGCATTAAAGGCGTGCGTGCCAGCTACCCAGGCGACCTGTACTGTCACATTGCAGTGGAAACACCCGTCAAGCTCAGCGAGCACCAGCGGCGTTTGTTGCGTGAGCTCGACGAATCCTTGAAGAAAGGTGGCAACAAGCACTCACCCTCCGGCGACAGTTGGACCGATCGGCTAAAAAGCTTCTTCAGTTGATACGCATCAAACTTAGCGCATAGTGGCCACCAAACCATGCCGCCCGGTCTATAAAGGACTTGGCGGCATTTTTATTTGAAGGAGTCATCTCATGGGCGTCAACATCACATTTCTGGGCGGGGCTAACACGGTCACTGGTTCGAAATACCTGATCCGACACGACGGCCATAGCCTATTGATCGACTGCGGTCTGTTCCAGGGCTACAAGCAACTGCGCCTGCGCAACTGGACGCCCTTGCCCATCGCGCCTGACGCGGTGGATGCGGTCATCCTGACCCATGCCCACCTGGACCACAGCGGCTATCTGCCACTGCTGGTCAAGGAAGGTTTCAGCGGCCCAATCTATGCTTCCGCCGGAACCCAGGCTTTGTGCAAAATTTTGCTACCCGATAGTGGCCACATCCAGGAAGAAGATGCTGCTTTTGCCAATCGCCACGGACTGTCCAAGCATGCACCTGCCCTGCCCCTGTATAGCCGGCAGGACGCGCTGGACTGCCTCCCTCGTATCAGGGCCATACATATCGGAACCACCTTTCAGCCCATCCCAGAATGGCGCGTCACGCTGAGCGGCGCCGGCCATATTTTGGGTGCCTCCAGCGTGTTGCTGGAGGTGGCAGGACGGCGCATTTTGTTCTCCGGCGACCTGGGGCGCCCCGACGACTCCATCATGTTCCCGCCCGACAAGCCCCCCGCTGCCGACACGGTATTGATTGAGTCCACCTACGGCGACCGCCAGCATCCACTAGAAAACCTGGCTGCCGAACTCGGTGTTGCCCTGCAGCGACTGGCAGCCCGTGGCGGCGTGGCGGTGGTGCCGGTATTCGCAGTCGGGCGAGCGCAGGCGGTATTGCATGCCATTGCCCAACTCAAGGCCAGCGGCAGGATTCCCCACGCGCTTCCCATTTTTCTGGACAGTCCGATGGCGGTGCACACGACACACCTCTTTGAGGGACATCACGGCGAGCACCGTCTGGACGCGCACGAAACCCGTGCCATGACCCACTGCGCCACCATGATCAACAGCACGGACGAATCCAAGGCACTGGCTTCCCGCCATGGTCCCATGGTTATTTTGTCGGCCAGCGGCATGGCCACCGGCGGTCGGGTCTTGCACCACTTGGAACACCATTGTGGCAATCACCGCAACATGGTCATCCTGACCGGTTACCAAGCCCCGGGTACCCGTGGCGCGACGTTGGCCAGCGGTGCAAAGTCCGTACGCATCCATGGCCGCGATGTGGAGGTGAATGCAGAAATTGTGCAGCTGCAGTCAGCCTCAGCCCACGCGGATGCGAACCAATTGCTGCAATGGCTGCGCAGCATGCCCAACCGACCAGACCAGATATATGTGGTGCACGGGGACCTGTCGGCATCCGACGCCTTGCGGGGGCGCATTGAACACGACCTGGGCTGGCGCGCCATGGTGCCTGAGCATGGATCTACCTGGCCCTGCTAGCGTCATACAGTGCGATGGCGGTTCCATCTGCCGCGACAGATTTATCCCATCAACCGGGTACGGGCAGCCGCGTACTCGCGCTTGAGCTGGGCCACAAAGTCGGCCACCGGCTGCACCTTGCTCACAGCGCCAATACCCTGGCCACAGCCCCAAATGTCTTTCCAGGCTTTGCTTTTGTCACCGCCAAAATTCATCTTGCTCGGATCGCTCTCCGGCAGATTGGCGGGGTCCAGCCCTGCCGCGCGGATGCTCGGTGCCAGGTAGTTTCCGTGCACGCCGGTGAAGAGGTTGCTGTAAACAATCTCATCCGAATTACTGTCCACAATCGCCTGCTTGTAGGCATCGCTGGCACGGGCTTCTTCCGTCGCGATGAAGGCTGAGCCAATGTAGGCAAAGTCTGCCCCGCAAGCCTGTGCCGCCAACACAGCGTCACCCGTGGCAATGGACCCACTTAGTGCGATGGGGCCGTCAAACCACTGCCGAAGTTCCTGCACCAGTGCAAATGGGCTCTTCACCCCTGCATGTCCACCGGCACCAGCGGCTACGGCGATCAGGCCGTCAGCGCCTTTCTCTATGGCTTTGTGCGCGTGCTTGTTGTTGATCACGTCGTGCAACACCACTCCGCCATAGCTATGGGCCGCTGCGTTGATATCTTCACGTGCACCCAGGCTGGTGATGATGATGGGCACCTTGTATTTGACGCACATCGCCATGTCGTGCTCAAGGCGGTCGTTGCTCTTGTGCACGATCTGGTTGATGGCAAAAGGCGCCGCAGGTTTATCAGGATTGGCCGCGTTGTAGGCGGCCAGGGTTTCGGTGATCTCAATCAGCCACTCCTCGAGTTGCTCGGCTGGGCGCGCATTGAGCGCGGGCATGGAACCCACCACACCCGCAATGCACTGGGCAATCACCAGCTTGGGGTTGCTGATGATGAACAGCGGCGAGCCGATCACCGGAAACGGCAGACGATCCAGAGGTGCGGGAAGTTGGGACATGCTCAGAATGCCTCCAGCGCCAGCGCGGTAACGCATTCAGCGCCCTCAACAATGCTGTCGCGCAGACCGGGAGCCTTGACCAACAGGTGGTCCGCATAGAAGCGCGCAGTGATGACCTTGGCCTGCATGAATGCCACATCGGTGCCCGCTGCAATTTGCTCTTGTGCCACCAGCATGGCGCGTGCCATTTGCCAACCCGCCATCACATTGCCCGCCAACATCAGGTAAGGCACGCTACCCGCAAACACGGCATTGGGGCTGGCCTTGGTATTGCCGGCCACAAAGTTCACGACGTCAACAAAGGCTTCGCGGGCGGCCTTCAGGCGCTTGGCCATGACCAGCGCATCCGCCGTGCCGCTCTTGATCAATTCGGCCTCAGTGCCTTCAATCTGAACCGCCAACGCCTTGGCATTCTGACCGCCGTCGCGTGAGGTTTTGCGCCCGACGAGGTCATTGGCCTGGATGGCGGTCGTGCCTTCGTAGATGGTCAGGATCTTGGCGTCGCGGTAGTACTGAGCCACACCAGTCTCTTCGATATAGCCCATGCCACCGTGCACTTGAACCGCCAACGAGGTGACTTCGAGACTCATCTCCGTGCTGTAGCCCTTGACCAGCGGCACCATGAATTCGTAAAAGGTCTGGTTGACCTTGCGCACATCGGCGTCCGGGTGGTTGTGCGCCGCATCATAAGCAGAAGCCGCCACGCTGGCCATGGCGCGGCAACCCTCCACATAGGCGCGCATGGTCATGAGCATACGGCGCACATCGGGGTGGTAAATGATGGAGGCACCGGCGGCAACCGTGCCATCCACCGGGCGGCTTTGCACACGCTCACGCGAAAAACGGGCAGCAGTCTGGTAGGCGCGCTCGGCAATGGCAATGCCCTGCACACCTACGCCATAGCGAGCCGCGTTCATCATGATGAACATGTACTCCAGGCCGCGGTTTTCCTGGCCAACCAGGTAGCCAATGGCGCCGCCGTGGTCGCCAAACTGCAATACGGCTGTAGGGCTGGCCTTAATGCCCATCTTGTGCTCGATGGAAACGCAGTGCACGTCATTGCGTGCACCCAGCGAACCATCCTTATTGACCATGAACTTAGGCACCACAAACAGACTGATGCCCTTCACGCCTTCTGGCGCGCCCTGCACACGGGCCAGCACCAGGTGGACGATGTTCTCGGCCATATCGTGCTCACCCCAGGTGATAAAAATCTTGGTGCCAAAAATCTTGAAGGTTCCGTCGGGCAGTGGCTCGGCGCGGGTGCGCACCGCGGCAAGATCGCTTCCGGCCTGTGGTTCGGTCAGATTCATGGTGCCAGTCCATTTGCCACTAACCAGCTTTTCCAGATAGACCGCCTTGAGTTCATCGGAGCCTGCGGTCAGCAGCGCTTCAATTGCGCCATCGCTCAACAACGGGCACAGAGCAAAGCTCATGTTGGCACTATTGACCATTTCACCGCAGGCCGCGCCAATGGTCTTGGGCAGGCCTTGTCCACCAAAGTCAACCGGGTGTTGCAGGCCTTGCCAACCGGCTTCGGCAAATTGCTGGAACGCCTCCTTAAAGCCTGGAGTTGCTGTGACTACGCCATCTTTCCAGCTGGTAGGGTTCTTGTCGCCCTCCCAGTTCAGCGGTGCCAGTACGCCTTCGCTGAACTTGGCTGCCTCTTCCAGCACCGCTTGCGCCGTATCCAGGCCAGCATCTTCAAAGCCTGGGATCAGTGCGATCTGGTCGATCTTGGCCAGATGCTCAATATTGAACAACATATCTTTGACGGGGGCAACGTAGCTCATGGGGTACTCCGGTAATGCAATGAAAGCAATGAAATCAAAACACGAAAAAAAAGGGCACCGCGAACGATGCCCTTCGATTGGTCAGCGCTTACAGCGCAGCCAGAAGCTCTGGCACAGCAACAAACAGGTCTGCCTCCAACCCATAGTCAGCCACACTGAAGATTGGCGCCTCGGGGTCCTTGTTGATGGCGACAATGACCTTGCTGTCCTTCATGCCAGCCAAGTGCTGAATGGCTCCACTGATGCCAGCGGCAATGTAAAGCTGGGGCGCCACAATCTTGCCGGTCTGCCCCACTTGCAGGTCATTGGCCGCGTAGCCCGCGTCCACCGCCGCGCGTGATGCACCGATGGCGGCGCCGAGCTTGTCGGCCAGGGGAGTCAATACGTCGTTGAACTTCTCAGCCGAGCCCAGCGCGCGTCCACCGGCGACGATGACCTTGGCAGCTGTCAGTTCAGGGCGGTCGTTCTTGGCAATCTCGGAACCCAGATAGGTAGCCTGTGCACTGGCTGCAACGGCACCCAACACCTCAATGGCAGCACTGCCGCCGGTAGCAGCCGCGGGGTCAAACCCGGTCGTGCGCACGGTTAGCACCTTGATGGCATCCAGGCTTTGTACCGTTGCCATCGCATTGCCAGCATAAATCGGTCGCTCAAACGTGTCCGCACCTTCCACTCTGGTGACGTCGGAAACCTGACCCACATCGAGCTTGGCTGCAACGCGGGGAGCCACGTTTTTTCCGCCAGCAGTTGCCGGAAAAACAAGATGGCTATAGCTGGCGGCGACAGCCACAATTTGGGCAGTCATATTTTCGGCCAGACCGTGTGCCAACGCGTCGCAATCGGCGTGCAGCACTTTGCTGACACCTGCGATCTGAGCGGCCGCGGCTGCGGCTGCGCCAGCATTGCTGCCAGCTACAAGGACGTGGACATCACCACCGCACTGCAAGGCAGCGGTAACGGTGTTGAGGGTGGCACCCTTGATGGATGCGTTGTCGTGTTCAGCAATAACGAGTGCGGTCATGATCAGATTACTTTCGCTTCAGTTTTCAGTTTCGCTACCAGTGTGGCAACGTCAGGCACCTTGATACCCGCGCTGCGCTTGGCAGGCTCGACCACTTTGAGCGTCTTGATGCGGGGAGTTACATCCACACCCAATGCTTCGGGGGTTAGTGTTTCCATGGGCTTTTTCTTGGCCTTCATGATGTTGGGCAGAGTCACATAACGTGGCTCGTTCAGACGCAAGTCAGTGGTAATGACCGCTGGCAGGGTCAGCGAAACGGTTTCAGAGCCACCGTCCACCTCGCGGGTAATCAGGGCCTTGCCGTCGACAATTTCAACCTTGCTGGCAAAGGTACCTTGTGGCAAATCGGCCAGCGCGGCCAACATCTGACCGGTCTGGTTGCAATCGTCATCAATGGCTTGTTTGCCCAGAATGACCAGACCGGGCTGCTCTTTGTCAATCAACGCTTTGAGCAGCTTGGCCACGGCCAGCGGTTGCAACTCAACTGCGGTCTCGACCAGAATAGCGCGATCCGCGCCGATGGCCATGGCGGTGCGCAAGGTTTCCTGGCACTGGGTCACGCCGCAGGATACGGCAATGATTTCCGTAACCACGCCCTTTTCCTTCAGTCGAACCGCTTCCTCAACCGCGATTTCGTCAAAGGGGTTCATGCTCATCTTGACGTTGGCGATATCCACGCCGGTTCCGTCGGACTTGACTCGAACCTTCACGTTGTAATCGACCACGCGTTTTACGCTTACCAGGACTTTCATTTGCTTGCGCTCCAGATGGTTACAAATTGGTTTGTCTACTTGACGTATACGTCAACTCTTCGATTCTATGCCGCGACGCGCTCCAAGACATCAAACAGATGGCCAAATAGGCCAAAAGGTTAAAATAGAACGATCGTGCTTTTTCTGATTATAGTCGCGAGAGCGCTTTGTGCAAGCCCCCCAAAAACCCCCGATTGTCACCAACGCTCAGCGGCTATGCACCACCCGCTGCGGGTAGGGAATATCGATACCGTTGTCGCGCAACGCCTTCAAAATTGCCAGATTAACCAGGGACCGCAAATTACCGGGGCCATTTTCGATATCGTTAATCCAGTAGACCAGCGTGAACTCCAGCCCATCGGCGCCGAAGTTGGTCAGATTCGCGGCGGGCGCGGGGTCACGCAGTACACGCTCCTGCCCCAGCGCGGCAGTCAGCAGCAACTGCATGACCAATTCCACATCACTGGCATAACCGACCGAAACCACGGTGCTCTGGCTCACGCGCGAATCCGCCAATGAAAGGTTTTCAACCCGACTGGTGATCAACAACTCATTGGGGACAATGGATTCGCGCCCTGTTTGCGACCGCACCACGGTGTAGCGAGCGTTGATCTGGGTGATGAACCCTTCAAACCCATCCACCCGCACGCAGTCGCCAATGCGCATGCTGCGCTCGGCCAAAATCACAAAACCGCTGATGTAATTGGCCGTCAACTTTTGCAGGCCCATGCCAATACCGACGCCCACTGCGCCGCCCAAAACGGAAAGTGCGGTCAAATCAATCCCGACTGCCGACAGGGCCAGCATCAGCCCCACAAACATCAGCAAGGCCCGCGTGGCGTTGCTCACAGCCTTTCGAAGAGACAGCTCACCACCCGTGGCTGAGCGCAGCAACCGTGCCTCCAGGGCAGAGGAAATCCACAATGTGATGATCAGCACTGCGCCCGCGGTTAACAAACCTTCGATGATGTTGCGCACCGACAGATTCGCCCCACCCACCTTCCAGCTGATCTGGTCCAGTTCATTCAGCACAACCGGCAGCAAGCCACTGACCCACAGCACCATGGCAACCCAGGCGACCCAGGAAATAGTGTGCTCTAGCGAACGTGCCCAGCGCGCCTCTTCAAACGCGACCCGCAAAACCTTGACGCCAATTCGAATGACCACCAATGCAACCAGAACCGGTATGACGACCTTGAACACAGCCACCGTGGCCCATTGATCGAGAACGGCGCGCGCAAGGTAGCCAAGGCATAACAACACCAGTGGAAAAAGAACGCCATCTACTGCGCGACGGCCGAAAAAAATGGAACGTCCATCGTGTGCACTCAGCGCTTTGCGCAACAAAACAACCAAGCCCCAGGCCAGCGCGACACAGGCGAACAGCACCAGCAGTTCCACCAACACGGTAGGTTGGGTAAAAGCTGCCAGCCAGCCCTCCAGATCGTCAATCGGCTGCGGTGCAGGGACGTGGACTACCTTGCCCATCAAAAGTCTGCCAGCACACGAATGTGCGATTCCACGCTAAAGGCCAATGCGTCCAGGTTGTAACCCCCTTCCAGACACGACACCACGCGCCCCTTGGCGTGGCGCTGCGCCACCTCCATGATGCGATGGGTGATCCAGGCGTAGTCCGCCTCGACCAGCCCCATTTGCCCCATGTCGTCAGCGCGATGGGCGTCGAACCCGGCGCTGATGAACACCATCTCGGGCTTGTAGGCATCCAGCCGTGGCAACCAGTGCGCCTCAATCAGGTCACGCACCTGCTGCCCTTTGGTGTAAGCAGGAACCGGCACGTTCACCAGGTTGCTGGCATTCGAGCGTGCACCGCCGTCCGGGTAAAAAGGGTGCTGGAAGAAGCTGACCATCAAAATGCGCTGGTCACCCGCAACGATGTTTTCTGTGCCATTGCCGTGGTGGACATCAAAGTCAACAATCGCCACCCGTTTGAGGCCATGGCGCTCCAGCGCATACCGGGCGGCAATGGCCACGTTGTTGAAAAAGCAAAACCCCATGGCCTTGTCCTTGCAGGCGTGGTGGCCTGGGGGACGCACCGAGCAGAATGCGTTATCCAGTTCACCCGCCATAACCGCATCGGTGGCGGCAACGGCGGCTCCTGCTGCGCGCAAGGCGGCGTCCCAAGTGTGCACATTGAGCGAAGTGTCAGGGTCGATCTGGGCATGGGTGGGGCCACCGGCCTCAATTTCTTCGCGCAGACCGTCAGTCAGGCCGCGCAGTGCCGCCACATACATGCGGCCGTGGGCCAGTTCGATGTCGGCAATCGGCGCCTCCGGGACTTCACGCCGCTGTAGCGCATCACCTACACCGCTGACCAGCAGGCGGTTTTCGATGGCATCGAGCCGTTCGGGGCATTCGGGGTGACCCGCTCCCATTTCGTGTTTCCAGCAATCGGGGTGGGTAAAGTATCCGGTCTTGTTCACCTGAGCACTCGCATCTCAAAATTTTCGGGTAACGTCCTGGCATGGACGCACAACATAAACTCAAATCTCTGCTGGATCAGCTTAACACGGTGATCGTCGGCAAATCCGCACAAATACAGGATTGTGTTGCGTGCCTGCTGGCCGGTGGCCATTTGCTGATTGATGACGTGCCGGGGGTGGGAAAGACCACGCTGGCGCACGCGCTGGCCCGAACCTTTGGGCTGCAGTTCTCGCGGGTGCAGTTCACCTCGGATCTGATGCCCAGCGACCTCTCCGGCGTGTCCATCTACGAGCGCGGCAAGGAGGCCTTTGTCTTCCACCCCGGTCCGATTTTTGCCCAGGTGCTGCTGGCCGATGAGATCAACCGCGCCAGCCCAAAGACACAAAGCGCCCTGCTCGAAGCGATGGAAGAAAAGCAGGTCACGATTGAGGGCGAAACCCGGCCCCTGCCCCTGCCGTTCTTTGTGATTGCCACGCAAAACCCGCTGGACCAGTTGGGCACCTACGCCCTGCCCGAGTCCCAGATGGACCGCTTTCTGATGCGGATCTCACTCGGATACCCCGACCGTATGGCCGAGCGCGAACTGCTGCTGGGTCATGACCGCCGCGACATTGTGGAGCGCCTGCCCAGCCTGCTCTCGCAAGCGCAGTTGCAGCAATTGCAGCATCAGGTTTTGGCGGTGCACGCCGCCGCCCCGTTGCTCGACTACGTGCAAGACCTGATTGCCGCCACGCGCTCCGGCCAGTGGTTTTTGCAGGGACTGTCGCCGCGCGCCGGCATTGCCGTGGTGCGCGCTGCCAAGGCACAGGCCCTGCTGAGTGGGCGCGACTATGTGGCACCCGACGATGTGCAGGCCATCCTGCCCCAAACCATTGCCCACCGCCTGATCCCCGTCGGTGACGCGGGCCGCGGCTCCGTGGAGCAAGTACGCGCCATGCTCGCCGCCGTGCCGTTACCCTGATGAATCCCATCGCGACTGCGCGTGCGCGCGTCAACCAGTGGTTCGTCAACCGTATCTCCCCGCGCGACACGGTCACGCTGACGCAGCGCAACGTCTACATCCTGCCCACCGCGCCGGGCTTCATGCTGGGGCTAACGCTGGCGGTGCTGCTGGTGGCGTCCATCAACTACCAGCTCAACCTGGGCTATGTACTGACCTTTCTGCTCACCGGCAGCGCGGTGGTTGGTATGCACGTTTGCCACGGGACCTTGCGTGGAATAACTATGAATTTGATAGCACCTGACGCACATTTCGCGGGGGCTATCGTCACAATTGGCGTCAACATTCTGAGCCAGCGGCGCAGCCCGCGTTATGGCATTGGTCTGGCCATGATGGGAACCAACCACTGGAGCTGGACCGATGTTCCCGCGCAGGGCAGCGCCCGGGTGCAAGTGGCCTTTCAACCTCAACGGCGGGGCCTGCACCGCGTACCGGCGCTCACCGCCGAAACCCGCTTTCCGCTGGGAACCTTTCGAGTGTGGACGGTCTGGCGACCCGCCGCGCAGGTGCTGGTCTACCCGGCACCCGAATTGCATCCACCGCCCCTGCCACCCGGCGAGCCGCGAGCCGGCGGCCAGGCCACGGTGCAACGCCAGAGCACGGGCGAGTTTGATGGCATTCGCCCCTACCGCCGTGGCGACCCTTTGAAGCAGGTGGTCTGGAAAAAGACCGCCAAGACCGACACCCTGGTCAGTCGCGATGCCCAGCAGGTGCAGCGGTTCGAGTTGTGGCTGGACCTGGCCCACACCGGCATTTCTGGCGTTTCCGGTCTGGGAACCGGCACAGTGGCGGGCGGGATTGCGCTGGAGCAATCCCTGTCACGTCTGTGCGCATGGGTGCTGCTGGCCGACAAGCAGGGACTGCAATACGGGCTGCGCGTCGGCGGCCAGGAATTACCCCCTGGCAGTGGCGAAGCCCACAAGAAGAACTGCCTGCAGGCGCTGGCGCTGATGGGTAGCTGACCATGCTGCGCACCCTCAAAAACCTGCCCCGCGAAGCACGTGACACGCTGTTCCTGCTGTTGGTCATTGCCTGGGTGATTGCGCCGCAAATCAGCAACCTGCCACAGTGGTGCAGCGCATTGGCCGCAAGCCTGTTGCTGTGGCGAGGCTACATCGCTGTACGGGGCTATACCCTGCCATCACGCTGGTGGATGGCAAGCCTGCTGCTGCTGGCAACCGGGGCCACCTATTTCACCCACCGCACGCTACTGGGACAGGAGGCAGGCGTGACCTACGTCGTGGTGTTACTCAGCCTCAAAACACTGGAAATGCGCAGCCAGCGGGATGCGTTTGTAGTCTTCTTTCTGGGCTTTTTCACCCTGCTGAGCAACTTTTTCGTGTCACAAAGTCTACCCACTGCCATGGCCATGCTGCTGGGCCTCTTGGGCCTGCTCACCGCCCTGGTCAACAGCCATATGCCAGTGGGCCGTCCGCCGCTCATGCTGGCGGCAAAAACTGCCGGCTGGATGGCTTTGCTGGGCGCACCCATCATGGCCGTGCTGTTTGTGCTGTTCCCGCGCATCGCGCCGCTGTGGGGTGTCCCGGGTGAGGCGCCGGGGGCACGCAGCGGGCTGTCCGCCAGCATGCAAGTAGGCAGCATTGCAAGCCTGGCACTGGACGAAAGCATTGCCATGCGGGTGCGGTTTGACGGCACGCCACCGCACCAAAGCGAGATCTACTTCCGCGGACCGGTTCTGACCACGTTTGACGGACGCGAATGGCGGCCACTGCAAAGCAGCCTGTCGTTCCGCCCTCCGCTACCCGCCGAACTGGAAGTGCAAGGCCCGGTCGTTTCCTACCAGGTCACTCTGGAGCCCAACAACCGACCATGGATCATGGTGCTGGATGCTACAGATACCCGCCCTGCGCTGAGCGGTTACCGCGCCACCATGACGCCCGAACTGCAGTGGATTGCCGACCGCCCCGTCACCGAACTGGTGCGCTACTCCGCGCAAAGCCACCCGGCGTTTCGCCACGGCCCGCTGGTCAAAGTGAGTGGTTTACAAGACTACCTGAGGTTGCCCGCCACCTTCAACCCCCGCACATTGCAACTGGCAAACGAGATGCGGCGCGACCCGCGTTACGCCAGTGCCAACAACCAAACCATGGTCGACGCCGTCATGGAGCGTCTGCGCACCGGTGGCTACAGCTACACGCTGGAGCCCGGTGTGTTTGGCACACACACCGCTGATGAATTCTGGTTCGACCGCAAGGAAGGCTTTTGCGAGCACATTGCCTCAAGCTTTGTACTGCTGATGCGGGCACTGGGCATTCCGGCGCGCGTCGTCACCGGTTATCAGGGTGGCTCAGTCAACTCGGTCGACGGTTTCTGGACGGTGCGACAAAGCGATGCCCACGCCTGGACCGAGGTCTGGATCGCGGGCCAGGGCTGGGTACGGGTGGACCCCACGTCGGCGGTGGCACCCGGGCGCATCGGCAGCCTGGTGCGGCTGGAGGCACCCCGCAACGTGCTGGCGCAGGCGCTCGCCCGCGTGAGCCCGGCGTTCGGGGTCCAGTTGCGTGCGTTGTGGGACGCCGCCAACAACAGCTGGAACCAGTGGGTGCTGAACTACTCGCAAAGCAAACAGCTCAACCTGTTGCGCAACCTGGGTTTCGAATCACCCAGTTGGGAGGACCTGGCCACCGTGCTAATTGCCTTGGTCGTAGCGGCCAGCCTGTTGGGTGCCGCCTGGACCCTGTGGGAAAAACACCGCCAGGACCCCTGGCTGCGCCTGCTGCATGGCGCAGCGCAGCGCCTGCGCAAAGCCGGTCTGGAAGCATCAGACACCACCCCACCACGCCAGATGGCCGCGCTGTTGCGCCAACGCCTGGGTGATGACGACGCAACGCTGCCAGCGCTTTGCGGCTGGCTGCTGCAAATGGAAGCCTGGCGTTACGCACCGGCCTCGCTGCCTGCGCAACTGGGTACACTGCAACGCGAATTCCGTCGCCTGCCCTGGCCCACCGCACCCCGTGAATCCAAGCCGTGAACCTAACCCACACTGCCACCCGCTTTGCACTTCGTTGTGCTATATTTTTTATAGCTGCCTGCGCAATCGCTACGGGGGCTACAGCCCAATCCGATCTAAAACCGCGTACCACCAAGGCAAACAAGCACAAGCCGCCAGCGATCAAAAAGCTTAAACACGCAACCAAGGCCAGTCGAAAACCCGAGACCACGGGGCCCTTGTACGCCAAGCGCCCAGAGGTGCTCGCCATGGCCGACGAGATGGCGCAGCGCCTGGGGCTTGATCAGCAATGGGTGCGCCATGCCGTGGGTCAATCACATTTCATGCCGGGCATTGCCCGCGCCATTGCGCCGCCACCGGTCGGCACGGTCAAAAACTGGACCGTGTACCGCAGTCGGTTCATCGATGCCATTCGTATCCATGCGGGCGTGAAGTTTTGGCAGGACAACAGCGAAACGCTTGCGCGCGCTGAGCAACAGATGGGCGTGCCAGCGGCCATCATCGTTGGCATCATCGGCGTAGAAACCATTTACGGCCAACAGATCGGCACTTACCGCGTCATGGACGCGCTGACAACGCTGAGCTTTGACTTCCCCAAGGAACATCCGAGGGCCGCTGAGCGCAGTGCTTTTTTCCGCTCTGAGCTGGAAGCTTTTCTGACCCTGACCCAGCGCACCGGAACCGACCCACTGGCCCTGCGTGGCAGCTACGCGGGCGCCATGGGCCTGCCCCAGTTCATGCCATCGAGCTGGAACAAATACGCGATCGACTTTGATGCCGATGGCCGGGTTGACCTGTTCCACAGCGCAGCCGATGTCATTGGCTCGGTAGCCAACTACTTCAAGGCATTTGGCTGGAAGGCTGGCATGCCCACCCACTACCCGGTGCGTTTGACGAGCGAAGGCGCCGACAAGGCGACATTATTGGCACCCGACATACTTCCCACCTTCACGCCCGCCGACATGCTCGCCAAAGGCGGCGAACTCGAAGCCCTGGCGCTGATGCACCCCGGACCACTGGCCTTGGTAGAACTGCAAAATGGCGATGCACCGGCGCTGTACCTGGCCGGCACCGAGAACTTCTACGCCATCACCCGCTACAACTGGAGCAGCTACTACGCCCTGGCCGTGATCGAACTTGGGCAAGCAGTGGCTGCGGCCATGTCAAAATAGGCCATGATCGAACCCACGCTCGACGCCACCACACCCGCCCCGCAAGAAGACGTCACCACCACGTTGTACCGCGCGGCCATTGGCCCGGTCAGCAACGGCTATTACCTGCCAATCTTCACGCGCTTCGAAGCGGCAGACCACGCCGGTATCAGCTGGAACACCGCGGCCGCCCTGTCCACCTTAAACTGGCTGGCTTTTCGCCAGTTGTGGGGCGCAGCGCTGGCCTATGCCGGGGCACTGGTAGCTGTGCTTTTGTTGGTGTTTGGCATTGGCCGCCTGGTATTCCAGTTACCCGACGCCCTGGTCAGTGCTCTGGCCCTGGGCTTTGGTCT